>JBAXCY010000151.1:0-7108 GCA_037141235.1 Acidimicrobiales bacterium | reverse complement strand
CGGCCCTATCGGCCAAGGCGGCCCCGTCGGCCGTAACGACCCCACCAGCCAGAGTGCTGGACCGGTCCGCCAACGGGTCCGGGGCCACCACCCCTACTTGGCGCCCCGAGCCAGCTTCTTCTTATCGGCCAGGGCCGCCTTGGATGCCTGCCAGCCAGGGATGCCACACACGCCCCCTCCGGCGTGGGTGGCCGAACTGGCGTTGTACAGGCCGGTGACTGGAGTGCGGTAGTCGGCGAACCCGGGGGCCGGGCGATTGGTGAACAGCTGCTCCAACGACAACTCGCCGTGGAAGATGTTGCCGCCGATCAGCCCGTACTCTTGCTCCATCTCATAGGGGCCGACCACGTCGCGGTGGATGATGGAGTCCTTGAAGTTCGGCGCCACGTCGTTGTAGCAGTCGACCATGCGATCGGCATAGGCCTCGAGCTCGTCGAGGTGCGGCTCCTCGGCCCACTCGTGGGGAACCCACTGGGTGAACATCGACATGATGTGGGTGCCCTCGGGCGATAGCGTCTTGTCCCAGGTGGTGGGGATGACTCCGTCGCTGAAGGGACGCTCAGCTGGGCGGCCGGCCCGGGCATCCAAGAAGGCCTGCTCCATGTACTCCATCGACGGGGCCATCTCCACCGAGCCGGTGTGATGCTCTTGCAGGTTGCTACCCGGATCGGCGGTGAAGTTGGGCAGCTCGGACAGGGCCAGGTTGATCTTGACTACGCCGCTACGGGTCTTCCACCGCTTGATGTCGGTGACGAAGTCGTCGGGCAGGTCCTTCTCCTCCAACTGGTCCAAGAAGGCCGTCTTCGGGTGGAGCGAGGTGATGACCACGGGGGCGAGGATTTCGTCGCCGTTGTCGAGGACGACACCGGCGGCCCGTCCGTTCTTCACGATCACCTTGGCCACCTTGGCGTTGGTGCGGATCTCGGTGCCGAAGCTGAGGGCAGAGCTCTTGATGGCGTCGGCCACCGCTCCCATGCCCCCTTCGGGGAATCCCCAGTTGCCGAGGTGGCCGTCGCCGATGTCGCCGATGGAATGGTGAGCCATGACGTAGGCCGTGCCCGGCTCCATAGGGCCGGCCCAGGTGCCGATCACGCCGTTGACGGCGATGGGCGCTTTGACCTGCCAGGACTCGAACCAGTCATCGAGGAGGTCGGCGATGGACATGGTGAAGAGGCGGGTGATGTCGCCGACGGTGCGGACGTCGAGGCCTCGCTGACCCCAGGCCAGCTTCAGGGTGTCCTTCAGATCCTTGGGCTTGCGGGAGCCGATGTTGGGCGGCACCTGCAGTAGAAGTGGTCCGAGCACGTCGGCCAGACCGGCGAGCCATGCGTCCCACTTGGGCATGGCCTCGGCGTCCTTCTTGGAGAACCTGGCGATGGACTCGTAGTTGCGCTGGGCGTCGTCGGCGTAGATCTTGATGGAGCCGCCCTCGGGGAACGCCTGGTAGTAGGGACCCATCGGAAACACCTTGTAGCCGTGGCGCTCGAGCTGCAGGTCGTTCATGATCGTCGGGGGCAGCAGGCTCATCACATAGCTGAGCCGAGTCACCTTGAACTCGGGCGCCTCGGGCCACGGGCTGTCGGTGGTGGCCGACCCCCCCGTTTTGTGCCGGCTTTCGAGGACCACGGTCCGTGCTCCCGACCTGGACATGTAGGCCCCGGCCACCATTCCGTTGTGGCCACCCCCGATGACGATGGCGTCGTACGACTGGCTCATGAGATCCCCCGATGGTCCTGAGGCGTGCGGACGGAGTACCCGAATGGAGACTCCTGACTGGTCGTTCAGTGTATGAGGTCCCGAACGGTTAGACAACAGGAACTGATACGACGATAACGTGTCGGCCGATCGAGCCGGTGAGCGAGGAACTGCAGTGACTGTTCGACCTGATGCGACTTCCAAAAGACCAGGCGACGTGCGCCGCCGCGAGTTGATCAAGATCACGTTGGCCGTCATGTCGGAACGTGGGTTCGCCGATACCCGCATCACCGATATCGCCGAACGAGCCGGCATCAGCCCGGCCCTGGTCATCTACTACTTCAGCACCAAGGACGAGTTGCTGACCGAGGCGCTCCGCAGCGCCGAGGACTCCTGGTACGAGATCGGTGCCGCCCGGTCTGCCACCATGGACAGCGCGGCGGCACGTCTGGAGCAGATCGTGGCCTTGAGCTGCCTTCCTCAGCCGAACGAGGACCTGCCCGAATCGTGGTCGCCATGGCTCGACCTGTGGACCCAGTCGGTCCGCAACCCAGCAATAGCCGCCGTCCGGCGCGAGTTCGATCAGCGCTGGCGCCTAACCATTGCCGACATCGTGCTCGAGGGCCAGACCGCGGGCGAGTTCGAGGCCGTAGATGCCATGGAGTTCGCCATCACCCTGACGACCCTGCTCGATGGCCTGGACGTCCAGATCGCCCTCGACGACCCAGTGGTCACCCCGGACCGGGCCTTCGAGATCGCCATGCAGTTTGCGTCGCTATCGCTCGGATTTACTTGGGAGTAGGGTCGGGCTGCTCCCCTGCCAGCAGAATCCGGTGATCCGACCCGCCAGGAACGCAGTAAGTGAGGACGTGCACCGTGAGAGCTACCAAGGAGCGCCTGTGAACATCGGTGAGGTGCGGCTCGTCAACCTGACCAAGCGGTTCGACGACGTCGAGGCCGTGGCCGGCATCAGCCTAGAGATCCCGAGCGGCGAGTTCTTCTCCATCCTCGGGCCATCCGGGTGCGGAAAGACGACGACCCTCCGGCTGGTAGCCGGCTTCGAGCAGCCCACCAGCGGGGCCATCTTCCTCGATGGCATCGATGTGGCCGATCGTCCGCCCCACAAGCGCAACGTCAACACCGTCTTCCAGAACTACGCCCTCTTTCCGTTCCTCTCGGTAGCCGACAATGTGGCCTTCGGACTGCGCTACCTCAAGTTGCCCAAGGCAGAGACGGCCGCACGACTTGGGGAAGCCCTCGAACTCGTCCAACTCACCGGATACGAAAAGCGCCGGCCGGGCCAACTGTCTGGCGGCCAGCAGCAGCGGGTGGCCCTGGCCCGGGCCCTGATCCTGCGACCCTCGGTCCTCCTGCTCGACGAACCCCTCGGCGCCCTCGATGCCAAGTTGCGCCGCACGTTGCAAGTGGAGCTCAAGGCCCTCCAGGAGTCCGTGGGCATCACCTTCATCTACGTGACCCACGACCAAGAGGAGGCACTCACCATGTCCGACCGCCTGGCCGTCATGCGGAACGGGAAGGTGGCCCAGATGGGGGCACCGAGAGAGGTCTACGAGTACCCCGTCGATGCCTATGTGGCCGACTTCCTCGGGGTGTCCAACTTGATGGATGCCCTGTCGCTTGGTGCAGCCGGTGGTGGGCCGGGCCGGGTCCGGCTGGGCGAGTTCGAAGTCGCGGCCGAACAAGGCACCGCGTCCAGCACCGGGCCGGTCAAGGTGGCCATCCGTCCCGAGCGGGTCGCCATCGAGCCCTACGAGGCGAGCGGGGCAAACCGGGTCCCGGCCATGGTCGAGCGCCAAGTGTTCTTGGGCTCGTCCACCCAGGTCATCCTGCGGCTGGCCAACGGAGCCGAAATCCAGTCCCTGATCCAGAATCGGGGCGAACAGCCGACCTACACCCAGGGCACCGCCGTCCAGGTCTACCTACCTGCCGATGCTCTCCACGTCCTGCCCCTCGGGGGACCACTGGCCGACGAAGACCCGGCGCCGCCGCTCCACGAGGTGCCGCCCATCCAACCGGTGGGTGCCACCCACCATCCTGAGGACCAGCAACACCCACAGGACTAACCCCGAGCCGCGGTCACATCCCGGTGATGGTGGTCAACGCCTCCTGGCGACTGGACCCACGCTCGCCGCGGGTCATCCACCGGTAGGCGACGAGTCCGAAGATGGCCACTACGAACGAAAACACCAGCATGATGGTGGCCAGGGCGTTGAGAGCCGGGCCGCTGTTGCCGCCACGGGTCGACGAGTAGATCAGGACCGACATGGGCTGGGTGTTGGCTGTCGACGACAGCAGGTCGACCACCACGAAGTCGTCCACCACACTGGCGAAGACCAGCACAGCGCTGGCGAACACCGCTGGCATCAGCAGGGGTAGCAGGACCCGGAAGATGGTCTGCAGCCGCGAGGCTCCGAGGTCGGCGGCGGCCTCCTCGTACGAGGGCCCGATCGACACCAACCGGGCCAGGACGATGATGGCTGGCCAGCTGAAATTCCAGGTCGCCAAGCCGAGGACCTCGGCCGCCGTGCCCAGATGGATGGAGGTGAACAGCTGCGTGAAGAGGAAGAACATGGCCACGGCGAAGATGAGCTCGGGGATGACGTAGGAGAACACCACCACGAAGTTGAAGGTGGTCGCTGTGCGCGTGCGCCACCGGTTGATGCCGATGGCAAAGGCCACCCCCAGCGGAACGGCGATGATCGTGGTCAGCACGGAAAGTCGGAAGGTCTGGATGATCGACTGGCGCAGCTGGGGATTCTCGAAGACCGAGGTCAGTGGGTTCCCCCAGTACCACCTGGTGGAGAAGCCCTGCCATACGCTCTGCGATTTACCGGCATTGAACGAGAAGATCACGGCGACCACGATGGGCAGGATCGACCAGACCAGATACAGCCAGGTGAACCCCTCCAATATCCAGGGTCGCCGCCACGGGTTCTTCCACGGGCGGAGCCGGCGCGACCGTACGGCCGGCCCCGGCACATCGCCCGAGGCAGACATCGGCTCGGCTACGTCGGCAGCCACGGCCATCAGTAGGCTTCCCGGGAGGCCCGCTGCGTTTGGACCACGTAGTAGAGCATCGGGACCAGGAGGACGACCAGCAGCAGCACCGACAGCGCTGCCCCCTTGGACTGCTGGCTGGCCGTATTGAGTTGGCTGTTGATGACGTTGCCGATCATGGCCGTCGACGGAGCCCCCGACAGCATCTGGTTGGTGAAGTAGTCCCCCACCATGGGCAGTGCCGTGATCAGCATGCCGGTCAGGATGGCCTGTCGACTGAGTGGGAGCGTGACCCTCCAGAACGTCCGGGCCCGGTTCAGTCCGAGGTCGCGGCCCGCCTCGAGGAGGCGCTGATCGATACGGTCCAATCCGGCGTAGAGGACCAGGATCAAGTACGGGATGTACCCGTAGACCAGGCCCAGAATGATGGTCATCGGCTTACCGCCCAGCCAGTTGACCGGCTGGCTGATCAGACCCAGGTCGAGCAGGGCCCGGTTGATGTACCCGCTGGTTTGGAGCAGGCCGATCCAGGCCAGCATCCGCATCATGTAGCTCACCCAGAACGGGGCGATCAGCAGCACCAAAAAGAGCACTTTGCGCCGGCCGGCGTAACGGGCCACGAAGTAGGCGGCCGGATAGGCGATGAGTAGCGACAGCACCGAGGCGACAGCCACGTAGACCACGGTCCGCAGGAAAATCGGGCCGACGAAGGCGGTTTGGCCGACCAGGTCGTGGAAGACGGCGACGAAGTTGGCCCCGGTCCACTGCAGCGGGTTCCATATCGGTTCCGGCGACTGGAAGATGGCGTTGAGCTCGCCACCGGCAATGGACAAGACGACGTAGAAGGGAACGATGAACAGGAAGATCAGCCAGAGGATGCCGGGCAGGGCGAACCCGGCCCAGACCCATCGTCCCTGCATGCGGTCGGCCCACCGTCCCTGGCGGGACTCCACGCTCATGGAGCGGGCGGGGTCACACGCCGCTGCTGACCCGCAGCCACGCTTGCTGGTATTGAGCACCCAACGCCGGGGACAACTCCAGCTCTCGCAGACCGGTGGCAAACATGGACTCCAGCACCACCGTGGAGGTCAGGCTGGGCGGCAAGATTCCTTGCTGCACCAGAACCTCAGGGGTGACACCGGTCAGGGGCTGCATGTATCCGTTGAAGCTGATGTTCTCGAGAGCGATGTTCAGATCGTTCAGGTAGTTGAGAAAGAGGTGAGCCAGCACCGGGTTCTTGCCGTTGGCCAAGATCGTCATTGTGTCGTTGCCCACTGGGCCGATACCGCTGGGGGGGAACCAGTACCCGATGACGTCGACCGACGTGCCCTTGGGCATGTAGTTCTGGGCAGCGGCCATGTCCCCGGACCAGGCCTGGTGGATCCAGGTCTGCCCGCTGGGGATGGAGCTGTAGTCGTTGTTGTCGATATGGAGGTTGACCAACTTGACCAACTCGAGCAGCGAGTTGGTGGCCGTCTGCAACTGTGCCGGGTCTGAGGTATTGAGGTCGGTGATGCCGTTCTTCAGCATCCCGATGCCAAGGCCCTCCCGGGCGTCGTCGAGGAGGGCGATCTTCCCTTTGTACTTGGCATTCCACGGGAACGCCCACGGGTTGGCCGAGGCGTACGGATCCTCCGTCACGTGGTCTTTTCGCCAGGCGATACCGGTGGTGAAGATGGTGTACGGCACCGTGTACTGCCAGCTCTGGTCGTAGAACGGATTCTGGAACGCCGACCAGGCCTGCGTGATGTTGGGGATATACGAGTGGTTGAGAGGGCTGATCATCTTGGACGCCACCAGTTGGCCGATCACGTCGACCGTGGGGACGAAGACATCGAACTCGAACTGCCCACTGCGCAGTTTGGCCAGCGCCTCGTCCATGGTGTTGAACGTGGTGAGCTCGACTTTGCAGTTGTACTTCTTCCCGAAGTCCTTGAGCACCTTCGGATTGATGTAGGCCACCCAGTTGAAGAGCTTCAGGGTGGCATTCTTCTCGGGCTGGAGCCCATCGGCAATTGCCGGATTCGACTGGTAGAGGGGCCAAGTCACCGGGTCGTTGGGGCGGGGCAGAGCCAGGGGCTGGGTCGTCGTGGTGGTCCCACCCGCTCCCTTGGTCGAGCTCGAACCGCAGGCAGCCAGGGTGGCGGCCAGGCCGGTGGCGGCCGCGCCAGTCAGGAACGCCCGTCTACTTACCGAAGTACTGCCGTCGCCAGAGCGACCTTCGCGCGGATGGAACACCATGATGCCCTCCCTCGGTTCGTCGGCGCCCCAAAGCCGACTGACTCATGCAGCCTGAAGGCTAAGTCAATCACCAGTGCTCCACCCTGGCAAGGACGTGCCGGCGTGGCCGGATAAGGACGTGCTGGCGTGGCCGGATAAGGACGTGCTGGCGTGG
>JBAXCY010000150.1:0-7187 GCA_037141235.1 Acidimicrobiales bacterium | reverse complement strand
AGGACTCCATGCGCCAGGACTCCATGCTCACACCGTGGGGTGGACCGGGACCTTGGCGTAGCCGGCCACATTGGACATCTGTACCCGGCGGCAGCCCGCTTCATCGACTGACAGACTCGACCAGCGCCGCGTGAGTGCCTCGATAGCCAGACGGCTCTCCATCCGAGCCAGCGCCGCCCCCAGGCAGGTGTGGATCCCGAACCCGAACCCGAGGGCCTGGCTCGGCGTCCGCTCGATGTCGAACTCATCGGGCCGGTCGAAGAACCGCTCGTCCCGCGTGGCTGATCCAGTGACCAGCAGGACGGGGTGACCAGCTGGGATGGCCACTCCGCCCACCACCGAGTCCTGAGCCGAGAACCGTCCCTGATATTGCGACGGCGGCAGGATACGCAGCACCTCCTCGACCGCTCCTGGGATCAGCCCAGGGTCGGCTACCACCTTGGCGTACTGCCCAGGGTTCTGATGGAAGAGCATCACGGCATTGGCCACCAGCTTGGTCACCGTCTCTGCACCGGCGCCGCCCAGCAGGCTGATGAAGCCGGCAATCTCGCCGTCGTCGAGTTTGGTGGTCTGACCGTCAGCCCGCTCGACCTCGGCCTGGGTCAGGCGGGAAATCATGTCATCACCCGGGTACTTGCGCTTGTGGCGGGTGAGCTCGAGGAAGTACGACCAGCTGGCGATCGAAGCCTCCATGCCCTCCGGGGTAGGACCGAGCTCGCCGGGACGGCGCTCGAGGGTGAGGTCCAGCCAGTGCCGGATCTGCTGGCGCTCACCGGCAGGCACGCCGAGCATGCGGCAGATGATCTCGACGGGGAACGGGCCGCTGAACTCCGCCACGGCGTCGAAGGACTCAGCGCCGTCAACGAGGGCGAGCGTGTCCTCGATTACCTCGGCCACCATGGGCTCGAGCGCCTGGATCGCACGAGGCGTGAACACCCGGCCCACCAGGGCCCGGGCTCGCTCGTGCTCGGGTGGGTCCATCATGATCATCAGCCCATAGAGGCGGACCAGCTCAGGTTCGGTGGACAGCGTGGCCAGGTCCACACCGTGCGTGCTGGTAAACGTCTGCCAGTTCAGGTGGGCGGCCCGTACGTCGTCGTAGCGGAACAGCGCCCAGAAGCCATAGGTGTCATTGAAGGACACCGGTGCCTCGTCGCGCATGGAGCGGTAGAGGTCGTAGGGATCGCCGAAGTACTCGTCAGAGAAGGGGTCGAAACGCGGTGGTACCCGGCGCTCGGCGTCAGTCATGTGCCACCTCCCCATCTCGGTCCGGCGTGCCCCTTTCGGCGATGGTATCGCCCTCGGCACGGCGTCACCCGGTAGGCCGACGGTACGCTCGGGCATGCACACCATCACCTCGTTCGAGGACCTCACTCCACTCATCGGCACACACCTCGGCTACAGCGCCAGCCACCAGGTGACCCAGGAGCGTGTCGATCAGTTCGCCGAGGCCACCGGTGACCACCAGTGGATCCATGTCGACCCGGTGCGGGCTGCGGCCGGCCCCTTCGGCCGAACCATCGCCCATGGCTACTTGACGCTGGCCCTCGGTCCCGTGCTGCTCCACGACATCGTGACGTGGGAGAACATCCGCATGGGGGTCAACTACGGCCTCAACAAGGTGCGGTTCCCCAGTCCGGTGCCGGTGGGAGCCACCCTTCGGCTCGGTGCCATGCTGTCCGGAGCGGAGTCACTGGGAGATGATGGGGTGCAGGCCACGTTGGAGTTGACGTTCGAGGTAGAGGGCTCGCCCAAGCCGGCATGCGTCGCTGAACTGCTGCTGCGCTACTACTTCAACAAGTAGGCACCATCGCGGAGGAATTACTTCTCAGTCGCAGCCGGCGGGCCAGTAACGGCGGGCCATTACATCACCAGCACGCCTCGGATATTGCGTCCGGCCCGCATATCCTCGTACCCCTGGTTGATCTCCTCCAGCGGATAGGTCCGGGTGACCAGTTCGTCGAGCTTCAGTTGTCCGTTCCGGTACAGGTCGAGGAGGATCGGGATGTCGTTGCGGGGACTCCCCCCGCCGAAGATGGCTCCCCGGATCTCTTTCTGCCACATGGCCAGCTCGAACAGATCGAGGACCACGTCGCGCTGGTTGAGCGGGGCAACGGCCGTCACCACGCAGGTGCCACCCTTAGCGGTCAGCGACAGCGCCGGCGCTAAAAGGTCGCCGTACATGAGGCTGGGCGTCAGGATCACCGAGTCGGCCATCACTCCTCGGGTCAGGTCGGAGACCAGCTGGGTGGCTTCAGACATGGACGATGCGACATGGGTCGCCCCTAGCTCGAGCGCAGTCTTCTGCTTCAGCTCGATCGGGTCTACAGCCACGATGTTGCGGGCTCCGGCGATGTGAGCGCCTTGGACGGCGTTGATTCCGATACCGCCGACTCCGACCACGACGACCGTCTCGCCGGGCTTCACCTCGGCCCGGTAGATGGCCGATCCGTATCCGGTAGCCACTCCGCACGACACCAGAGCCACTACCTCCATCGGCAGGTCCGGATCGACTTTGATGGCCGATGCCTCGTTGATCACGCCGTGCTCCGCGAACGTCCCCAGCTTCGCCACGATGGGTACACCCTCGCCGTTCAGGTGATGCCGGTCCGTCCTGTCGCTGATCTGTCCGTGCCCATAGACCCGAGCCCCCATGTCGCACAGGCTGCTACGACCGGACACGCAGAACCGGCAGCGACCGCACGCCGGGATGAAGCTGGCTGCGATGTGGTCTCCGACCCGCAGCCCTCGGACACCCTCACCCACCTCGAGGATGGTGCCCGCCCCCTCATGGCCGCCGATGATCGGAAAGCTGGGCGGCAGCCCGAACTGCTCGAGCATGCTGGGATCAGGAAGCACATCCCCAGTGACCAGGTGCTCGTCCGAGTGGCACAGTCCGGCCGCCTCCCACTTGACCAGGACCTCACCGGCCTTGGGTCCGTCCAGGTCGATCTCCTCGATCTGCCACTCCTGGTGCAGGCCCCACAGAACGGCAGCTCGTGTTTTCATCTTCCCCCAAAGAACGCATCGTGATCAGCCCCACTCTCCCCCACCGGTCAGCTCATGACAACCAAGACCACCACGAGCGGACCTTCAGAGATCCCAGAAGCGCTGACGACCGAATCGTTCCATCCGCTGCCGCAGCGACTCGGCCTCGTCAGCGCCGAACAGTCCGAAGCCAGCATCACCCCGGCCCCGGACCCACAGCACGTCGGTACCGGTCCGGTCCGGTCGGTACTTCTCGTGGACCAAGGTGCGGGTGAGCACCTTGTTAGTGGGTGAGGTGGGCAGCACGGTCGCCAGCCGGAGGAAGGTGGGGCGCCACTTGGGACTGAGGTCGGCCTGTCCATCAATCCAGGCAGCGAACCCCTCGGGGTCGAAGACCGCGCCCTCGCGCAAGACCAACGCCAGCATGACCTGATCGCCTGCCTCCGGATCCGGCACCCCGTAGGCAGCGCAGGCCAGCACATCGCCGTGCCGGCTCATCACCGTCTCGATCGGCCCGACCGTGAAGTTCTCCCCGTCCACCCGGATCCAGTCGGCGTTCCTCCCGGCGAAGTAGAGGTACCCCTGCTCGTCCAGATACCCGAGGTCCCCGCTCCAATACCAACCGTTGCGAGTGGCCCGCGCATTGGCCTCGTCATTGTTGTAGTAGCCCTCGAAGACACCGACGCCTGCCGTGTTCACGATCTCGCCGACACAAGCCACCGGTTCGACCAGGGTGCCGGCCGAATCGAAGGTCGCCCGGGCCAACTCTGTGCTGTCTTCGGCCACGATCCTGAGTTCGGGGCCGGCCTTGCCCACCGAGCCCGGAGGAGCATCATCGACCCGGGTCACGGCCAGTCCGCCTTCGGTGGCTCCGAACGCGTCGATCACCCGCACTCCGAAGCGGTCGCCGAAGGCCTCGACCACCTGCGGCGCTCCTTCATTCCCATAGGCCACCCGCAGGGTGTTGTCGGCATCGTCAGGGCGCTCGGGTTGAGCCAGGATGTAGGCCAGCGGCTTACCGGTGTAGTTGAAGTACGTGGCCCCGAAGCGGCGCACGTCCGGCAGCCATCCCGACGCCGAGAACCGACGGGCCAGACCCACCGAGGCTCCCACCACCAGTGATGGCGCCCACCCCACCATCACTGAGTTGGAGTGGAACAGCGGCATCGAAACGTAGCCGACGTCGTCGGAGCCGACCCCCATCATCTGGGCCATGCGGTTCCCGGTCACCAGGATGCGCCGCTGCGAGCAGATGACTGCTTTGGGCGCGGCCGCGGTGCCGCTGGTAAAGATCAGCGCCCACGGCTGGTCCAACTCGGCCTCGGCGTACGGATCCTCGTCATCCACCGCGGCCAGGGCTGCGACCAGCGTGTCACCCACCACCAGCACCGACGGCAACTGGTCGAGGACCGGGGCGATCAGGTCGTGATGCCTCGGCTCGTAAACCACCAGGGCGCAGTCGGTGTGACTGACATCGTGGAGCAGATGAGTGCCACTGCGTGTGTGGTTGACCCCGACGATGGTGGCTCCAGCCAGGGCCGCTCCGCCGAAAGCGAAGAGATACTCGGGGATGTTGTCGAGCAGGATGCCCACATGGAGCGGTCGGTCAGGCCGACGCCACTGCAGGAAGAGGTTGGCCCAGCGGCACGACTGGCGGTAGTACTCGGCGTGGGTGATCACCCGGTCCTCGAACCGGATAGCGGGCCGTCCACCCAGATCAACCGAGTGAGCGTTAGACCGCAGCAGGGCGGCCGCGCTCTCGGCGGGCAGGGCGGCCTGGCCCAGGGCCGGGGCATCACCGATCGAAGGGGTGGTCATCGTCGATGGGCTCCTATGGTCACATCACGTCGCGGCCGGCCAGCACCGACTCGCGCAGACTCGTGGCGAGTGTGCCCCGGTGATAGTTGGCATCCCCGAAGTCGAGTTGGGAGAACTGGGCCCGCTTGATGAACAGGTGGAGGTCGTGCTCCCACGTAAACCCGATTCCCCCGTGGACCTGCAGGCCTGAAGCCATGACCCGCTTGGACGCCTCGGCACACCAGACCTTGGCGGTCGAGGCCGCCATCTCCCAGCCCGACTCACCGGTCGATGCCGCCCATGCCGCGAACCAGGTGGCCGACCGCATGCCTTCGACGTCGACCAGCATGTCGGCACAGCGGTGCTTGACGGCCTGGAAGCTGCCGATCGGCGCTCCGAACTGCACGCGGTCCTTGGCGTAGGCCGTAGCCAGCTCCAGCACCCGTCCAGATCCCCCCAGTAGCTCAGCCGACGTCGCCAGCGCCCCAAGAGCACCAAGCCGAGCCGATACCGAACCATCGCCCACACGAGTTGCCGGGGTGGCGTCCAGGGTCAGCCAAGACAGGCTTCGGGTGACGTCCATGGCTGGCTCAGGCTTCGGACGACCTACGGCGGCCAAGTCCACCAAGAACACGCCATGGGGCGCCACCACTACGGCCATATCGGCGGCCGTGGCACCTTCGAGCGGACCGAGCCGCCCAGTCAGCGTTCCTCGGGTGCCGTCACCCTCCCACGTGACCGCTCCGTGGCGGCCCGACCAGGCCACCGCCGCCGTGGCCGTCCCAGCGATCAGCGCCGCCGCCAGATGGGTGCTGTCAATGGCTGGGTCAGTAGCGAGTACGTCGAGGGCCAGTAGCTGGGGGATGTACGGCACGGGCGCCGTGTGGCGGCCAACCTCTTCGATCAGCACCACCGCCTCGACCCATCCGAGGCCGAGTCCACCACGATCATCGGCAACGGCCACGGCCGGCCAGCCCTGTTCGACCATGGCCCCCCATAGGGTTACGTCGTAGGGGGCACCGGTCGCCAGATGGGCACGCACCTGCTCGGGACCCGAGTAGCTGTCGAGGAACCGGCGGGCCTCCTCCTGGAGAGCCGACTGGTCGACCGAGAGATCGAAGTCCATGGGTGGATAGTATTACCGCGATGCCGCCGTCCGAGTGGGGCCCGTGGACCTGAGTCCGAGCAGCACCGAAGCAGCACTCAGGACCGACATCTGCTCCTGGCTCCACGAGCACCTGCCATGGGAGTACGGCAAAGGGCTCCCACCGCGTTTCGACGACTTGGCCGAAGAGGTGGCATTCGGCCGTGAGTGGCAAGGGCAGTTGGCCGCTGACCGGTGGGTGGGCGTGACGTGGCCCGAGATCTATGGCGGTCGCCAGGCGGGCCCGACCGAGCACTTCATCGTGCAAGAAGAGTTGGCCCGTGCCCGTGCCCCCGAACTGGTGGGACGCATCGGCGTCAACCTGGCCGGGCCCACGCTCTTGACCCACGGGACCGAGGAGCAGCGACAGCGGTGGCTCCCGGGGATCCTCAGTGCCGACCAACTCTGGTGCCAGCTGTTCAGCGAGCCCGGCGCAGGTAGTGACTTGGCCAGCGTCACCACCCGAGCCACGCCGGTGGAAGGTGGCTGGGTGCTCGATGGGCAGAAGGTGTGGACGTCCTACGCCCAGTTCGCCGACTGGGGGGTGTGCCTGGCCCGTTCCGATCCTGATGCCCCCAAGCACCGCGGGCTCTCCTATCTGGTCGTAGACATGCATGCACCCGGGGTCGACGTGCGTCCACTGCTGCAGCTGACCGGTGATGCGGAGTTCAACGAGGTCTTCTTGGATGGTGTGTTCGTACCCGCCGACCAGCTGATCGGGGCCGAGCACGACGGGTGGACGGTGGCCAACTCGACCCTCTCCCACGAGCGCGGGACCAACCCCCGGCAACTGGTCATCCACATCCAGCTCCTGGAGGAGCTCCTAGCCATGGCCGCCGAGGGCAGCGCCTTCGACGACGTGCGGCTGCGTCAGCGGCTGGCCGAGGCCTACGTCGAAGTGCGGATTTTCCAACTCCACAACCTTCGCAGTGTCAGCCGCCTGGCCAAGGGGCTCGACCCTGGGCCGGAGGGCAGCGCCCTCAAGCTCTACTGGAGCGAGATGAGCAAACGGATGCACGAGACGGCTATGGCCGTCCTGGGCGGGTCAGCATCGCTGTGGAAGGGCGCCGAGCATGCGCAAGGAGACGGGATGTGGCAGCGTTCGTGGCTCTACTACCAGGCGTCATCGGTATGGGCCGGGACCAACGAGATCCAGCGGACCATACTGGGCGAACGGGTGCTGGGCCTGCCCCGACCGGTCCGGTCCGAGGCGGGGGCCGGTGGCCGCGATGGCCGCCAGTCGAGCAGCACGAGCAGC
>JBAXCY010000149.1:0-7195 GCA_037141235.1 Acidimicrobiales bacterium | reverse complement strand
GAGCCTGGGCTCATTACTCTGCGCCGCACGGGGAACAGCGTGCAGCGTGCAGCGTACGGCGCAGGTCAGGCTTCCGGGCGCTCCGTCGATCCGATGAAGTCGGGCGGCCGGCGCTCCTTGAACGCGGCCATGCCCTCGGCCATCTCGGGCGATACGGTGCCCAGAGCCTGGAAGTGGGCCTCGCGATCGAGCGACACGGGCAGGGAGGTTTCGAAACTGGCGTTCAACAGCTGCTTGGACAGACCAAGCGAACGAGTCGGTCCTTGGGCCAGCCGAACGGCCAGTTCGTCGGCGGCGATGGCCAGTTCTTCGGGAGTGTCGAAACACCGATAGGCCAGGCCGAGATTGACCGCTTCGGCCCCCAACACCTCTTCACCGAGCAGCACCATGGCCTTGGCACGCGGCAGTCCGATCAGTCGCGGCAGCAGGTAGGCGCCGCCGGCATCCACCACCAGACCCCAACGGGCGAACGACCAGATGAACCGGGTGGTGGCCTGGGTCAGGACGAAGTCACAGGCCAGGGCCAGATGGGCACCGGGACCCACGGCAGTTCCGTTCACGGCCGCCACCGTCGGCTTGTCCATCTCCCACAACTCCCGGATGAACGTCTGCACGCCTTTGCGCAGGGCCTCACTCGTGGAGCGAGGATCGAATCCGGCCCCGCCGGCACTGGCCACAGTCGACGCCCGCAGGTCCATGCCCGAACAGAACGAGTCGCCGGACCCGGTCACCAACAGTGCTCGCACACGGGGGTCCTCCCGGGCGGAGCGCACGGCGTCCACCAGGTCGTCACGCATCTCGACGGTCAAGGCGTTGCGGGCTTCTGGCCGATCGAGGGTGATGCGACCGACCCGGTCGTCGCGGACTTCGTAGCGGATCATGTGTGGATGCTAACCCTGGTCCTGCTCCCGGTCCTGCTCCCAGTCCTGCTTCCGGTCCGCTAGTTTGCCCGGCATGGCCGGCTCCCCCAGCCCTGGACCCGAAGCGGGCAGAGCATCGCCCGTCGCGGGCGTGGGAGACAAGGTTCCCCCAGGAGGCAAGGCCACTTCAGGAGACAAAGTCTGTTCGCTCGATGAGGCGGTGGCCCACGTCCGCCCCGGCGACTCACTCCACATCGTCACCAACCACACCCGGTGGACAGCCGCCGCCCGCCACCTGGTCCGCCACTGGTGGGGACGGGATCCGCACTTCACCCTGGTCATGCTCAGCCTGTCCAGCCTCGGAGCCCTCTTCTTCCGCGGTGGCCTGGTGGACAAGGTGGTCACCGGCTACTCGGGTGATATCTTCCCGAGCTTCTCCCCCAATCCCAACTTTTCCGATGCTTACCTGGCCGGCGAGGTCGAGGTGGAGCACTGGTCGTTCCTCACCTTTCTGCAGCGTCTCGAGGCGGCGGCCCGCGGCCTTCCCGCCGTCACCACTGGATCGCTGGCCGGGTCCTCGATGGCCAACAACCCCGGCTACAGCCAGGTAGACACCCCCTACGGACCGGTCGGCCTGTTGGCCGCCTACGCCCCGGACATCACGCTGCTCCACGCCCCGGTCGCCGACCGGCAGGGCAACCTCGCCTTCCAACCCCCGGGGCTCGAAGGCATGTGGGGGGCTTTGGCCGCTCGACGCGGAGTCGTCGCCACCGTCGATCGGGTGGTGGACGACATCCGCCCGTGGTCGCACCTGGTCCAAGTCCCCGCCCACCGGGTGCTGGCCGTGGTCGAAACACCCCTCGGTGCCCACCCCGGTGGCCTGTTCGCCCGCGATGTGCCGGTCGATCCCTACGGCGAAGACCTCGAGTTCTGGGCCGAGGCCCGGACGGCCAGCCACGGCAACGAGTACGACCGTTGGATCGAGGAGTGGGTGCTCGCTCCAGCCAACCAAGAGGAGTATCTGGCCCGCCTCGGGCCGAAGCGGATTGCCGAACTGCGTCGCCGGGCCGAACCCGACTCGTGGAAGGATGATGAAGCCGCCCATCCGCCCGACCTGGAAGCCGAACCAGTCTCCTGGGAGATCGCCGCCGTCCACGGAGCCCGGTACCTGGCCGACCGGGTCGTGGCTCTCGACGCCGACGCTCTGCTGGCCGGAGCAGGTGTGGCCAACTTGGCGGCGTGGCTGGCTGTCGAACTGGCACGCGACCGGGGCTCCGAGGTCGTACTGGCCGCTGAGCTGGGACTGCTGGGCTACCAGCCGACACCGGCCGACCCGTTCATCTTCAACCACCGGAGCTTCCCCACGGCCACCATGCTGGGTGACGCCGAGCAGGTCCTGGCTGGACTGGTCGGCGGCCCAGGGACCACGCTGCTGGCGTGCCTGGGTGCAGCGCAGATCGACCGCCACGGCAACATCAACTCCACCGTGATCGGCGACTCGGTGTTTTTGGTCGGTTCCGGTGGAGGCAACGACGTCGCCTCCACCGCCGATGAGGTCGTCGTCATGTCCACCTTGACCCGTCGGCGGGCTGTGGCCGAGGTGCCCTACATCACCTCCCCCGGCGTGCGGGTCCGCGCCTTCGTGACCGACCTCGCCCTCTTCGAGCGGGATGACACCGGCGAGCTGGCCCTCACGGCGGTAGCCCACGGCGAGGGCTCCATCGCTGAGCGGGCGGCCGCTGTACGCGCCCTGTGCCCGTGGGACCTCCATGTGGCCGAACACGTGGTCGAACTCGATCCCGTCGATCCCGCACTCATCGAACGGCTGCGCCGATGGGACCCCGAAGGCCGGTTCCTCCGGCCCGGTGGCTGAAGGCCAGTTCCGTACTATCGGACCAGCGGTTCCATCCAACCCGGTGACACCGTTGTCCTGCCTGCCACCACCGACGATCCGATGAAGTTCCGCTGGGCTTCCACGGTCCCGGCTCCGAAGCAGAGGCCTCGAATGTCCCGATAGGCGCGCTCGACCGGGTACTCGTGGCTATAGCCGTAGCCCCCGTGGATCTGCATGGCCTCGTCGCAGACCAGCTTGGCGGCCAGGTTGGCTGCCGTCTTGGCCAGCGCTGTCTCCAGCGGTGGCGGAGTACCACCTGGCCCGGCCAGGTGGACAGCCCGGGTGAGCAGCAGTCGGGCCCCCTCGAGCTGCACTGCCATCTCCGAGAGCTTCCAACGCAGACCCTGCAGTTCGCCGATGGGCTGACCCCCGAGCTGGCGTTCATTCATGTAGCGGACGGCGTGCTCGAGCGCACCCTGCGCCGCGCCGACACACATGGCAGCGTTGCCGCACCGCTCGTGATTGAGATGACCGAGGAGTACCTTGAACGCCTCGGTAGTGGACGGGTCCCCGGTGATCAGCACGTCCTCATCAGTGATCAGCACGCCGTCGAAGGCCACCTCGGCCTCGGTAGCAGCGTGGATACCCATCCCCCAGTGTCGACCGGTGACCTCCACGCCCTCACGGTCCATCGGGACCACAACCGCCCCGATCCCTTTGGCTCCCTCACCACCGGGCCACCGACACCACACCAGAATCCCCGCGGCCCGGTGTCCGAGGGTCGAGTAGTTCTTGTAGCCCGAGAGGCGCCAGCGCCCAGGACCGTCAGCCACCAGAGCGCTGCGCATGTCCTGAACGGCGGAACCGGCATCGGGCTCCGTGATCCCGATGCTCACGATTGCCTTCCCGTCGGCCACCAGCGGCAGCCATCGGTTCTTTAGCGCGTCTCCACCCAGATGCTCGATCCCCCGCGATGGTCCGTTGAACGCCAACTGACAGCAGATAGCTGTCGAGACATCGTGGCGGGCGATCTCCTCGAGCACGATGGCCGCCTCGACATCGCCCAGCCCCAGGCCACCCCACTCCTCACCGATGGTCACGCCGAAGAGATCGGCGACGGCCAGCGCGGCCAGCGCCTCCTCGGACAGCTCGCCGCTCAGGTCTGCATCTCGGGCGCCTGGAGCCACCGAACGGTGCCCCACATCTCGGGCCAGCGCTCGCAGCGCCTGGCGGTCCTCTGACTCGGCGAAGGGGTCGATACCTCGAGACGTGGCCACAGTGAACCGGCTTTCTGCAGGCAGGGGTCGGATGGCTTCTTGGCCGGGCCCGGCCCCTGGCCGGCCCGGAGGTGTTGCCATAGTATTCCCGCGATAGTGGTGCTCACCTCCCTCGACCGGGGGACCGGCGCCGATGACCGCAGATTCGAGGTGCCAGATGCTGCTGGAGAACCGGGTAGCTGTAGTGACTGGAGCGGGCCGAGGAATCGGCCGCCAGTTCGCCCTGGAGCTGGCAGCCCAGGGTGCTGCTGTCGTCGTCAACGACCTCGGGGTCAGCCTGCGGGGTGACGCCGACGAGGAAGACGCAGCTACCGCTGTGTGCCGCGAGATCGAGGCCGGAGGCGGCCGGGCGGTGCCGTCGCACGAATCGGTCACCGACTACGCCGCCGCTCAGCGCATCATTGCCACCGCCGTCGACTCGTTTGGCCAGATCGACATCTTGGTCAACAACGCCGGAATCGTCCGGGACCGGACCTTGGTGAAGATGGAGGAGGAGGACTTCGACGCCGTGATCGCCACCCACCTGAAGGGGGCGTTCAACTGCACCCGGCACGCCGCCCCACTCATGAAAGAGGCGGGCTACGGCCGTATTGTCAACGTCACCTCGTCGGCCGGACTCCGCGGCAACTTCGGGCAGACGAACTACGGCGCGGCCAAGGCCGGACTGATGGGCATGACGTTCGTGTGGGCGCTTGAGCTGGCCAAGGCCGGCATCACTGTCAACGCCATCGCCCCCGCCGGTGCCACTCGAATGACGGCTGCACTGGCCGGTGAAGGCGAGGTGGACCCTCGCCTCGACCCGGCCATGAACGCGCCGCTAGTCGCCTTTTTGGCCTCCGACCGGGCCGGCCAT
The DNA here is from genome assembly GCA_037141235.1 of Acidimicrobiales bacterium. GTDB lineage: Bacteria > Actinomycetota > Acidimicrobiia > Acidimicrobiales > RAAP-2 > Bog-756. The sequence goes on along the minus strand of JBAXCY010000149.1, from coordinate 2,371 downwards.
GTCAACGGCCAGCTCTTCGGACGCACCGACTTCAGCTACTCGCTGTTCCAGCACCCCAAGCAGATCGCCTGGATGCACAAGGACGGAGGCTGGGACACCGAGTCGGTGGCCGAGCAGTTCGACACCATGTTGGGTCAACACCTCCAGACGGTGGGGATGGTCATGCCTTCGGGGCTCACCCAGGACGCAGCCCGGAAGTAACCCCATGGTTCCGGTAGCGTCGGCCCGGTGCCCCCAGTCACCGTCACCCATGTCGGGCTCTGCGTAGCTGACCTCGAACGGTCACGCCGGTTCTACGTCGACGCCTTCGGTTTCGCCGAGGTACGCACGTTGCAGCCCCCAGACGGTGTGTGCAGCACCTTGCTGCAAGTGCCTCGTCCCGTCGGTCTGACCGCCGTCTACCTCACCCGCAACGAGTTCGTCCTCGAGCTCCTCCACTTCGAGCGACCCGGCAACCCTGCCGCCCGCCAGCGGTCCATGGCCGAACCCGGTCTCACTCACCTGTCGTTCACCACCGACGACCTACCTGGCACTCTGGCCGCCGTGGCCGCACTCGGTGGCGAGGTGCTGACCGACACCGACGTGGGTGTGGCCGTCATGGTGCGCGACCCCGATGGCCAGCTGCTCGAGCTGCTGGCCGCGCGGGCAGGCTGACCAGCGATGGCATCAGAAATATCCGGATCCGCTGAAGCACCGATCCCTCCACCGGCGCTCCAGACGGTGGCTCAGCTACTCGAGCAACGCTCGGCTGATGAACGTCCCGCGCTCCACTTCGAGGGTGCGGAGTGGTCGTGGCGCCAGGTGGTGGCCGAGGCCCGAGCCAGAGCCGGCCTGCTGGACCAGTTTGGCGGCAATGGTCCGGTACATGTCGGCATCCTGTTGGAGAATACGGCCGAGTACGTATTCCTGCTGGCCGGGGCCGCCCTGTCCGGAGCTGTCGTCATCGGCTGCAATCCCACTCGTCGAGGCGAAGAGCTGGCCCGTGACGTCCGCTCCACCGACTGTGTGCTGCTGGTCACTGATGCCGGACAGCGCCCCCTGCTCGACGGACTCGATCTCGGCATGTCCACCGACCGCATACTGACCACTGATGGTGATGCCTACGCGGCTCTCGTGGCCGAGGGCGCAGGGTTGGCGGCCGCTAGGCCATCCCTGGCCCTATCACCGTCACCGTCACCGGACGATCTCTACCTCTTGGTGTTCACCTCGGGGTCGACCGGCACCCCGAAAGCGGTTCGGATGTCCCAGGGCAGGGCGGCCCGGTCCGCCCAGCGCATGCCGTTCCAGCAGGACGACATCTTGTACTCGGCCATGCCGCTATTCCACGGCAACGCCCTATCGTCCTCACTCTTCCCCTGGATGGCCAGTGGTGCCACCATGGTGCTGCGGCGGCGGTTCTCGGCGTCTGGATTCCTCCCCGACGTCCGCCAACATGGCGCCACGTTCATGAACACCGTCGGCCGAGCGGTAACGCACATCTTGGCCACCGAGCCGACCGACCTCGATCGGGATCACCAGCTCCGCTACGTCCTCGGACCCGAGACGTCAGCTACCGACAAGGCCGAGTTCACGCGGCGGTTCGGTGTCCCGCTGTTCGAGGGCTACGGGTCGAGCGAGGGGGCGATCGTCCTGCACCCAGCAGGCGACCAGCACCCCGGCGCGCTCGGCCGACTACCCAAGGGCGCCGAGGCCAAGATCGTCGACCCAGTCACCGGGAATGAGCGGGCGGTCGCCCTCTTCGACGCCCACGGGCGCCTCACCAACCCGGCCGAGGCCATCGGCGAGCTGATCGGTCGGTCTCGGCACTCCGCCTTCGAGGGCTACTACAAGAACCCCGAGGCCGAGGCCGAGCGCATTCGCAACGGGTGGTATTGGTCGGGCGATCTGGCCTACGCCGACGCCGACGGCATCTTCTACTTCGCTGGCCGATCTGGTGACTGGCTACGGGTCGACAGCGAAAACTTCACCGCCGCCCCCATCGAGCGGATCCTCGGACGGCTTCCCGGCCTGCAGGGTGTGGCCGTCTACGCCGTGCCGGACACCCACACCGGCGACCAGGTCATGGCCGCCCTCGAGTTCGACCAGCGCGACAGCTTCGACCCCGAAACCTTCGCCGCCTTCCTGGCCGACCAGCCCGACCTCGGCACCAAGTGGGCACCCCGGTATCTACGGATCGTTGGCGCCCTGCCCGTGACCGGAACCGACAAGGTGGATAAAGCCCCTCTGCGTACCGAGCAGTGGTCCTCGTCTGATCCCTACTGGGAGCGGAAGGACCGCGCATCTTCGTATACCGTCATGAGCCGAGCGGACTTGGCCGCCTTGCGGGACGAGTTCACCGCCAGCGGACGGGCCGCACTGCTCACGAGCTGAC
>JBAXCY010000148.1:0-7271 GCA_037141235.1 Acidimicrobiales bacterium | reverse complement strand
TTCGGACAGTGGATTTTGAGTCCACCGCGTCTGCCATTCCGCCACCCGGGCTTGCGGTTCCGCAGCCTATCCCTAGGTCGACCCCACCATGAGCCCACACGTAACCCGCAGGAGCTAATCGGTCTGCCCGGCGCCGTAGGCTCGGAACATGCACGCAGCATCCGGGGGTGAACACACCTCCCATCAGCGATCGTGGGAAAACCTGGGAGCCGACCACCCACTCGCCCTCCATGGCGTTGACCTGTGGTGGATCGAACTCCCTTTTGTCCGATCGGTAGGGACCGCAGTCGGAGTGCACAGCGTACGTCCGCTGCTCCTGGTCCAGGTGCGCTGTCGTCGAAGAATCGATGGGGCCGAAGTGTCCGGTTGGGGCGAGTGTGCTGCCTTGGGTGACACCACCTACGACACCGAAGATGTGCCCGGGGTGTTCGCGACCCTCGAATCAACGCTGATTCCTGCGCTCCTGTCGGGCGCCACAGCCGGGGACGGCGCGCTACCGTCCATCTCTGAACTTGGCCCCGTCCTGGACGCAGGGCCGAGGACCCCGTTGGCGGCTGCCGCCATAGAGATGGCCGTGGCCGACGCCCACCTGCGGGCATCGGGTCGATCGTTTGCTGATCTCCTCGGAGTATCCGGGGAAACGGTAGAACCTGGGGCGGTCCTGGGGATCCCGGAATCAGCCGAACAGCTGCTGGCCTCTGTGGAATCGCTGGCGGCGGCCGGGTACGTGCGGGTGAAAGTGAAGGTCGCTCCGGGGACGGAGTTCGACACCGTGTCTGCCCTGGCGCAATGGGCAGCGACCCATCAAGGGGTAACTCCCCAGTTCCAGATCGACGCCAACGGTTCCTACCGACCAGACCAGGCCGATCTGCTGGCCCAGTTGGACCTGCTCGGTTTGCTCTGTATCGAGCAGCCATTCGACCAGGACGACCTGGACAGCCATCGTGCCCTGGCCTCGCGCATGACCACACCGATCTGCTTGGACGAGAGCCTGAACGGACCGCAACGGGTCATCGAAGCGGTCACCACTGGAGCCTGCTCAGTGGTGTGCGTCAAGCCGGCCCGGTTGGGTGGGATCGGTGCCGCATTCGAAGTGATCGAGTGGTGCACGGCCAACGACGTCCCCTGGTGGATCGGGGGCATGTTCGAATCCGGATATGGACGCCGGGTGACGACCGCGCTCGGGGCGCTTCCTGGGCCGGCGCTCCCGGGCGACCTGGCTCCCCCGGAGACCTACCTGGCCAGGGACTTGGTGGACTCCCAAACGGCATCCGTGGACCCAGGAAGCGGCCGGCTGACCATACAGGTGAGCAAAGTGCCGGGGATGGGTCCCGAGCCAGATCTGGACGTCTTGGAGACGTGCATCGTGCGTAAGCGCACGTTCGGAGACCAGCCATAACGACGGCTTCCGGTGGTTGGGGACCGGTCTCGGGTGCCCCGAACTACCAGGAGGCGACGTCGATGTGGGCGCAGGTGCCCGGAATGCGTACAATTGACTCTCCATGCACCGGACAACCATCGAACGACGCCTGAGCGACGGCCACCAGCGGTTGGTGCGCGCCCGGAGCGAGCTGGCCGTCTTGGATGAGCAGCTCATGGTGGTCAACGAGATGGCTGACGACACTCGACTGCGCGCCCTGGTGGCAGAAACGCCGGTGGCGGCCAAGGAGCACGACGAGGTCAGCCGGCAGGTGTCGGCCATGGTTCGCAGCCGACAGGCGCTGGTCGACCAGATCGCCGATCTGGAGCATCGACAGGACGATCTGCTGGAGCGACTCACGATCGGTCCGGCTTGAGGCCACCGTTGGGGCAGACTGAGCGTAGTCAGATCCCTGGTGGTACCGGCGTTCTACGGGGACGATGTCGGTGGGCGGTGCGTCGGAAACGATGTACCAGATCCGTGTTCGAAAGAACCGCTAGCGCACGTCATACAGCCGCCACACCCAGAAGCACGAGTCAGAGTCCGATGCAGCACCGAGCAACACCGTCACAAGGAGCGCAGACACGATGAGCAGGAGAGTGGTCATCGCAGAGGACGAGGCCATCATCCGCCTCGACCTGAAGGAGATCCTTCTGGACGAGGGCTATGACGTGGTCGGAGAGACCGGTCGCGGCGATGAGGCCGTGGAGTTGGTGCGCATCCACACGCCCGACCTGGTCATCTTGGATGTGAAGATGCCCGGTGCTGACGGACTCCAAGCTGCCAGGGACATCCGGGACCTCGAGCTGAAGGTGGCCGTGCTCATCCTCACCGCTTTCAGTCAGCGGAGTCTGATCGACGAAGCCCGAGATGCCGGCGTGGCCGCCTACCTGGTGAAGCCGTTCCAGAGGCTCGAGTTGATTCCGGCCATCGATCAGGCCATGGCTCGGTGCGAACAAGAGTGGGCCATCGATGCCGAGGCCCAACGGGCGGTCGACGATGGCATCGTCACCAGTGTGGCCACGGCCGAGGACAAGCTCGAGACGCGGCGTGTGGTGGACGGTGCCAAGACCGTGCTCATGGAACGGTTCAACCTGCCCGAGTCCGACGCATTCGAGTTCATTCAGAAGACGGCGATGGGGAACCGAGCCCGCATGGTCGATGTGGCCCGACAGGTTCTCGAAGGGACGCTCGAGCCCTAGGGCGAGGGGATCCCCGCTATGTCCCCCACGTCGAACGCAGCCCCCGGTGAGACCCGGCCCCTGATCATCCTGGACGGGATGTCCCTGGCCTTCCGGGCTTACTTCGCCCTCCCGGACACCTTGAAGACGAGCGCCGGGGTCACCACCAATGCCGTCCACGGATTCACCTCGATGGTGCTCAACCTGGTGAAGGACCACCGCCCCATCGGGCTCGCCGTCGCCTTCGACCTGCCGGGTGGCACGTTCAGAGACGAGATCGTCGACGACTACAAGGGCGGCCGCAACGAAACACCCGCCGATCTTCCTCCACAGTTCGACATGATCCGACATGTGATGGAATCGCTGGCCATTCCCGTGGTGTCGGCCGAAGGGTTCGAAGCCGACGACGTCTTGGCCACCCTGGCCTCCGAGGCGCGTGACCGGGGCCACCCGGTCATCATTGTCACCGGCGACCGTGACTCGTATCAGTTGGTCGAAGACCCCTATATCCGAGTGCTGTACAACCGTCGCGGGGTGAGCGACTACGCCCTGTACGACGAGGCCGGCATCCAAGAGCGCACTGGGGTCCTGCCACCTAAGTATCCGCTGCTGGCCGCCCTCCGAGGCGATCCGTCCGACAACCTGCCTGGAGTGCCCGGGGTGGGGGAGAAGACGGCAGCCAAGCTCATCAACGAGTACGGCGACCTCGACACGCTGTACGCCCATTTGGACGCTCTGTCGCCCAAACTCCGACAGAACCTGGCCGACCACGTCGAGCGGGTGCGGATCAACGCCGAGGTCATTCCGTTGGTGCGCGACGTGCCGCTCGACGTCCATGTCGATGATCTGGTGCTGGGGGGATGGCACCACGAGAGAGCTCGGGCGGTGTTCGCAGAACTCGAGATGCGAGGGGCGTGGACCCGGTTCGAATCGGCCATGAAGGACGGGCTCCTGGGCGAGCCCGCCGAGGGTGGTGGAGTGCTCGACGGCTCTACGGATGCGCCTGTCGACGGCGCACCTGCAGTCGAGGCCATCGAGGCGGTGGAGCAGCCTGACTGGCTGGCCAGCCCGGACTGCACGGTTCCGACCTCTGTTTCGTCGGCCATCGTCGCCTTGGACGAGCTGTTCGCCACCGTGCGTGCCGGGTCGATATCCGTCGCCCTGGCGCCGTCGTGGGAGGGAGATCCGGGACGCTCGGCGTTGCTCGCCCTGGCTTTGGTGGCCGAGCCGAACGATCCCGAAGCGACTTCGCCGGCCGTCTACCTCGGACCGCACATTGGCGGCCCCCTGGTGGGCGAACCCGAAGTGTTGGCTGCACTGGCCGCTGGGCTGGGTTCGGGTGGAGTGGGGGTCGTAGGTCACGACGTCAAGGAGTTGATGCGGAGCCTGCTGCCTGCGGGTGTCGATATCACCGGACTGGTGGTCGACACGGCAGTAGCCGCCTACCTCTTGGACCCTTCCGTCGATCAGTATCGACTGTCCGATCTGGCTAGGCGGTACCTCCAGGTGTCGGTCGACGATGGGACGGCCACCAAGGGCCAGGGCGCGTTCTCCCTCGATACTGGGTCCGACGAGGACGAGGGCGAGGCGGCTGACAGAGACCTTGATCACACGGGGCTGCGTCTCGTTCGACTGGCGGCGGTAGTGGCCCGTCTCGGTGGTCCGCTCCTCCAAGAGATGCTGGAGGTGGGGGAGGACGAGCTGTTCGACGACATGGAGCGCCCGTTGGTGCGGGTACTGGCCCGCATGGAGGTCGTCGGTATCCCGGTCGACCGCGACGTGCTGCGCGTCATCGCTACCGAGTTGACGGCCGAGTGCCAGTCGCTGGAGACGACCATGCACGAGCTGGCCGGGGGACCGTTCAACGTCAACTCGGTCAAGCAGTTGCGCACCGTGCTCTACGACGACCTTGGGCTGCGGCCGGGCCGCAAGACCAAGACCGGGTATTCGACCGATGCCCGGACCCTCGAATCGTTGCGCGGGCAGCACCCGATCATCGAGGTGCTGCTCCGCTACCGGGAGGTGGAGAAGCTGCGCTCCACCTATGGCGAAAGCCTGATCGCCGAGGTGGCTCCCGACGGGCGCATCCATGCCACGTTCCGCCAGACGGTGGCTCGCACCGGCCGCCTGTCGTCGGATCGGCCCAACCTGCACAACATTCCGGTGCGTACCGATGAGGGGCGCCGGTTCCGTGAGGCGTTCGTGCCGTCACCTGGAAGGCGCCTGTTGGTGGCCGACTACGACCAGGTGGAGCTCCGTGCCATCGCCCACCTGTCGGGTGACCCGGGTCTGACCAGCGCCTTCGCTGCTGGCGAGGACATCCACCGGACAGTGGCCGCTCGGGTGTTCGGTGTCGACCGGGATTTGGTGACCCACGAACAGCGGTCCACGGCCAAGATGGTCTCCTACGGTCTGGCCTACGGCATGGAGGCCTACGGACTGGCTCAGCGCCTGGCTGTGCCCGTCGAGGAGGCCAAGGGCATCCTGGACGCCTTCTTCGAAGCCTTCCCCCTGGTGCACGAGTACATGGACCGAGCCGTGGCCGAGGCCAGGGACAGGGGATACACGGTGACCTCCTTCGGTCGTCGTCGGCTGCTACCCGACCTGTCCTCTACGAACCACCAGGTCCGCCAGGCCGCTGAGCGCCAAGCCATGAACGCCGGCATTCAAGGGCTGGCTGCCGATCTGTTCAAGATGGCGCTGATCCGTCTCGACAGTGGACTCGAGGAGGGCGGCTACCGGTCTGACCTGGTCCTACAGGTGCACGATGAAGTGCTGGTGGATGTAGACTCGGACGAAGAAGATGCGGTGGAGGCACTCACGCGGACCGCACTCACTGGTGCCGCCGACCTCGATGTTCCCCTTGAGGTAGCCATGGCTTGGGGTGCATCGTGGGCCGAAGCCAAGGGGTGACCGATTGGGCTCAACTGGTGGCTGAACTAGCGCATTGAAGCCGCCGCCGGACCATCGCACCCGCGGGCAGGCCGTGTCGCTCCCTGGTTGCACTAGGATTGCTCCGCTGTCACCACATGGCGACGCAAGTCTCATCGTCCCTGCTGCCGGCCTATCCGGCAGGGGATGTACATCCGTCCGGAAAGCGAGCTACCTACCTAATGTCTGATACTCAAGTCGTGCCCACCGGCACCGACCTACTGTCCACCGAGGCCATGGGCCACTTCGACGAGGACGGGGTCTACATCCCCCGTTCCATCACCGAGGACGACCTCGGTGGCGGCTCCCTCGAAGATGCCATGGCGGGCACCATCGTCGAGTTCGAGGACGGTGACCTGGTCCAAGGTACCGTCGTCAAGATCGATCGGGACGAAGTCCTGCTCGATATCGGCTTCAAGTCCGAGGGCGTCATCCCGGTCCGTGAGCTGTCCATTCGCAACGACGTCGATCCGTCCGAGATCGTCACCTTGGGTGAGGCCGTCGAGGCCCTGGTTCTCCAGAAAGAGGACAAGGAGGGTCGCCTGATCCTCTCCAAGAAGCGTGCGCAGTACGAGCGTGCCTGGGGCACCATCGAGAAGCTCAAGGAGGCCGACGAGGTCGTCAGCGGCCCCGTCATCGAGGTCGTCAAGGGCGGTCTCATCGTCGACATCGGCCTGCGTGGCTTCCTGCCCGCATCGTTGGTCGAACTGCGCCGTGTCCGTGAACTCCAGCCCTATGTGGGTCGCATCATCGAGGCCAAGATCATCGAGCTCGACCGCAACAGGAACAACGTGGTCCTTTCCCGTCGAGCGTGGCTCGAAGAGACCCAGAAGGAGCAGCGGGGCGAGTTCCTGGTCAACCTCAAGCCGGGCGAGCGTCGTAAGGGCGTCGTGTCTTCAGTGGTCAACTTCGGTGCCTTCGTGGACCTCGGCGGCATGGACGGACTCGTCCACGTGTCCGAGTTGTCCTGGAAGCACGTCGACCACCCGTCCTCGGTTGTGTCCGTGGGCGACGAGATCGACGTCGAGGTGTTGGACGTGGACCTGTCCAAGGAGCGGATCAGCCTGTCCCTCAAGGCCACCCAGACCGACCCGTGGCAGGAGTTCGCCAACTCCCATCAGGTCGGCGAGCTCGTCTACGGACGGATCACCAAGCTGGTGCCGTTCGGGTCGTTCGTCCAGGTGGGCGACGGCATCGAGGGCCTGGTCCATATCTCCGAGATGGCCGGTCATCATGTCGACCTGCCCGAGCAGGTCGTCACCCCCGGTGAAGAGCTGTGGGTCAAGATCATCGACATCGACCTCCAGCGTCGTCGGATCAGCCTGTCGATCAAGCAGGCCGCCGAGGGTGGCGAAGTGTCCGAGGAGTACCGCGAGGCCTTCGGTGAGCACGCCTACGACGAAGAGGGCAACTACGTCGGTCCTGTCTTTGCCGAGACCGAGTTCACCCCCGAGACCGAGGCACAGGCCGCATGGGCCGACTATGTGGCCGAGCACGGCCCGACCGATGGGGCCGCTGCCGCTGCACCGACCGATGGGGCCGCTGCCGCTGCACCTGCCGCTGAGGCTGCTGGCGAAGAGGTCGTTGTCGCTGAAGTCGTAGTGGAGGAAGTTGTAGTGGAGGAAGTCGTCGCTGAGGCTCCCGCCGTTGAAGTCGTAGAGGAGGAAGTCGTAGAGGAGGAAGTCGTCGCTGAGGCTCCCGTCGCTGAGGCTCCCGTCGCTGAGGCTCCCGTCGCTGAG
>JBAXCY010000147.1:0-7341 GCA_037141235.1 Acidimicrobiales bacterium | reverse complement strand
CGCTCGTGGTGGTCGACGTGAGTATGCCGTCGGTGGCGGACAGCACGTAGGAGCCAGCCGCTGCCGTTCCAGTGATGTTGCAGCCAGCAAAGGTGGCCACACCGAGCACTGCGGCCTTGCCCAGGCCTCCGGTGCAGGCCAGTGTGCCCTGTGCGGTGCCGCCATTACCCGGGGTGTAGCTGGAGACGGCCAGTGTGACGGTCGAGGTGTCAGACGTCACGACGTTGCCGTTGGCGTCTTCGACCGACACGGATGGCTGGGTGGTGAAGGCAATGCCCTCGATGACCCCACCGACCGGCTGGGTGGTGACAATGAGCTTGGAAGCGGCACCGGTGATGACCGACACGGCGGAGGTGGTGGTCGAGGTGAGGATGCCATCGGTGGCAGACAGCACGTAGGAGCCAGCACCGGCCGTTCCAGTGATGTTGCAGCCGGCAAACGTGGCCACACCGGACGCGGCGGCCTTGGTGAGGCCTCCGGTACAGGCCAGTGTGCCCTGAGTGGTGCCGCCGTTGCTAGCCGAGTAGCTCGAGATGGCCAGGACCACGTTGGAGGCATCCGAAGTGACGACGTTACCGTTGGCGTCTGTCACCGACACCGACGGCTGGGTGGCGAAGGCGGTGCCCTCGATGACCCCGCCCACCGGCTGGGTGGTGACGATCACCTTGGAGGCTGCACCAGTGATGACCGACACGGCGCTCGTGGTGGTCGACGTGAGTATGCCGTCGGTGGCGGACAGCACGTAGGAGCCGGCGGCGGCCGCTCCGGTGACAGTGCAGCCAGTAAAGGTGGCCACACCGAGCACTGCGGCCTTGCCCAGGCCTCCGGTGCAGGCGAGCGTGCCCTGAGTGGTGCCGCCGTTGCCAGCCGAGTAGCTCGAGATGGCCAGGGTGACGATCGAGGCGTTTCCGGTCACCACGTTGCCGTTGGCGTCCTCGACCGATACAGACGGTTGAGTGCCGAAGGCGATGCCCTCGATGACCCCGCCAACCGGTTGGGTGGTGACGATCACCTTGGAGGCCGAACCGGCGATGACCGACAAGGCGGAGGTGGTGGTCGAGGTGAGGATGCCGTCGGTGGCGGACAGCACATAGGAACCGGCACCGGCTGTGCCGCTGATGTTGCAGCCGGTAAAGGTGGCGGCACCGGACACTGCTGCCTTGGCCAAGCCGCCGATGTTGGTACAGGCCAGCGTGCCCTGGGTGGTTCCACCGTTGGCCGGCGAGTAACTGGAGACGGCCAGTGTGACGGTCGAGGTGTCAGACGTCACCACGTTGCCGTAGACGTCCTCCACTAACACGGACGGTTGGGTGGCGAATGCAGTGCCCTCAATGACCCCCCCGACGGGCTGGGTGGTGACGACGAGTTGGGTGGCCGTGCTAGCGGTAACGGTCTCGGCCTGGCTCCCTGAGATCAGTCCGGTGGCCGCCGCCGTGATGGTGGGCGTGCCCGACTTGGTGTCGCCATAGTAGAAGGTGGCGGTCGAGAATCCGGTGGCGATCGACACCGTGGTGATGGCCGTGCCACCCGATGTGGCGGCAAACTTGGTGGTGCCCGACGAGTTGGAGGTCAGGGTGACCGTTGCGGCCGTGGTGGTCGGATTGCCGTAGACGTCCTGCTCTTGGACGGTCATGGGACCGATGTTGGCCGACGAACCAGCGGTACCCGAGGTCGCAGTCGAGGTGATGACCAGCTTGTTGACCGTGGACGCCGACACCGTGGTGTTGGCCTGCGCCGAGGTGAGCAAGCCCGACGCCGCCGTCACCGTGTAGGCCGTGCCGCTGGCCGTGGTGAAGGAGCAGCCCGAGTACGTGGCTACGCCGCTAGTGAACGCGGTGGGCGATGTGGTGCAGGAGAACCCGCCACTGGAAGTCAGACTTACCGTGGTCGTCGAGTCGGTGGTCCGTGTGTTGGAGTTCGTGTCCTGTTCGGCCGCCACCACGGTGAAGGTAGCGCCGGCGGCGACGGAGGCCTGGGGCGACGTGGTGTAGACGATCTTGGTGGCCGTACCCGCCGTAATCGACACAGCGCTGGTGGTGGTCGAGGTGAGGATGCCATCGGTGGCAGACAGCACGTAGGAGCCAGCACCGGCCGTTCCAGTGATGTTGCAGCCGGCAAACGTGGCCACACCGGACGCGGCGGCCTTGGTGAGGCCTCCGGTACAGGCCAGTGTGCCCTGAGTGGTGCCGCCGTTGCTAGCCGAGTAGCTCGAGATGGCCAGGACCACGTTGGAGGCATCCGAAGTGACGACGTTACCGTTGGCATCTTCGACCGACACGGACGGCTGGGTGGCGAAGGCGGTGCCCTCGATGACCCCACCGACCGGCTGGGTGGTGACAATGAGCTTGGAAGCGGCACCGGTGATGACCGACACGGCGGAGGTGGTGGTCGAGGTGAGGATGCCATCGGTGGCAGACAGCACGTAGGAGCCAGCACCGGCCGTTCCAGTGATGTTGCAGCCGGCAAACGTGGCCACACCGGACGCGGCGGCCTTGGTGAGGCCTCCGGTACAGGCCAGCGTGCCCTGGGTGGTGCCGCCATTGCTAGCCGAGTAGCTCGAGATGGCCAGGGTGACGTTGGAGGTATCCGAAGTGACGACGTTACCGTTGGCGTCTGTCACTGACACGGACGGTTGGGTGGCGAAGGCGGTGCCCTCGATGACCCCGCCCACCGGCTGAGTGGTAACGATCAGCTTGGAAGCCGTGCCAGAGGTGATCGTCTCGGCCTGGCTCCCTGAGGTCAGTCCGGTGGCTGCCGCCGTGATTGTCGGGCTGCCCGACTTGGTGTCGCCATAGTAGAAGGTGGCGGTCGAGAATCCGGTGGCGATCGACACCGTGGTGATGGCCGTGCCACCCGATGTGGCGGCAAACTTGGTGGTGCCCGACGAGTTGGAGGTCAGGGTGACCGTTGCGGCCGCGGTGGTCGGATTGCCGTAGCTGTCCTGCTCTTGGACGGTCATGGGCCCGATATTGGCCGTGGTACCCGCGACACCCGAGACCGCAGTCGAGGTGATGACCAGCTTGTTGGCGGAAGCAGCCGTCACCGTGGTACCGACTGCCGCCGAGGCTTTTCCAGCGGAGGCTGCCGTCACTGCATACGGGCTGGCACTGGCCGTGGTGAAAGAACAGCCCGAGTAGGTAGCTACACCGCTGGTAAATGTGGTGGGCGCGGTCGTGCAGGAGAACCCACCGCTCGAGGTCAGACTCACCGTGCTCGTCGAGTCGGAAGTCAGCGTATTGGAGTAGGTGTCCTGTAGTGCCGCCGTGGCGGTGAAGGTAGAGCCGGCGACGATGGTGGACGGAGGCGAAGATGTGTAGGCGACCTTGCTGGCGTTACCAGCAGTGATGGTCTCGGTCGGGCTGCCCGCGGTCAAACTGGTGAGCGTCCCACCTGTTCCGTTCTTGGACTGAGCTGTAAACGTGGCCGAACCAGCGGTGGTTGGGGCGGTGACCGTACTACCGGTCTTGCCATAGTTGATGGTGAAGCTGGTGCCATATGCGCAGGTCTGAGGAACGGTGATGACCTGACCGCTGGTTGCCAACGTTCCCGGTGTGCAGGTTCCTGTGGTCGTCGTCGTATTGGTCGTGGTGGGCGCTGTCCATCCGGTGGGCACCGTCAGGGTGATCGACGAGCCCGAGGCGAAGGTGTTGGCCGCGGGTGCGGTGAAGGTGTACTGGAGGATGTTGGTGGTCGAACCTGCCACCACGGATGCCGTCGTGGCCGTCATGGTGCCCTGGCCACTCGAGGCGGCCGTGGCGGTGAGGGTTTGCCCCGAGGAAGGGTTGACTGCGGTTGTGTCGTCCTGAGTGGCCACGCTGAACGATGAGGCGGCAATCGCACCCGGGGTGCTGGAGTTGGTGATGCCATTGACTACAAATGACTGCGCGGTCCCTTGCGAGTAACACGTTCTGTTGAATGGATTCTCCGTGATGGTCACCGTCGTTCCGGTGGCCGATGCACTGGTAGTACATCCACTGCCGAGGCCGCTGAACGTACCAACCGTCGGAGTAGCTGGCACGGTGAATGTGGAGGGGAACACCACCGTGACGGTTCTGTTGTTGAATGAACTCCCGCTGGTCGCCGGAGTGAAGGAGACCGTCCAGTTGGAACTCGCCCCGGCCACCAGCGACGAACCGGAGAACCCCACGCTGGACACACTCGAGGCCGATGCCGCCGTGACACCGACGACCGTCACGCCGGTGATCGCCGCCAGCGTGGCCGCCAGCGCCACCACTACACGACGAGACCATCCCTTGCGAGGTGTCACTGATTCGTTCGTCGCAGCTGCATCGCGGGGAGTTCTCATCACTGGAATCCGTTCACGATCGGCTTGGACACGGTCGGAGCACCACTGTCCACGTTGATCGGTGTTGAGGAGGAGGTCGTGGAGTTGGTGACGTTGTCAGAGGCGACGGCCTGGATCCGATAGGCGCCATCAGCCGGAAGCGGAGCGGCCCAGGTAACGGAGTAGTTGCCGCTGGCCGTCGTCGAAGTCCCGATCAATGTGGCCGAGCAGGCACCCGATGCGCCGGCGCAGTAGTAGTAGGACACCGACTTGACGCCCGATCCCGTGTCACTCACTGATGTATCCGTCAGCGTGAGGTCCTCGTTGCTGACGGTGAGCGGGCTGCTGCCCGAAGTGTGAGCAGCAGCCACCGAAGGCGCTGCCACGGTCGGCCCGTTCGAATCGATCCCAATCTGGACGGCGGACGATGGGGCACTCACGGTTGCGTTGGCACCGGTGGCCACAGCCACCACTCGATAGGTCCCGTCGGCTGGCAGGCTGGTCCAGGAGACCGACCAGTCAGGTCCGGTCGAGGACGAACCGATCAGGCTCCACGGCGTATTCGACGTGCACGAGCCAGCCGAAGCCGGGCACGAGTAGTAGGCCACAGATGCCACCCCGGCGTTGTCGAGCGAGTCAGTGAGGGTCACTGTCTCTCTATCGACCCAAATAGGGGAAGAACCTGAGGACACAGCGGCAGAAATCCCAGGTGTTCCTGGGGCGGCGGCTGTGAGCGAGAAGCTCGAAGTCGTGGCGCTGGTCAGGCTGCCGCTCGATGCGACCAGGGTGAAGTTGCCGACCGTGCCGCTCAGCGAGCAGCCGATGAAGGTGGCGATGCCGTTGGATGCTGTAGCGGTCAGGCCACCTGTGTTCGTGCAGTCCATGCTGCCGGTGCCCGAGGCCACGGCCAGGGTGACCTGGGCATTTGAGTCGGTGACGATGTTGTTGGCCGAGTCGAGGACGGTGACAACGGGCTGGGTGGTGAAGGCTTCACCGTTGACCGCACCAGAAGGCTGAACGGTGACCATCAGTTTGGCAGCGGCCCCATAGGTGAGGGTGATCGAGTTGGTGGTGGCGCCGGTAAGACCGCCGCTGGTGGCGGTCAGCGTGTAGAGGCCGATGATCCCAGTGAGCGAACATCCTCTGAAGGTGGCGACGCCGTTGGTGGCATTGACTGGATTGCCGGTGCAGGCCAAGGTGCCGGCCGAGGAGGCCAGGGAGACACTTGCGCTCGAGCCCGTGACGGTATTGCCACTGGCGTCCTGGACAGTGACCACCGGCTGAGTAGTGAAGGCCACCCCGTTGGCGGCACCACCGGGCTGGGTGGTGAAGGCCATCTTGGTGGCCGAACCGTGGGCGAGAGTGAACGAGTCGGTAGTGGCACTAGCCAGGCTGCCGCTGGTGGCGGTCAGCGTGTAGCTACCGACAGTGCCGGTGATCTTGCAGCCAGCAAAGGTGGCGATGCCGTTGGTGGCGGTGACCGAGATGTCAGTGCAGGCAAGCGAGCCTGATCCGGTAGCCACGGCCAGGGTGACACTTGCGCTCGAGCCAGTGACGGTGTTGCCGCTGGCGTCTTCGATAGTGACGACCGGCTGGGTGGTGAAGGCCACCCCGTTGGCGGCACCGGCTGGCTGGGTGGTGACGTTCAGCCTGTTGGCCGACCCAAAGGTCAGGGTGAACGAGTTGGTGGTGGCACTCGTAAGGCTGCCGCTGGTGGCAAGCAGCGTGTAGTTACCGATGGTGCCGGTGATCTTGCAGCCAGCAAAGGTGGCGATGCCGTTGGTGGCATTCACTGGATTGCCGGTGCAGGCAAGCGTGCCGGCCGAGGAGGCCAGGGTGACCGAGTCACTCAAGTCGGTGACAACGTTGCCGGACGAGTCGAGCACGGTGATGACCGGCTGGGTGGTGAAGGCAACGCCGTTGACGGCCCCAGAAGGCTGAGTGGTGACGGCCAACTTGGCGGCGGCACCGTAGGTGAGGTTGAAGCTCGAGGTAGTGGCGCTGGTGAGATCAGTAGCCGAAGCAGTCAGCGTGTAGTTACCGATGGTGCCGGTGATGGCACAGCCAGCAAAGGTGGCGATGCCATTGGTGGCGGTGACCGAGCCATCGGTGCAGGCCAGGGTGCCGTCACCGGAGTCCACAGCCAGAGTGACGCTTGCGCTCGAGTCGGTGACAGTGTTTCCACTGGCATCTTGGACAGTGACGACCGGCTGGGTGGTCAGGGCCACACCGTTGGCGGCCCCAGAAGGCTGGGTGGTGACGGCCAGCTTGGTGGCGGCACCGAAGCCGAGCGTGAACGAGTCGGTAGTGGCACTAGCCAGGCTGCCGCTGGTGGCGGTCAGCGTGTAGCTACCGACAGTGCCGGTGATCTTGCAGCCAGCAAAGGTGGCGATGCCGTTGGTGGGGGTGACCGAGGCATCGGTGCAGGCCAACGTGCCTGATCCGGTAGCCACGGCCAGGGTGACGTTGGCGCTCGAGTCGGTGACGGTGTTACCGGCCGAGTCGAGCACGGTGATGACCGGCTGGGTGGTCAGGGCCACACCATTGGCGGCACCATTGGGCTGAGTGGTGACGGCCAGGTGAGTGGCGGCACCGAAGCCGAGGGAGAACGAGTCGGTAGTGGCACCGTTGAGGCTGCTGGCGGTGGCAAGCAGCGTGTAGTCACCGACGGTGCCGGTGATCTTGCAGCCAGCAAAGGTGGCGATGCCGTTGGTGGCGTTCACTGGGTTGCTAGTGCAGGCAAACGTGCCAGCCGAGGACGCCAGGGTGACCGAGTCACTCGAGTCGGTGACGACGTTGCCGGATGAGTCGAGGACGGTGATGACCGGCTGAGTGGTGAAGGCGGCTGCGTTTGCGGCCCCAGAAGGCTGGGTGGTGACGGCCAGGTGAGTGGCGGCACCGAAGCCAAGGATGAACGAGTCAGTAGTGGCGCTGGTGAGATCGGCGGCCGACGCAGTCAGCGTGTAGTTACCGATGGTGCCGGTGATGGCACAGCCGTCGAAGGTGGCGATGCCATTGGTGGCGATGACGGAGCCATCGGTGCAGGCCATCGTGCC
>JBAXCY010000146.1:0-7362 GCA_037141235.1 Acidimicrobiales bacterium | reverse complement strand
CGATCGGGGCATTCCAGATCGGCGAGGCCCAGACCGGTCGAACCTACGACGTGGCCTTCGACGATGCCGCCTTCGGGACCAGCCGCCTCGGCCCCATCGGTGACACCACCCCGCCGTCGATTCCGACCGGTGTGACCGCCACGGCTACCTCGGCCTTTGCCGTCCAGGTCGGATGGGCGGCATCCACCGACGACGTGAGTGTGGTCGGCTACGACATCTTCCGCGACGGCGTGCTACTGAACAGCGTCGGAACCGTCACCTCCTTCGTGGACAGTTCCGTGTTGGCAGGTACCACCCACACCTATGCAGTTCGGGCGAGCGACCTGGCCGGCAACTCCTCTGCCCTCAGTCCGGTGGTCTCGGTTACCACTCCCACCGCAGTACTGCCTGTCTTTTCGGACGGATTCGAGACGGGCGATACCTCTGGGTGGACCAGCAGCGCTGGCCTCGCCGTGGAAAGTACGGACGTCCGTTCCGGTGTCTACGCGGCTGAAGGCAAGACGACCACGGGAGGTACTGTCGCCAAGATGACACTGCCATCGACGTATGTCAACGGATACTCCCGTGTGGGCTTTGAGATCAAGAGCCAGACCGGACAGGTCAACTTGGTGCGGATGCGCGATCCGTCAGGTAACTCGATCGGCTTCCTCTACGTCACCACCTCTGGCTACGTCGGATTCCACAACGATGCCACCAACACCAACACCACCTCGACGACGAAGGCCAGCGCTGGCTGGCATGCCGCCGAACTGCACCTCGGTCTCAACGGAGCGGCCAGCACGGTCGAGGCATGGTTAGACGGCGTGCCGATCACCGCACTCTCATTTGTCGGAACCGCGACGACGGCAGCGGCATCGATCGGTCAGCTGCAGATCGGGGACAGCGCTAGCGGAACATGGGATGTGGTCTACGACGACGCAGCGTTCGGATCAAGTCGCCTCGGTCCCCAAGGTGACACCAGCGTGCCGTTGGCCCCGACCAATGTCACCGCTTCGGCCAGTTCGCCGTTCACGGTGCTGCTGACCTGGACTGCGGCGTCGGACAACGTCGGGATCGCTGGCTACAACATCTACTGCAACGGCATTTCGGTCGCCAGCCTGGGCGCAGTGACGTCGTTCGCCGACACGAGCGCCCTCCCTGGCACCACGGAGGCCTACGCCGTCCAGTCTGTCGATCAAGCCGGCAATGTGTCGGCCCTGAGTGCTCCGGTTTCTGTCACCACCCCAGCCGCGGCAGCGCCCGTCTTTGCTGATGGGTTCGAGTCGGCGGATACGTCGGGGTGGACGACCAGTGCTGGCTTGTTGGTCGAGGGCACCGACGTGAACTCGGGCGCCTATGCCGCCGAGGGGAACACGACGACGGGGGCGACGTATGCGCAGGAGGTCCTGCCAGCGACCTACGCCGATGGGTATGCCCGACTCGGATTCAAGATCAACAGCCAGGCTGGTCAGGTCAACCTGATGCGCATGCGAGATCCTTCAGGAAACTCCATCGGCTTTGTCTACGTGACGGCGAACGGCTCCTTGGGCTTCCACGACGATGCCACCAGCATCAACTCCATGAGCACGGTGCAGGTCGCGGCTGGATGGCACTCGTTGGAACTACACCTAGGTCTCAATGGTGCAGCCAGCACGGTCGAGGTGTGGCTGGACGGTTCACTGGTGACCGGTCTTTCCAACTCGGCCACCGTCATGACCGCCGCCTCTATCGGGCAACTCCAGATCGGCGAGACGGCGAGCGGCACCTGGGATGTCCTGTTCGACGATGCTGGATTCGGGACCAGCCGACTCGGCCCCAATACCGACATCATCCCGCCGTCGACGCCGAGTGCTGTCACGGCCACAGCGTTGTCGGCCTTTGCCATCCAGGTGGCATGGACCGCGTCTACCGACAACACCGGTGTTATCGGGTACGACGTATATCGCGACGGGTCACTGCTGGCCAAGGTGGGCGCTGTCACCTCCTACACCGACGCCACGGTGCTGGCTGGCTCGACCCATACCTATTCGCTCCTGGCTGTCGACCAGGCCGGTAACTTGTCGACAGCCAGCACGCCGGTATCTGCGTCTACCCCTCTGGCGACGATTCCGATCTATTCAGATGGGTTCGAGGCGGGGACCACCGGAGGGTGGACCTCGAGTGCTGGTCTGATCGTCGAGAGCACCGATGTGCGCTCGGGTACGTATGCGGCCGAAGGCAGCACCACTACCGGTGCGACGTATGCCAAGGAGACGTTGCCGTCGACCTATATCGACGGCTATAGCCGGGTGGGCTTCGAGGTCAAGAGCCATAGCGGCCAGGTCAACCTGATGCGCCTGCGCGACGCGTCGGGCAACTCGATCGGCTATCTCTATCTGACGGCCGGTGGCCGGCTGGCCTTCCGCAATGACGGTGCCAATACCGGTACCGTCAGCGCCACCGCCGTGACTGCCGGTTGGCACGCCCTCGAACTTCATGTCAGCCTGGCCGCAACGACCAGCACGGTCGAGGTGTGGCTGGACGGCGCGCCCGTGTCCGACCTGTCGACCATCGGCACAGCGACCACCACCGCCACATCGATCGGCCAGTTCCAGATCGGGGAGACCGGGAGCGGCACCTGGGACGTCGTGTTCGACGACGCCGCCTTCGCCACCACCCGCCTGGGTCCAGCCGGCGACACCACGCCTCCTGCGGCGCCATCTGGTCTGACGGCTACAGCCACCACTCCGTTCGCCGCGGCCCTGGCCTGGTCGCCGGCCACCGACAACGTGGGAGTGACCGGCTACTCGATCTTCCGTGACGGGGTACTTATGGCCAGCGTGGGTCCAGCGACCTCCTATAGCGACACGACCGTGCTGGCCAGCACCAGCCACACCTATGCGGTGTGGGCGGTCGACCAGGCCGGCAACGTGTCGGCATTGAGCACACCGGCCACGGTCGTCACCCCGCCAGCCGTAGCACCGCTGTTCGCAGATGGGTTCGAATCAGGCGATACCTCAGGATGGACCAGCAGTAGCGGCCTGGCGGTCGAGAGCACGGATGTGCGCTCGGGTACCTATGCGGCCGAGGGTGTGGCCACGGCCAGTGCGGCATTCGCCAAGGAGACCCTGCCTGCGACCTACATCGACGGCTACACCCGGGTGGGCTTCGAGATCAGCAGCCAGACCGGCCAGGTCAATCTGATGCGGCTGCGCACCGCGGCGGGCGCCTCGGTGGGGTACGTCTACGTGACCGCTTCCGGGTTCCTCGGTGTTCACAACGACGGAGATAACTCCAGTACGACCAGCACGATCGCGGTAGGCGCCGGATGGCACGCCCTCGAGTTGCACATCGGGCTCAACGGCCCGGCCAGCACAGTGGAAGTCTGGCTCGACGGGGCCCTGGTGCCGGTGCTGTCGAAGGTCGGCACCGTCACCACTACGGCTACCACGCTCGGCCAACTGCAGATCGGGGATACCGGAAACGGGACGTGGGACGTCCTGTTCGACGACGCTGCCTTCGGTACCAGCCGCTTGGGCCCGACCGGCGACGCCACGCCACCTGCGGCACCCACCAGCGTCACGGCCTCGGCCATGTCGCGCTTTGCCATCCAAGTGGGATGGAACCCGGCCACCGACAACGTCGGCGTGGTTGGTTACACCGTCTTCTGTGACGGCAGCCCCCTAGCTAGCGTGGGACTGGTCACATCGTTCGTCGACACCACTGTGCTGGCGGGCACCACGCATATCTATGCGGTGTGGGCCACGGACGGAGCCGGCAACGTGTCGGTATTGAGTCAGCCGGCCACGGCTACCAGCCTGTCCGGTCTCACCCTGCCGCTCTTCTCGGATGGGTTTGAATCCGGTGACATGTCGGGGTGGACCAAGAGCACTGGCCTGGCAGTCGAGTCGACCGATGTGCGCTCGGGCAGTTACGCAGCCGAGGCCAACACCACCACCGGGTCGACCTATGCACAAGAGACCTTGCCATCGACCTATGTCGATGGCTACGCCCGGGTGGGCTTCGAGATCAAGAGCCAGGCCGGACAGGTAAACCTGCTGCGGATGCGCGACAGCCTGGGCGGCTCGATCGGGTATGTCTACGTGACCGCCGGTGGGTTCCTCGGTTTCCACAACGACGGAACAGGCAGTAATACCACCAGCACCACCTCGGTGACCACTGGTTGGCACTCGGCGGAACTCCACATGGGTCTCAACGGAGCCAGTAGTTCAGTCGACGTGTGGCTCGATGGTGGACTCGTTCCCATCCTGTCCAACACGGGGACTGTCACGACCACGGCTACCTCGATGGCGCAACTGCAGATCGGCGAGACCGCACCTTCGGGCACGTGGGACGTCGTATTCGACGATGCCGCCTTTGCCACCGCTCGCCTCGGCCCCGATGGCGACACCACCGCACCTGCAGCACCGTCGGCCATGACGGCTGCGGCCACCGGACCGTTCGCTGTGGCTCTGGCCTGGTCGGCATCGACCGACAACACCGGGGTCACCGGCTACACGGTCTTCCGCGATGGTGTGGCCCTGGCCAAGGTGGGTGCAGTCACCTCCTACATCGACACGTCGGTGCTGGCTGGCACGACTCCCACCTATACGGTGTGGGCTGTCGACCAGGCCGGCAATGTGTCGGCACAGAGCCCTCCGGTATCAGCTACGACCCCCGCTGCACCGGCTCCGCTGTTTTCGGATGGGTTCGAATCCGGTGACACGTCGGGTTGGACGACCAGCGCTGGGTATGCGATCGAGAGCACCGACGTGCGCTCGGGCAGTTACGCAGCCGAGGCCAACACCACCACCGGGTCGACCTATGCACAAGAGACCTTGCCATCGACCTATGTCGATGGCTACGCCCGGGTGGGCTTCGAGATCAAGAGCCAGACCGGACAGGTAAACCTGCTGCGGATGCGCGACGGCACGGGCAGCTCGATCGGCTATCTCTACGTGACCGCCGGTGGGCTCCTCGGTTTCCACAACGACGGAACAGGCAGCAATACGACCAGCGCCACCTCGGTGACCGCTGGCTGGCACTCGGTAGAACTCCATATGGGTCTGGCCGCAACGACCAGCACGGTCGAGGTGTGGCTGGACGGCGCACTGGTTCCTGCGATCTCCAACGCGGGAGGAGCCACCGTCACCGCTACCTCGATAGCGCAGCTGCAGATCGGTGAGACCGCACCATCGGGCACTTGGGATGTCGTATTCGACGACGCCGCTTTCGCTACGAGCCGCCTTGGTCTCAATGGCGACACCACCGCCCCATCGGCCCCATCGGCCCTGACGGCTACGGCCACCGGACCGTTCGCCGTGGCGTTGGCCTGGTCGCCAGCGACCGACAATATCGGGGTCACCGGGTACACGGTCTTCCGCGATGGTGTGGCCCTGGCCAAGGTGGGTGCAGTCACCTCCTACACCGACACGTCGGTGCTGGCCGGCACGACCCATGCCTATGCGGTGTGGGCAGTCGACCAGGCCGGCAACGTGTCAACACTGAGCGCACCTGCATCAGCAACGACAGGGGCTGGGGTCACTCCGCTGTTCTCGGATGGGTTCGAGGCCGGGACCACGGGCGCATGGACCTCGAGTGCCGGTGTGGCTGTCGAGAACTCCGACGTGCGCTCGGGCAGTTACGCAGCTGAGGCCAACACCAGCACCGGGGCCACGTTCGCCCAAGCGACCCTGCCATCGACCTATGTCGACGGCTACGCCCGAGTGGGTGTCAAGATCAAGAGCCAGACCGGCCAGGTCAACCTCATGCGGATGCGCGACGCCGCGGGTAACTCCATCGGCTACCTCTACGTCACCGCCGGCGGGTTCCTCGGCTTGCACAACGACGGCACAGGCAGCAACACGTCCAGCACTACTGCGGTGGCCGCGGGTTGGCACGCCCTCGAGCTTCACATTGGCCTCAATGGCACGACCAGCACGGTCGAAGTATGGCTGGACGGTGCTGCGGTGTCGGCTCTGACATCGGTCGGCACGGCCACCACCACGGCTGCCTCGATGGCTCAGTTGCAGATCGGCGAGACCGCACCTTCGGGCACGTGGGACGTCCTGTTTGATGACGCTGCATTCGCCACCAGCCGCCTCGGCCCGAACGGTGACACCACGGCACCGTCGGCCCCATCGGCACTCACGGCCTCAGCCACCAGTCCGTTTGCTGTGGCGTTGGCTTGGTCTGCTGGCGCCGATAACACCGGGGTCACCGGCTACACGGTCTTCCGTGATGGGACCCAGCTGGCCAAGGTGGGTCCCATCACTTCCTTGACCGACACAACTGTGTTGGCAGGTACTACCCATACCTACGCTCTGTGGGCCACTGACCTGGCCGGCAACGTGTCGACTCTGTGTGCGCCTGCTTCGGCAACTACGCCGGCTGCGCCAGCACCGCTGGCGGCCGATGGGTTCGAGACCGGAACCACGGGCGCATGGACATCGAGTGCCGGTCTATCAGTCGAGAACAGCGACGTGCGCTCAGGGGCGAACGCCGCTGAGGCCAACACCACCACCGGGGCTACCTGGGCCAAGGAAACCCTGCCGTCGACCTACGCCGACGGCTATGCCCGGCTGGGTTTCAAGATCAAGAGCCAGACCGGCCAGGTCAACCTGATGCGGCTGCGTGACGGAGCGGGCAACTCCATCGGCTATCTCTACGTGACAGGTACCGGGTTCGTCGGCTTCCACAACGACGCCACGGGCATCAACACCTCGAGCCCCGTCGTGGTGGGGCCTGGATGGCACGCCATGGAACTGCACATCGGCCTGTACGGGACGTCGAGCACGGTAGAGGCTTGGTTGGACGGAGCCCTGATACCGGTGATCTCCAACTCGGGCACGGCCACTACCACGGCTGCATCGATGGCGCAGTTGCAGATCGGCGAGACCGCACCTTCGGGCACGTGGGACGTCCTGTTCGACGACGCCGCATTCGCCACCAGCCGTCTCGGGCCGAACGGCGACACCACGGCTCCGTCAAAGCCGGCCACCATGACGGCCACCGCTACCAGTCCGTTCGCCGTGGCCTTGGCTTGGCCTGCTTCCACCGACAACATCGGGGTCGTTGGCTACACCGTGTTCCGTGATGGAGTGGTGTTGGCCACCGTGGGCGCGACCAGTTCGTATGTCGACACCACGGTGTTGGCCGGATCCACCCATACCTATGCGGTGTGGGCATTCGACCAGGCAGGCAACGTGTCCGCACTCAGTGCAGGCGCTTCGGCGACGACTTCGGCCGCACCAGCACCGTTGTTCTCGGACGGGTTCGAATCAGGTGACACGTCGGCCTGGACGACCAGCGCTGGATATGCGATCGAGAGCACCGACGTGCGCTCGGGCACCTATGCCGCCGAGGGCAACACCACCGTTGGTGCTACCTGGGCCAAGCAGACGT
>JBAXCY010000145.1:0-7392 GCA_037141235.1 Acidimicrobiales bacterium | reverse complement strand
CCGTCCCGGTGGTGGCATCGGCTGTTCCGGCGGTCCGCCCGAACCCCCAAGGCCTGATCAGGCCGACTGCCCTGCGAGCCCGTTCGAGGTAACGGCGAAGGCTCGGGTGTGTGGAGTGCTGCTCGATTTCGAGGGATGCGTAGGCGATGCCACCGAACGGAATGGGAAGCCAGAAGTTGACCGCCCGGTAGGCGAGTACCGCCGAGAGCGCCTCTGCATCCGTCAGACCGAAGCCCACCAGCATCGTGACCAGGACGAACTCCACGACGCCGAGGCCACCAGGCGTAATCGGTATGGCGGCCAGGATATTGGCCAAGCCGTATGCCATCAGCAGGTCCACTGGGGAGATGAAGTGGCCGAAGGCCGCCACGAATACCCAAAGTGATGCGGCATCGAGGAGCCAGTTGGCCGTCGCCCAACTGATGGCCCTCCAGAGCATCCTGCGGTCTTCCATCAGGGCCGCGAACCGGCCAGCTAGCCGTTCGATCAACGAGGTGAACCGATCGGCGTCGAGGAAACTGACGTGGGCAGAGAGCGCATGGATGATCCGGGCTGCCTGCTCCTGGCCTCGCGTCAGTAAGTAGAAGAGACCCCCGAAGGCCCCAAGGAGTACCACGCCTACGGCCGCAGCGACCAGGAACAGGATGGATGCCGACGTGGATGCGTGGTCATTGAGCCCTGCGGGGACACGGAATCCGTGGGCGATCAGGAAACCGACCAGAGAGCACCAGAACATGACGTTCAGCACCACAGCAGATCCGATGCCCTGGGTGCCCAAAGCGAACCCGGTATCGGCCTTGGAGACCCCTGACTGGGTCAGCAGCCTGTATCCGAGCGCCGCTCCTGGAGCCGTACCTCCGGGTGAAACGTGACTCAGGGCGAGGGTGGACAGGTTGATTCTGAAGAGCCGCAAACGCGAGGGTCCCTCGCGCGGGAGCACGGAGTGCGTGAGCTGCGTATAGGCCCCGAGTGCGGCGATCTCCAAGAGCACCCCGAGGGCCAGATAGGCCACGTTGATATGGGTGAGTGCACCCACCTGGCTGCGGTGGTTGAAGACGAGAGGCAGGGCGATGTAGAAGACGAACAGGAAGATGATGACGGTGCCGACGCTCAGTCGGACGTCTCGTCGCACGAAGGGCCCGCGGTGCCACCAACGGGCTAGTCGGGACCCGGGTGGGGGAACTCCGTCCGATTCAGGTGGCGCTGCTTCTTCCATCGCTCCCATGTTGGCACGGAGCGACCCCTTGGACCTGCCATGCTGAGGAGGTGGCGGATACGAACGACCAATCCGATGAGGGTGCGGTCGCCCCTGGGGCGATCGTGAACGAGTCTGCCGTCGAGCGCTACGACCGGGCGGTAAGCGCAGATGCACCCAGGCGGGACCGTTTGTTTGCTGCAGCCACCGCCAAGGGGATCCCGTTACGGACCATCTTGACCATCGATGCGGTGGTGATTGGCACCTGGATCACCTTCCGCCTAGTGGGGCGTCTGCGCGAAGTAATCCTGTGGGTGATGATCGCTGGATTCATCGCCCTGGTGCTCAATCCGGCCGTGGCGTTTCTGCAGCGGCACCGCTTCCGACGGAGTGCTGCCGTGGCGGTCGTATTCCTCTCGGCCGTTCTGGTCTTCGGTGGCCTGCTCGGACTGTTCGGCTATCCGTTGGTCAACTCGCTGACCCACGTCGCTGAACGGCTGCCGACCATGGTCGATCAGGTCCAGCGGGGGCATGGCTGGCTGGCGCACACCCTGGAGCGATTCGGGCTGCTGGCCTGGGTGCAGAAGAACTCCCCCCGACTCAAGGAGTACGCCAACAATCTGGGCAAGCCGGCACTGTCGCTTGGGGCCAACTTGAGCAAGGCGGTGATCTCCACCATCGTGGCGCTCACCACCACCGCCTTCCTGGCCCTCTTCATGTTGCTGGAGGCACCGGCAATGCGACGAGGTCTATTAGGAGCGATGAAGCCGAAGTTGCGTCAAGCGGTGTTGGATGTTTCGGACACCGTGTCGCGTTCGGTCACTGCGTACGTCATCGGGACGGCCGCCATGGGGCTCTTGTTCGGCCTAGTGGTATTTGTCACCATGGTGATCCTGGGGGTTCCGTTCGCCTTGCTGATCGGACTGTGGGTGGCGCTGGTGGCGATGATCCCCCTGGTTGGAGGGTTGATCGCCGGGATCCCGGCGGTAGCGCTGGCCATGCTCCACTCGCCATCAGCAGGTGTCGTCATGCTCATCGTATTCGTGGGTTTCCAGTTGTTCGAGAACCACTTCCTCTACCCGGTGGTGATGAGTCGCACGGTGAGGATGAACTCGCTGTGGGTGCTGCTCTCGGTGCTGATCGGCGCCAACCTTGGTGGAGTGTTCGGATCGACGCTTGGGGCTCTTACAGGGGCGTTGGTGGCGATACCAGTTGGTGGCGCCATCCAAGTCGTATTCCGCGAGGTATGGGAACGCACCCGTCCCGTCACGGGTGACTCAGAAGTGGTGGATGGGGGCGCGGCGAGTGGTCAGCCGGGGCGTCCCGTAGGATACGGCGATGGACGTCCTGGTGGTGCTGCCCACCTATAACGAGTCGGAAAATATCGACCCCGTCCTGCGGCGTATTCGTGCCGCCCTTCCGGACGCAACGGTACTGGTGGTCGACGACGGAAGCCCCGATGGCACCGCCGATAGGGCAGAACTTCTGGGTAAAGAGCTGGACAAGATCGAAGTGATGCGGCGGTCAGAGAAGTCGGGACTCGGGAGCGCTTACCGGGCCGGGTTTCGCTGGGGACTCGATCGCGGGTTCGATGCATGCATCGAGATGGATGCCGACCTCTCTCACGAGCCCGAGGCCCTGCCGTCATTGGTGGCCCCGCTGGCAGAAGGCCTGGAGGTGGTCATCGGCTCCCGGTATGTTCCCGGGGGAGTCATCCCGAACTGGACGTGGCATCGACGGCTCCTCTCTCGTGGCGGGAACCTCTATGCCTCGGCACTTCTCGGGCTCGGGGTGGCGGATGCCACTGCAGGATTTAGGGCGTATTCCGCACCACTCCTGCGAAGGATCGATCTCGACCAGGTCAAGGCCGAGGGCTACGGATTCCAGATCGAGATGACCTATGCGGCCAAGCGATCTGGGGCCTCCATCCTCGAGGTGCCAATTCGCTTCGTCGATCGAGTGGAGGGCGAGTCCAAGATGTCCATGTCGATTGTGGTCGAGGCACTAGGACTGGTCACACTCTGGGGATTTGAACGCCTCATCGGTTATGGCCGTGGACGCCAGCAGGCGTCGAATACCTAATGTCAGGGTTGTGATGGTGGGTCGAACAGTGCAGCCGAGGTGAGCGCCCCGCCTGTCGCCACCATCGATCGAGGTGCCGGTCCACTGGTGCTGCTGCTTCATGGACAGCCAGGCACGGGGGCATCCTGGGATCCGGTGACGGATCTGCTGGTCGACGAATTCCGGGTCGTGGCTCCTGACCGATCTGGTTATGGAACGACGGGAAGTGAGGCGCAGGGTTTGGTCGGCAATGCCGAGATGGCCGCCGCCCTGCTCGATCAACTCGATGCCGGGCCCGCGGTCGTGGTGGCCCACAGTTGGGCCGGTGGAGCCGCAGTCCTGTTGGCCGACCAACGCCCAGACCTGGTGCGGAGTCTGGTGCTCGTGGGCGCGGCCTGCACTCCCGACAGCCTGGACGCATTCGACCGCCTGCTGGGGTTGCCGGCGATCGGCGATGTGCTGGCTGTCGGTGGCCTGCTGGCGCTCGGCGAGGTGCTTCCTCGCATCCGCAAGCTCTCTAACCGGGTACCCGTCCGCTACCGGGACCGGTTCTGCGCCGCCCTGCCCGACCAAGGCGTGCTGGGTGGTGAGCGTGGCTCGCTCGGCCGCCATCGGCGCACGTTCCTGACCGAACAGCGAGCGCTGATCAACGAGATGCCCTTGGTGGTAGGTGCGCTGGCGCGTATTCGGGTGCCCACTGTCGTTGTCGTGGGCGCCTGGGACTTGGTGGTGGGGCACGAGGCTGGGCGGACGCTGGTCCGTGCGGTTGCCGGGGCCGAGTTGGTGGAGGTGGAACGGTCTGGGCATTTCGTAGCCCGGGACGCCCCCGGGGTGCTATCCGGACTGATCAGGGCCAAGGGGCGTGACGACTCCGTCAGTCAGTAGTAGCGGCGGTGCTGAATGTGACTCCGGGGGCGAGCGCATCGAAGACAGTGGACAGCTTGAGGCTCACTTCGCGGAGTTCGGTGTCTGGGCTCGATCCGGCCACCACGCCGACTCCTGCCGTCAATCGCGCCGTGGTCCCAGATACGGTCATGGCCCGGATGCCCACCATCCATCGCCCGTCCCCGCTGGCATCCATGTAACCCACCGGACCGGCATACGTGCCTCGCGGGGTGGTCTCGAGCTGGTCGATGAGGTCGAGGGCGACGTGGCGGGGTATACCGCCCACAGCAGGAGTCGGATGGAGGAGGGCGACCAGGTGGAGAACGCTCGGGACCCGTCCGTCGGCCAGCGGGCGGAGGGTGCCTTCGATGGTGGTGCCCAGGTGGGTGATGGCGTTGAGGTGCACCAGTTCTGGGCAGTCGGGGACGGTCAGGTCGACGCTGATCGGCGTCACGGCATCGCGTATCGCTTCGACCACCAACCGGTGTTCGTCCCCGTCCTTGGCTGAGTCGAGGAGGGCGGCCGGGAGTGTGCTCGTGGGGTCAGGAAACCGGTCGGTGGTACCGGCAAGGGGGCGACTTCGGAGCTGATTGCCAGTGCGAGCCACCAGGAGTTCTGGGCTGGCCCCCAGGAAATGCCCAGCCGTGGTGGGCACGGAGAATACCGAACAGCTCGGTTCGCTGGCGGCCCACCGGCGCAGTAGAGCGGCTCGGTCGATCTCGTGAAGCAGGTGGACGTCAACTGCTCGAGCCAGGACGACCTTTTCTATGTCTCCAGCCCTGATGGCCTCGACACCGGACGCTACCGTCTGGCGGAACTCGCTGTCACTCGATCGGGGCTCGATGCGGACGTGGGTCGGCGACGGATCGCCGGTAGGGGCCACGCCGACGAGGCCGACCAGGTAGTCACGGATGGCCGATCCAGACGTCGGATCGTCCGGGTCGGGCTGGCCAATGGGGACATTCCCGACGATCGTCACCCACTCGGATCCGTCGGGCTCACGGCAGTAGAGGATCCCGGGGACGATCATCGATGCTGCACTGCGGCGGTCGAATGGTAGGGCGCCGAAGGCGATCACCCCGCTGGTGCAACTGGCTTCGAGAACGGGAGTAAGGCGATCGTCACACCTGATGGTGGCGAGTGCATCGGAGACGGCGTCGATCGCTCGCGGTTCGGTCAGCCCGTGTGGGAGCGCAAGGACCAGGGCGACTCCGAGCCCGACCAGCACGTTGCCTGCTTCGGCTACCAGGATGCCTGATGGTCCACAGAGTGCAAAGGGATCGATCGGTGCCCCTGGCGGCAAGGGGATTCGTACGGCGGTAAGGGTGACGGGGGCCGATCGGTGGGTCACCATGGCCGGGGAGTCGGCAATCGAGTGCGACGTCGAGGTCATGGGCGTCCGGATCGACTGGCAGTGATGAGCTGACTGAGTCCACCCGACAGTCCTCGGCGGTTTACGGCGGAGAAGCCGGCCTCTTGGAGCATGGCCCGCAGTTCGGTGGTCGAGGGGAGATACGCCGTGGACTTGGGTAGATACCGGTAGGCCGACCGATCCGACAGGATGCCACCGATGAGTGGAACAGCATGGCGGAACCAGATCCGATGGCCGGTCCGGAGGAGACCGGAGTCAGGCTCGGACACCTCGAGCAGGCTGATTCGGCCTCCGGGTCGCACGATGCGACCGAACTCTTGGAACACGGCTCCGAGGTCGGTGAAGTTGCGCAGTGCATATCCGCAGGTGATGCCGTCGACGGAACCAGTGGCGATGGGCAGGGCTGCTCCGTCGGCCTGGGCCAGCGGGGATCCGGTGTGGTTGGCGGCCAGCATCCCCCACGAGAGATCCAGACCGAAGGCCTGGTAGCCACCGGCATGGAGCAGCTTCAGGAAGTCGCCCGTTCCACAGGCCAGGTCGAGCACGGTCGAACCGGGCGGAAGGGCCAGGGCCCGCAGCGACTGCTTCCGCCAGCGGACATCGAGCCCGAAGGTCATAGTGCGGTTGACCAGGTCGTAGCGAGGGGCGATGGCGTCGAACATGGACTGGACCAGCTCCGTCTTGGCCGATCCGGTGGGCAGGTCCACCTGTCGGGCACGGGCCGCGGTCTCGAGTGAGATACCGGCCGTGGAAGGTTTGGCTGGTTGGGCCAGGTCAGTCGAATCGGGGTTGGCGGGGATGTTGGGCTCCACTGGGCTGTTCATCAGGCTCGGGCTCCGGCTGGTGTCGTGTCGGGGAGATCTGGGGTGGCGGGGAGCCGTTCCTGTGTGGCCGGGGCGGTTCGGTTCCAGACGGCATCGCGCTCCGCATCGGTCCCGTCACGTTCGACATAGTCGAGTGCCACTTTGACCAATGTCCGGATGAAGTGGTGGCCGACCAGCGTGTTCACCGCGGGGAGCAGTTCTGCATAAGCCAGCAGGAGCCCATTGACCGCGGGGTCGCCGTCGCTGTCGGGGGTATCGGCCAACGCGTCGGGCACCGCTCCGTGGCGCAGCGGCCGGCGGACATGCTGGGCGAACAGCTCAACGGCATCGAGGGCCACCTGCTGGGTGGCCTGGTTGTGACGACGAGCCAGGTCCAACAGATCGGTCAGAGGGATGCCCCACTCGAGCATCCGGAGCCCCGCACGCGCCGCAGCCACATCCTCGTCGGTGTAGCGCTCCTGTCCAGCCACCCGAGTCGGGACGAGAAGCCCCTCCGCCTCGATGGCCTTGAGCAAGGCCAGGGGCATCCCCGTGGCCATACCCAGCTCGTCCAATGAGTACGTCCTAGTGGGGTCTGATCGATGAGTACCGCCACCAGACGATCCGTCCCTGGTGTCGGTAGTCCGGGCAGCATTCTCCGACGGCAGGTCCTGAGCGCGGCCTCCACTGAGGAGGTCGCTGGCAACGTGGAGACCCGAGAGCTGTCCTATCAGGGCCTCGTCGGCGGCATCGAGATCGCCGCTGACCAACCGGGCGATGGTGGCCAGGGTGAACCCCTGTTGCTGCAGGGAGCGGATCCGGTGCAGGCGCTCCACGTGGGCGTCGCCGTACCAGGCGATCCGCCCCTCACGTCTCGGTGGATCCAGCAGGCCCTTGCTCTGGTAGTACCGGACAGTGTCCACCGACACATCGGCCTGCGCCGACAGTTGCTCGACCCGCATCTCCATGCCCCCACTCTAGGAGTAGTTGCTCTCATTGTCGGAGCAGGGGCTCATTCGTGCCCGTCAATGCCCTCGACCGCCGGCCCTCGACCGCCGGCCCTCGACCGCCGGCCC
>JBAXCY010000144.1:0-7441 GCA_037141235.1 Acidimicrobiales bacterium | reverse complement strand
TCGCCGTGGACCCGTCATGGGCCCGTCATGGGCCCGTCATGGACCCGTCATGGACGGATGAACTCGTCGGCGAACCGACCGATCGACTCCAGTGCATCCGACGTCCTCTGCCACGGACGCACGATCACCCGATCGACTCCAGCCTTGGCGCAGCGCTCGATACCGGCAGCATCGGTCGAGGGCGCAGACATGGTGACCTCCGTGCGCCCCGGACGACCAGCTCGCTCGCGGAGCTCCGCCAGCAAGGCCACCTTTTCCGGCAGCTCATCCACCTTGTGGTTCATGGGGATCCATCCGTCCCCGACGGTGGCGGCACGACGGAGCGCCGCCGGTCCGTCCCCTCCGATGTGCAGCGGCGGGCCGGGCCGCTGGACCGGCTTGGGCTCGAACATCACCGGGTCGAAGTCGAAGAACCGGCCGTGGTGCTCGATGACATCTTCGTCCCACAGCCTTCGGCACACCTCGATGGCCTCGTCGACCCGTGCCCCGCGTGAGTCGAAATCGAGCCCGAGCGACCTCCACTCGGCTTGGAGCCAACTGGCGCCGATGCCAAAGTCGAGACGGCCTCCCGAGACGACGTCGAGCGTGGCTGCGGCCCGGGCCGTGGAGAACGGATGACGGAGGCCGATGTTGTAGACCTGCGTGCCGAACCGGATCCGCTGCGTGCGCGCCGCCAAGAAGGCCAGGTACACCAACGGATCGAAGACCGGAATATCGGCGGGGATCGGTGGGTGATCCTGTCCGGAGTGGGGGCTGCCTCCCATTTCCACCGGGAGCACGAGATGCTCAGGAAGCCACACCGAGTCGAAGCCGAGACGATCGGCCTCCTCGGTGACGGCCACCCAGGCCGAGGGGTTGAGGACACCGAGCGACAGTGCGTACTTCATGGCGCTGACGTGCTGGCTGACGTGCTGGCCGGCGTGGGGCTCGGCACATTCTTGGCGACAGGGTTGGCCGGAGGGTCGACTCGAACCATGATCAACAGTTCCTCCTCTGCGCCGCCGTTCGAACGGACCCACGAAGTGTAGGCACACGCCCATCGCCGCCGCCCAGTTGCGCACTCGCCCGAGCGGACCCACTGGCCGGCACCTCAGGTGTGAGGAACACGGACCTCACAGGATGGCGGTGGGCTGGATCCCGGCCGGGGCCGGAGCGTCCCCAAAGGCCCGGATCATCCCCTCTTGGGAGAACGAGGCGAGCAGGATCCCTTCCTCCGTGAACACCTGGCCCCGCACATAGGACATCCCTCCACCGACCTGGGTGCTCTCGTGGTGGTAGAGAAGCCAGCCGTCCCAGGTGACGGGGTCATGGAAGGTCAGGCTGATACTCATGACCGCGGTAGACAGACCCTTGTGGGCCAGCGCGGTGCCGACGCCCCGGTGCGGCCGCATCGTCGTAGAGATCGACAGGTGTCCAGTGAAGTGGGCGATGAGGGCCCGGGCCAGGTCGTCCCTGCTCGGTACCGGCTGGTACCGGAGCCACGCATTCAGCACCGGTGGCCCGACCTCGTCTGGATCGTTCGGGTCACTCGTGCCCACCAGTCGTAGCTCACGTCCGTCCATGGGCATGTCAAAAGGGATGGCGTCTACTGGAGACCCGACTGTGGGCAGGGCCGAGGCGTGACGGATGACATCGTCTGCGGGTGTGTCGAGGAGCACCGTGAGCGAGGCGCAGCGACGGTCACCTTGGAGCACCGTGACCACGGCTCCAGCAAAGGTCCTCCCTCGATGGGTGACGTCGATGTCCAACCGGTGGCTCCGCTCGTCGTCCACGGCCCGAGTGAAGATGGCCTGTATCGAGCGCACCCGGTACTGCGGGAGCTCCTTGGAAGCAGCCACCACCGCCTGCGCCACCAGCTGGCTGCCGTCAACCACCCGGCGGTTGCCCCCGTCGCTGGTCCCGACATAGCGATGGTCCCCATCGACCCCGACATCGAACAGTTCGAGCATCCTGGCCACACTCGATCCCACGACCGGTCGACCAACAGCCGTCATCAGCCGGACACCGCCGGGTCGGCCGCTCCCACCCGGAGATCGACCGCGTCCTGGTAGAACGCCACATAGCCAGCCAGCCGAGCGACCTCAGCCCAAGGGTCGTCGTAGCTCCACATCAAGACCTCGGGGTCGGCGCCATCGAGGCGCCGATAGGTCGCCGTCCCCTTGAACGGGCAGACGCTGCTGCGGGCATCGGCGACGAAGCGACTGAGGCGGACATCGTCCAATGGGAAGTAGAAGACGAGGCCGTGGTCCTGCTCGTCGACCAGGAGTGTTCGCACGCTGTCGGCCAGCACTTCGCCGTCGACCGATACCGTCACCCGGTTGCGCCGAGCGGCGATGTCGACCCGGTAGTCGGGCCGATCGGCAAACCCCGAATGCTCCATGGTCCCTCCCATTACTCCGCAACACGTTCCGGCCGCGGCTGGTGCTGGTGCTGGTGCTGGTGCTGGTGCTGCCACTCTTCCCCGTGCCAGCCGACACCGAGCATCGTAGTGTTCACTCCTGAGGGTGGCCGGACCCACCGGGGACCGCTGGCCAAGGAAGGGAGGCGTCGTGATCGTCGTACTCGGGATCATCGAAGTCGCCGCCAGCGACCGCGTGCGATTTTTGGAGGAGAAGGGCGCGCAAGTAGCGAATACCCGGGCCGAGATCGGGTGCGTCGAGTATGCCTTTTCGGCCGATGCCGACGATCTGAGCTGGGTGCGGCTGGTCGAGCGGTGGGAGTCCATGTCCGACTTGGAGGCCCACATCGCTGCGCTGGGCAAGGCCGCCGCTCCGGCGGAACCGCCCGTGGGGTCGCGTATGGTCTCCATCGACGTCCTCGATGCCCAGCCGGTCCGTCCTCCGTGGGCTTGAGCGCCGCCCGGCCCGGGACGGGTCCCGCCGATCCGTCCCGATGGTCGCTACGCACCGTGCCGGCCGACCTCGAGCAGCAGTGGACGGCTGCCGGCCTGTGGGACGAGCGGACGCTCGGACAGCTGCTCGACGAGGCCTTGGCTGGCCACGCCGACCGGGAGTTTCGGATCCACTCGCAGGTGCGGCCTTGGACGGGGACCTTCGGAGTCCTGCGGGACCGGGCCCTGAAGCTGGCCGGTGCGCTGGCCGAACGAGGGGTGGGGCCTGGTGACCCGGTGGCGTTCCAACTGCCCAACTGGGTGGAAGCCGCCGTCACCTTCTATGCGGCGTCCTTCCTGGGTGCGACGGTGGTGCCCATCGTCCACTTTTATGGGCCGAAGGAAGTCGGGTACATCCTCCGGCGCACTGGAGTACGAGTCCTAGTGACGGCGGCGGCGTTCGGGCACACCAACTATCTTGACGGGCTCGAGCGTCTGGACGGCGCCCTCGACGGCGTGGACCTAGTGGTTGTCGTGGGGGCCGAACACCCGCTGCCCGACGGGCTCCTGGCCTTCGAAACCCTCGAGGCATCCGGCCAACCCCTGGCCGCCCGACGAGAGGTGCCGGCCACCGCCGCCGCCCTCATCGCCTACACCTCGGGAACCACAGCCGACCCCAAGGGAGTGATCCACACGCACCGGACCATCGGCGCCGAGGTGCGCCAGCTCGGCGCCATGCGGGCCGCTGGTGGCCGCCAGACCTTGACTGGCGCACCAGTGGGGCACGCCATGGGCATGCTCGGCGCCCTGCTCATCCCCGTGCTGAACGGCGACCCGGTGCATCTCACCGACGTATGGGATCCACCCCAACTACTCGCCCTCATGCTCGAGCACCGATTGGCCTGCGGCTCGGGAGCCACCTACTTCCTCACCAGCCTGCTCGACCACCCGGATCGGACCGACGAGCACCTCGAGCTCATGCACTTCATCGGACTCGGTGGCTCCACCGTTCCCCTGTCGGTGGCCGAGCGGGCCACGGACCTCGGGCTGTCGCTGGTCCGGATGTACGGCTCCACCGAGCACCCCTCCATCACCGGCAGTTATCACACCGACCCCGAGCACCAGCGACTAGCAACCGATGGACGTCCACTAGCGGGAGTGGAGATCCGCCTCCTCGACGACCTCGGCCTGGCGGTGCCCGATGGCGAGCCGGGAGAGATCTGGTCCCGGGGCCCCGACTGCTGCATGGGCTACACCGACCCGGCCCTGACGGCAGCCCTCTTCGATGAAGATGGCTGGTACCGGACCGAGGATGTGGGTGTGCTCGATGCTTCCGGGTTCCTCACCATCACCGACCGCAAGAAGGACATCATCATCCGTGGGGGGGAGAACATCAGCGCTGTCGAAGTCGAAGAGTTGGTCTTGTCCATGGACGGAGTGCTCGAGGTGGCCGTCGTGGCTGCCCCCCACCCTCGACTAGGAGAACAGGTCTGTGCCTTCGTCAGGCTGGGTCCCACCCCTGATCCTTCTGATGGGACTGTCGATCCTTCCAATGTCGCCGTGATGCAACGTCACCTCGAAGCGGCGGGCCTGGCCCGTCAAAAGTGGCCCGAGCAGGTCCGGGTCATCGCCGAGCTGCCGAGGACGCCCTCGGGCAAGGTCAAGAAAGAAGCGCTCCGGCGCATGCTGGCCGATGAGCAGGGCTCACCAGCTCCGCGCTCGGTGCCGAACTAGCCGGGCCGATCAGCCCGGGACATCGAGCCGAGGACGGATCAGCCGAGGACGGATCAGCCAGGGACGTCTAGGCGAGGGACCACTTCGGCCATGAACCGGCGCAGCGTCTCGTCTTCGGGATAGTCACGCAGCCACAAGATCAGGCCCCGGCAGCCAGCATCCACGAACGCCTGCGCCTTCTCCGTCACCTGCTCCACCGTGCCGACCAGGTTCTCCGCTAGGTACTCCTCCGGATCACCGTGGCCCCACAGATCGCCCCCGTCATCAGATGCGCACCAGGCGCGTGCCTCGGCGTCGGTGTCGAAGATCCGGCAGTCCGGTCCGTGGGTCCGGGTGATGTCAGCAAAGGGCCGGCCGATCTCGTCGCAGTAGCGCTCCAGCAGCCCCGACTTGCGCACGAAGGCATCCAATCCGACCTGCCAGTTGGTCAGGTCGGCCTGGCGGGCGGCGATGCGCAGCGTCACCTGCTCTCCCCCGCCCCCCACCAATATCGGAGGCGGTGTCTGGACCGGCTTCGGGTCGCAGTAGGCGCCGTCGAATGCCAGGTGCGTACCGGCGAAGGTGACAGTCTCCTGCGACCACAGCCTCCGGACCACCTGGAGCGTCTCGTCCAGCACGGCCAGACGCTGGCCATCGGACAGGTAGTCGTACCCGTAGGCGTGGTACTCCTCGTGGAACCAGCCCGCACCCAGGCCGAGGATCAGCCGGCCCCCTGAGTAGACGTCGACACAGGCCGCCTCCTTGGCCAGCAAGCCGGCATTGCGGTACGAGGCGCAGGTCACCAGTTGACCCAGGCGGACGTTCGACGTCCGCTGCGACAGCGCCGCCAGCATGGTGAATGCTTCGAACACGTGCGTGGGCCGACGCCGGGGCACGGTCTCCACGTGGTCATAGACCCACAGATGGTGGTAGCCGAGTTCCTCGGCCAGACAGGCGAGCGCCACCGACCGCTCCCAGGCATCGGGGCCGGTCCAGCCCGTGTACTCGAGCTTCCACCCCTGGGGCACGAACACACCGATATCGAGCCCGCTGCCGTTGGTGCGACCACCCGAGCCGGTGCTCATGTGACGAACTCCCACCACTGGACCTCGCACATCATGGGCAGCAGGAAGCGCACGTACAGCGAGTGGATGATGACGACCTGCTGGTCGTCAGAGGTCACGTCGATGATCTCGACCCGATCGTCCTGGTCGTGAAAGTCCACGGCCCGGTTCCGTACCCCGACCAGTTCCTCCATCGACCCCACGGCGAACCCGAAGTGGTCCATGGGGGGACAGCGCATCGGCTCGTCCTCAGCCACGATGAACAAGAACTGGTCCCAGTGGACGCAGGCCAGCACCAGGCGCCGGCGGTCCTCGGTCATCACCGCCAGCTCGTCGAATCCGAACACGCCGCCCCAAAAGCGGCACAGGTCATCACGATGGGCCTGGTCGAGGTGGTCAGCCGGCAGGCTGATGGCCACATGGTTCAGCCGTGGCGTCCCCGAAGGGTAGTACTCGTGCGCCATCAGGCTCCCGGTCCTTCCGTCGTCCCGGGCACCACCATGACCTTGCCGGCGAACCGCCCCGCCGCCAACCCGGCCAGTGCGTCGGACAGGCCCTCGAGGGGCACATCGTCGGACTCGATCAGCAGGTCGGTCGGGAAACCGTCTTGGCCCAGCAGGGCGAGCGCCTGCTCGAACCCCCCGAGGTCGTAGATGAACGATCCGACCACAGTCAGTTCGTTGAGAATGAACCGGTTGGGGTCGAAGCTGGGCTGCTCGATCCCCGCCCCCACCAGACAGAGCGTGCCGCCCCGACGTAGCTGATGAAACCCAGCCTCCATGGCGGAGCGGTGGCCCGAGCACTCGAGCACCACATGCACGGCCCGGTCGGACTGGCGTTCGGGCTCCCATGCCGGGAACGTGGCCAGGTCGTCCGGATGGAGGACCTCGCTCGCCCCGAGCTGTCGGGCCAGCTGACGGCGCCGCTCCCCCGGTTCGACGGCGATGACGGGCCCGATGCCCCGGGCCACCAGTGCCGCGATCGACAGTGCCCCGATGGGACCGGCACCGATCACCATCACCGTGTCGCCGATCACCACCCCGGACCGAGTGATGCCGTGCAGGGCCACGGCCAGCGGTTCGGCCAGTGCCGCTTGGCGGGGGGTGAGTCCGGGCGGCAGACGGATCAGGGATCCGGCGTTGACCACTACGTACTCGGCGAAGGCTCCGTCAGCTTCGGCCACGATCGACCGTTGCTCCTCGCACTGGGCGGGCTTACCTTCTTGGCAGCGGCGACAGTGGCCGCAGCGCACCGAGGGGCCTCCAACGACAGACTCTCCGGGCGTCCAGTCGCCGACGCCCACACCCAGTGCTGCCACACTGCCGGTGAACTCGTGGCCGGCGATCAGACCGGGCTTTCCCGCCCAGCCCTCCAACAGCAGGTGGATATCGGATCCACAGATCCCGCAGTGGTCGACCTCGACCAGGACCTCACCAGGCCCAGGTCGAGGCACCGGACGGATCTCCACTTCCACCACTCCCGGCCGCTGGTAGACGGCAGCCGACATCGACTCGGGCAGTTCAGACACGACGTCGCCTCCCCCATTGGATCCGGGTCGGAACGCAGTACGCCCACCCGAGCGGTCACCTCGGGGCCACCATAGATCGTGGCCTCCCAAGATGCACCGCTTGGGGCAACACCCGCGCAGCACGCATGTACCCCCTACAGTGCCCCCATGCCCGAATGTCGTCGAGTTCCCACCTCGACCGATCGTCGTCCTAGATTCGCTCCCGGGCACGCTGGCGGCGCCCAGTCCGGCGCCCAGTCCGGCGCCCAGTTCGGCGCCCAGTTCGGCGCCCAGTTCGGCCAAAGGAGCACGAGGGCATGAGCAACG
>JBAXCY010000143.1:0-7458 GCA_037141235.1 Acidimicrobiales bacterium | reverse complement strand
CTCGAGGTGGAAGGTCGATCCGTTCCGCTGGTCATCACTTCGACCGATTCCGGGGTGCACCTGGTCGGCACCGCGCTCATCGACGAAGTGGAACGGTGGTGGCCCCACACGCACGGTCCTCAACCCCTCTACCCGGTTCGAGTGGTGGTAGCGGGCGTGGCCATCGACCTCGGCGATGTCGGGTTCCGCACGATCACGGCCGACCGGTCCGACGGGGGCTTTCGACTGGTCGTCAACGACGTCCCGATCTTCTGTCGCGGCGCAGGCTGGTTCACACTGGACCCTGTCAGCCTCCAGTCTTCCGACGACGAACTGACCGCCACCATCGAGTTGGCTCGTGCCTCGGGTATGAACATGCTCCGCATCGCGGGTGGCACGGTCTACGAGAGCG
This sequence comes from Acidimicrobiales bacterium, assembly GCA_037141235.1. Classification (GTDB taxonomy): domain Bacteria; phylum Actinomycetota; class Acidimicrobiia; order Acidimicrobiales; family RAAP-2; genus Bog-756. Next base: position 7,067 of record JBAXCY010000143.1, on the reverse strand, counting down.
ATCGGTTCTTTACGGCGTGCGACCGGGCCGGGCTGATGGTGTGGCAGGACGCAATGCTCGGTCCCCTCGATCCTCCAGACGACGAGGGGTTTACCGCATCGGTGGTGGCGGAGGTGGCGGACCTGCTCGACCGCACGAGCCGCCACCCATCCATGGCGGTGCTGTGCGGGGGCCAACAGCTCGAGGAGCAGCCAGCGATGTTCGGGCTCCCCCGAGACAGATGGCGCTCGCCGTTGATCCATGAGGCGCTACCCGATCTCGTGGAGCGTCGTTCCCCCGGGCTCGTCTACGTGACGTCGTCGCCGAGCGGAGGGGACCTTCCGTTTCAGCCTGACATGGGGGTCTCCCACTACTTCGGTGTGGGTGTCTACCTCTTCCCCTTGGAGGACATGCGCCGCGCCGCACCCCGATTCGTCACCGAGGGGCTGGCGTTCTCCATCCCTCCGGACCGGGCCACCATCGACGAGGAGTTCGGCGGTGACCTGTCGGTCCACCGCGAATCGGAATGGAAGCGGGCGGTCCACCGTGATGCCGGGTCCTGGTTCGACCTCGAAGACGTGCGGGACCACTATGTGAACCTGATCTTCGGCGCCGATATCGCCGCGCTGTGGAGGACCGACCACGATCGAGCCCTGGACCTCGGTAGGGCCACCATGGCCGAGATCATGTCCACCGCCGTTGCCGAGTGGAGGCGGACCGACTCGTCGTGCGATGGGATGCTGGCCATCGCGTTGCGCGATCTCCGGCCCGGACCCGGATGGGGTCTGATCGACTCCTCAGGTCGGCCGAAGGCGCCTTGGTATGCCTTGGCCAGGAGTGCAGCCCCGGTTGCCGTGCTGGCTACCGACGAGGGCACCAACGGGCTGGCCCTCCACTTGGTCAACGACCTCCCCGTGGACGTCGAGGCAACTCTGGAACTCGGACTCCATACCGCAGCCCACACCGTGGAACGGGCCTCGTGTCCGGTGGTGGTCCCATCGAGAGGGGGAACCACCGTGCGGGCCGAGGCCCTGTTCGACGGGTTCCGGGACCTCACCTACGCCTACTGCTTCGGCCCCCGGACGTACGATCTGATCACTGCTGATCTTGTCGACAAGGGGGGAAAGGTGCTGGCCACGACGGGTTACCTCCCGGGAGGGCCGGCGCGGGACATGGATCCCGATGTGGGGCTTCAGTCGGAGGTCGGACCGGCCGATGGACTGACGTGGCCTCTTCGAGTATTCACCCGCCGATTCGCTCAGTACATCCAGATCGACGTGCCGGGGTTCGCCGCGTCCGACTCCTGGTTCCACCTGCCACCGGGTGGGTCGAGGACGGTACTGCTGCGAGCCGAACCAGGATGCGAGCACGAGCCGAAGGGCCGATTGCGGGCGTTGAACTCCGTCGCCCAGGGGTCCGTGTCCCACTGAGGGCCGAGCCTGCTTGTGGCGCCTGCGGGACGACCGCCTCTTGTGTTCCAGGATGCTCTAGTCGTACGATGGGCGCAAGAGATCGACGGGCAGGGTTGCGGAGATGACGGGCGTGCTTTGGCGTAGTAGTGGCGATGGGAATTTTTTCCGGCACCGGCAAGGGCGGGCCGGCTGACATGGCAATTCGCGAAGATGAGGTAGAGCAGTTCCGCCAGGTTCGACCCGACGCGCTCCTCGTTCCCACCGGCACCGGGATGGCCATCGACTTGGGCGATCATGCTGGGGCGGTGGCCAAGGTCCGCAGGCATGTGCTGCGAAGCCTGCTGTGCGCCGACGTCATAGGTCTGGCCACGGCCGCCGTGCTCGGGCCCTTGCTGGTGTCTGTGGTGTCGGCAAACCATGATGCAGCTGCAGTTGGCAGCGGCGCAGTCATGTACTTCGACCTGGCCGTGATCCCGCTGTTCATCGGGGTGTTCGCCTGCTATGGCTTGTACAAGGGCGCAACTCGCCGCATCTCCCTCAGCGTGTTCTCCGATCTGCGCAGCATCCTGCACGCCCTGCTGATCAGCGGGTTCCTGTACGCGGTGATCGGATACGGGGCTCTTCGGTACTTCGGATTCGATGCCATTACCGTGGGGAAGATCGTGGTGATGTGCCTGTTGGCGGCAGTCACGGTGCCGCTGGCCCGGATCGTCACCTTTGGCCTGATGGGGCGGGTTCCGACCGGCTCGGTGCCGGTCATCGTGGTGGGAACCGGCAAGCTGGCCCAGACGGTGGCCAGTCATCTGCGGGCACATTCGAGTGTCCAATTCGTCGGGTTCGTCGACGACAGCCCGCTCGGTGGGGGAGATCTGCTCGGCGAGCTCGAGGACCTTCCTGAACTGTGCCGGCGCTACGACGTGGCCAGGGTCGTCGTGTGCTTCTCACGGACCCACCCAGAACGGACCATCGAGATGCTGAAGGTCCTCTCGGGCAAGGTCGGCGTCTCCATCGTTCCCCGGTACTACGAGCTGATCACGGGCCGATCCAACGTGGAGGACCTTTCGGGGCTCCCGATGATCGATATCGCCCCGGCATCGCTCTCCACCAGGGCCCGGTTTCTCAAGCGCACCTTTGACCTGGTGATCTCCTCGGTCATCTTGATGGTGGTCTCCCCGTTCATCCTGGCGGCCGCTGTTCTGATCAAGCTGACCAGCCCCGGACCGGTGTTCTTCCGTCAGGTCCGCACCGGGCGTGATGAGCGGCCGTTCTCGGTCCTCAAGTTCCGAACGATGGTCGTAAACGCCGAGAAGCAGAAGGCCGATATTCAACATCTCAACGAGGTGGATGGCCCGCTGTTCAAGGTCACCGAGGATCCCAGGGTGACCCGGCCCGGTCGCTTCCTCCGTCGGACGAGTCTCGACGAACTGCCCCAGTTGATCAACGTGTGGAAGGGCGATATGTCCTTAGTGGGGCCTCGCCCCTTCGTGGAGGCCGAAGCCGCCGAAATCGAAGGATGGGCGCGCAAGCGATTCGAAGCGCGACCGGGAATGACCGGCTTGTGGCAGGTTTCGGGCCGCAACGAGCTGTCCCACCTCGAGCTGTGCCGTCTCGACTACCTCTATGTCGCATCGTGGTCGTTCTCGTGGGACATGCAGATCCTCTGGCAGACCCCGGCCACTGTCTTCAAGGGGCGCGGAGCGTCCTGACCCGCACTGGTACTCCAGCGCCCGCAGGTAGACGTGGGGCTCAGCGGTCAGGCCGCACGTCGGCAATGACCTCGCTGATCTGCTCCAGGAACCGTTCTGGCGCATAGCGATCGGCATGCTCGGTGAGGAGTCGGGCGGACCAGTTCTCCTCGGACAGGGAGCGGACCGCCTCGGCTATTGGCCCGGGCGTGGGATCGTCGAAGAAGCAGCCGGTCTTCCCCTCGACGATGGTGTCCAGGAAGCCTCCCCAGCGCAGGGCTGCGGTGGGTTTCCCGAATGCGGCAGCCTCCACTGGTGTGAGCCCGAAGTCCTCATAGGAAGCGGCCACCAGCCCGAGGCAGGAGCCATAGAGCCAGCGGAGTTCTGCATCTTCGACGCGTCCGAGAATCGTGACATTCAAGGGCGCAGCCGCTCGTAGTTCATCAGCGAGTGGACCTGTGCCGACCACCACGAGGCGCTGGTCCGGGAGTTGATCGAAGGCTGCCACCACGGCCCCTACGTTCTTGTACGCCAACAGCCGTGATACACAGAGTAGGAATCCCGGCTCGACTCCGTGGCGTGCACGTCGGGGTCCGGTGGTGGCGATAGCCACTGGTGGGGGAACGACATCGGCATCAATCCCGTAGACGTCGGCCACCCGAGCTCGTACCGCCCGGGAGTTGACCAGATACCGATCGGCCGAAAGCGCCGCTCGCCGGTCCCATCGCCGCAGTGGGGGAGCGACGGCCGCCAGGCCGTAGGTAGCCAGCCGAGACGACCCGGACTGGTACTGGCTGGCCTGGTAGAGCCACCGGGCCGGGTTGTGGCAGTAGACGATCTTGACTCCGCTCACCTGGGCCCCGTGTGCCCAGCCGCTCGAGGAGCACAAGGTCACGTCGGCATCGACATGGAGCCGGGAGAAGGCCGGTGCCAGTGCGGGAAGCGCCATTCGGTGGTGGTGACGCAGCACGGCGAGCCGATCGATGGGCAGCGTGCGCACGTCATGTGCGGCGAACTCCGGAAAGGTCTCCTCGGGGTCGTACAGCGAGGTGTAGACGGTGGCGTCCGGATACGCACCGGCCAGGGTGAGCACGACGCGCTCGGCCCCGCCCCGCTGGGTGAGGTAGTCGTGCACGATGGCCACCGGGGGTCTGGGTGTCATGACGATTCCGGCGTGGTCGCAGGTGTGGCTGTGGTTGTGGTTGTCGAGGCATACATAACTGCCGGATCGAGATCTGACGTGTCGGCGTTGGGCATCACGTTCTCCTCGGGTTCAGCCGCTGAATGTCTGCGCACTGGGGCTCTGACACCACAGCGGCCACCGCGCCGGGCAGTGGACGTCCGATCACCTGGGTGCATCGACGGTTCCATGGGTGCGGTCATGACAACGGTACACTCACCACGTTCTCACCCTCTTCGTCTGCACCGCCAATATCTGCCGGTCTCCTATGGCCGCCGCACTCTTCGTCCAGCGGACGGAGGGCTATGTCGATCGTCCGCAGGCGCTATCAGTGGGGCTCGGCGAGGCAGGACACCGCGCGCCGGCCGAAGTGGTCTCGGTGATGGCGGCCAGGGGGATCGAACTCTCCAACCACCGAAGCACAACGTTGTCGGCCGCCCGTGTGGCCGATGCTGATCTGGTGATCGGGATGAGCCTCCGCCACGTCCAAGAAGCGGTGCTTGCCGATCCTGCATCGTGGGAGCGGACATTCCGGTTGAAGGAACTGGTGCGTCGCGGCGAGCACATCGGTCCTCGGCTGCCAGGCCAAGACCTCGCCTCCTGGGTCAGCGCTGCGCAAGGCGACCGGACCCGCGACTCACTGGCCAATCACTCGCCCCGCGAGGACGTAGCTGACCCGTTCGGTGGTCCGGCCGCCGGCTACGAGACCACGGCGGTAGAACTCGAGGACCTCACCGACCGACTGGTGGGCCTGCTGTGGCCGCTGCGCTGAACCGCCCCTGAACTGCTAACTCACGATTCATCAGTGGCACGGCGAACCGGCCACTCGGCCCAGAGAAGTTGAGCCCTTCACGGATTCGCCAGCTTGGTGGGATGAGAGGTAGCCAACATTGTGCCTGGTGATCCGCGTGACGGAAAACCAACGGCATGCCCGGGGATGGCGCCGAGGAGTACCTGACCCGGGCCATGGGTGGTCACGATTTCCCCTGTCGACAGGCGTTGGTATTGGTGCGGTATCTGATCCGATATCTGATTCGGCACCTAGAGTGGTATCTGATCCGATACCAAGTTCGGCCAGTTATTCAATAGGTAGTTCAGTCAGTGGTTCGGCCAGCGTTTCAGTCAGTAGTTCAGCCAGTGGTTCGGCCAGCGGCGTAGCAAAAGCCAAGGTGCCCCTGGCGGTGCGGGTCTTCGAATGCAGCACCTGGGGTGCGATCGCTCAGCGGAGAGGCGAGAGGTTGCATTCGGTTCGGAAGTCAGGTGCGGATGTGTCTCTTTCAACCCGTCCATCTCACCAAGCTGGCGAACCTAGCCCTTCAGGAGCTCGGGGTGCCGCGACGCGACCATACGTGCCATGCCTTCCTTCCAGCCCACGGTGGTAGGGCCGACCAGCTCGTGCATGCGGGTCAGATCGATCTTCACGCTGTCGATCGTCTCGGACGTCGGGGCGAAGCTCGGGGTGAGACCGGTCAGCTCGCCCAGATAGCCGCACCACTCCTCGATGCTGGCGGATTGGCTGCCTCCCCAATTGACCACTGTGGCGGGCGTGGCTGCCACCGCAAGCAGTCCGGGAACCATGGCCAAGATGTCGTCTTCATGGATCGGGTGGTAGACGCTCGGCGCATCGATGTGCACCGGGATATCGCCGCCGTTGATCATCATCTCGAGGTGGATGGCTGGCCAACCGCCGCCGTCGCCATAGGGGACGGACAGCCGGGCAATGGTGGTGGGTAGGCCGAACCGATCGGCTGCCCACAGTGCGGTGGCCTCCGTGGCGATCTTGCAGATGCTGTACGTGCGCAGGAAGGGCCAGACCCCGTGGTTGTCGCCAAGTGGGTCGCCCTCGGCGAAGACATGGTGGCCCATGGGCCGGTAGATCCCGGTGGTGGAGCAATGCAGGAATGCTGTGGCGGCCTGGTGGTGCTCCATCAGGTAGGCGAGCCCACCGCTATTGGCCCGCAGATCCTTCTCCCACTCGTTGGACTTGGCCACGGCGAAGTTGACGACGTAGTCGGCATCCGCAGGCAGTCCCCCAACATCGCCAGTGAGGAGGTCGATGGGCACGCACCGGACACCCGCCGCCTCGAGCCGCGCACGTGCGACTGCATCACGGAACCGGGCGCCGGCCACCACCTCGTTGTCGGCGGCCAGTGCAATGGCGACCGGCTCGGCCACCTGCCCAGTGGCTCCGGTGATGACGATGGTCTTGCCGCTCAGTTTGATCGATGCCATGGCGATGCTCCTTACATGGGGTTCGGTGGCCGGGACATGGGGTTCGTTGGCCGTGCCGTGCAACCCGGGACGCACCTCTGATCCAGTGAGGCAGTGCTCCAGCCCTGAAAGGTGCATCCAGAGCCTAGGGGACGCCAGATGGGTCCCGACTCGCCTTACCACCTTTCGCGGTGGACACGAGCACCCTCGGTGGGCCATACTGTCGGCTCTACCATTTTCTGTCGGGGGGCCACGTATTCCCAGGTCGCCGACTTGCCACTGTGGTGGAACGACCAGTGATCCCGACCGTAGCAAGGAATGTTCTCATGAGTGCCACCTGGCGCAAGCACGCAGCCTGCCGGGGCATCGATCCAGATGTGTTCTACCCGATCTCCGATGAGGAGGCCGACGAGGCAAAGTCCATCTGTGATCTGTGCGCCGTGCGAGAGTCGTGCCTGGAGCATGCACTGGCCAGTCGTGAGCGTGAGGGCATCTGGGGTGGAACCACCGAGCGCGAGCGTCGCCGGATCCACCGCCAGCGTCGCAAGTCCGCCTGAACCCCCGACGAGGTATGCCGGCGTGGTTCGTCCACTCGGCATC
>JBAXCY010000142.1:0-7485 GCA_037141235.1 Acidimicrobiales bacterium | reverse complement strand
ACCACGGACCCGCCGCCGGAAGGTCATCGGTGATCTGGTCGGGGCCGGTGGCGTCAACGCACCACCGGGATAGTCAGTAACTCCCGGTATTTCGGGTGGTCCCTGGCCGGTCACGCCCCGAGGACACTGCGTCCGGTCGTCGACGCCGACAGCAGGTTATTCACGTCAACCGACACCTCGTCCCGGCCAGTGTCACACCCAAACGTGAAGGTGGTGGCGGTTGAAAGGCCAGGACCACACAGCGGAGGCGGTGGGATTTGAACCCACGGTGAGTTTCCCCACACACGATTTCCAATCGTGCCGATTCGGCCGCTCTCGCACGCCTCCGTGTCCGTAGTCCCCCGGTCGCCCGGGGTGTCCACAGCCCCGTCAGGCTACTCCGGTCGCCAGACCGCCACGGCACGCTGCACATGGCGACCTGCTCCGGGAGCGGTAGGATGCATTTCACCCCCGTTGGTGGGTGCGACGGCTGGGTCCTGCGCAACGTCCTCCTGTGAATCGAGTCAGGGTCGGAAGGCAGCAGCTCTCAGCGGGTAAGGCCGTGTGCCGCAGTCAACCTGGCCGTCGCACCGACTACCGGGGCCGTTATGGCCCGTGGTTCCCACTGAGCCTTTGGGCCCCACGGACAGTGTCCGACCCGACCGGTAGGCTCGCCGTCGTGGCCGACACGACCGAGGAAATCCCGTACCAGTCCCTGTATCGACGGTTCCGTCCGTCGACCTTCGCCGAGGTACGCGGCCAGGACCACGTCGTCCTCGCCCTGCGCAACGCTGTCCGCGACGACCGGGTGGCCCATGCGTATCTGTTCAGCGGCCCACGGGGCACTGGCAAGACCTCCACGGCCCGCATCCTGGCCAAGGCGCTCAACTGCACCGACCTCCATGACGGGGAGCCCTGCGGCGTCTGCTCATCGTGCGTGGAGATCACTCGTGGCACTTCCATGGACGTCCACGAGCTCGACGCCGCTTCCAACAACGGGGTCGACGCCATGCGCGACCTGGTTTCTCGAGCCGCCCTCGGCTCGCCCGGCCGCCAGAAGGTCTACATCGTCGACGAGGTCCACATGCTGTCGACGGCGGCCTCCAATGCGCTGCTGAAGACGCTGGAGGAGCCACCCGCCCACGTCATCTTCGTGCTGGCCACCACCGACCCCCAAAAGGTCCTGCCCACCATCCGTAGTCGCACTCAGCACTACGAGTTTCGCCTCCTCGGCCCCGACACCCTGTCGGCCCTCTTGGCCCAGGTGCGCACCGATGCTGGCTTGGAGGTGGGCGACGATGCCCTCGACCTTGCCGTGCGCCGTGGTCGGGGATCTGCCCGTGACGCACTATCGATCCTCGACCAAGTGGCGGCCTCGGACACGGTCGACGACGACCTGCCGGAGCTCGACGAGGTGGTCGAGGCGTTGGCCGAGCGCGACGTGCAGCGAGCACTGGTAGCCATCGCCCATCTGACCGCCGCCGGGTTCAGTCCTCAGCAGCTCACCGTCGACCTGGTCGACCACCTCCGACAGGGCTTCCTGGCCGTGGTCGCCCCCGAACTGGTGACAGTGGCCGGTGCCGAGCGGACTGCGTTGGCCGCCCAGGCCGACCGTGTCGGCCTTGCCACCCTGGTCCGGGCCATGGAGGACCTGGGTCGTGCGCAGATCGGCATGCGCGACGCACCCGACCCCCGGGTGAATCTGGAGGTGGCTCTGGTGCGCCTCGTGCACCCCGAGGCCGACGACTCGCCGGCCGCCCTGTTGGCCCGCATCGAACGGCTGGAGCAGTCGGCTGGAGCCGCTCCCGTGCAGCGGGCGTCCGTTCCTGCACCGGGAACCACGAGCGGAGCAGCCCCGGTCGCGACGAGCCCGCCCGCCCCGGTTTCCACGCCAGCGCCCGCACCTGCACCAGTACAGGCACCGACCAAGGGGACTTCGACCGGTGCTGCGCTGGCCGCTCGGGCCGCAGCGATGCCGGCGGGTGGCCCCGCCACGCCAATGGCCGAACCGGAGGCCGAACCGGTAGTGGCACCGATGGCCGAAGAGCCGCCCAACCCTGGTCCTTCCGGTTCGCGACCCACGTTGGGTGCACACCGCCGCAAGGCTGCGCCGGATGGCCCATCTCCCTCGGATCAGCCAGTCGTGGTCGAGCCTGCCACCTCGGTTACCCCTGCCGATGGAGTGCCCAACGACGACAGGGGCACGCAGGATCACTCCGAGCCCATCGCCCACCCTTCCGAGGTATCTCCTCGGTCGGCCACGCCTGAGCCTGCCAGCCCTTCGGCTCTACGATTCCCGACCCTGGATGAGCTCGAACAGGCCTGGGGAGACCAGGTGATCGGCCGACTGCGGCCCAAGTCGAAGGCCCTGTTTCAGGCCGGGCGGTTCGTGTCTGCCAACGGCGAACGGGCGCAGTTCGGGCTGCCCAACGAGATCCACCGCAACCGGTGCGAAGAGACCCGGGGCGAGGTAGAGGCAGCCCTGGCCGATCAGTTCGGCCGTCCTATTCCGCTGATCCTGGTGGTCGACGGAGCCCCACCGGCACCTGCACAGGCACCGGCACCTGCACCTGCACCAGTGGCAGAGTCCACCAGCACGTCGGGTAACACGGATGACGAACGCCCAGTGCCTGCCGTGGAAACCATGACCGCCCGAGTCGCCGAGCCCGACCACGAAGAAGAAGACCTGGCCGACTTCGACCCCGAGAACCTCGAAGTGGCTCAGATCGACAACTCGGCCGAGGCCCGTCTGCTCGAGGCATTTCCCGGTGCCGAGGAAGTGGTCTAGGTGGGCGTATTTTCTGGCCCCTTGCAGACCCTGATCGACGAGATGGGCCGTCTGCCCGGTATCGGACCCAAATCTGCCCAGCGGATCACCTTCCACCTGTTGAAGGTGGCTCCTGAGGACGCTATGCGGTTGGCCGAGGCCATCATCGCCGTCAAGGAGCGCATCACCCTCTGTCCTCGGTGCTTCAACGTGGCCGAAGGCGACCTGTGCGCTATCTGCCTCGATGACCGCCGCGACGGCACCAAGGTCTGCGTGGTCGAGGATCCCCGGGACATCGTCTCGGTGGAGAAGACCGGCGAGTTCTCCGGTCGCTACCACGTGCTCCAAGGATCGCTGAACCCGATCGAGGGGATCGGACCTGAGCAGCTCCGGGTCCGTGAGCTCCTGCTCCGCCTCGACGATGAAGGCATCACCGAAGTCATCCTTTGTACCAACCCGAACCTCGAAGGCGAAGCCACCGCCATGTACCTGGCTCGCCTGCTCAACCCGCTGGGCCTCACCGTCACCAGGATCGCTAGCGGACTGCCGGTCGGCGGCGATCTGGAGTACGCCGACGAGCTCACCTTGGGCCGGGCCTTGGAGGGACGTCGCGTCGTCGAAGCCTGACCTCCTACCTGGCGAGATGCGAGGGAATGCCACCATGGGGCACGATGAAGGGATGGAGCAGCCCCATGATGTCCGTCACCTCTGGATCCTTCGCCACGCCAAGGCTGCTCCCGAGGCGACCTGGGGAGGCAAGGACCGAGATCGGACGCTGACCGAACGGGGCCGCCGGGACGCAAGCGCCCTCGGGCAGCGCCTGGCCACTGAGGACCCGCCGCTCGGCCTGGTCGGCTTGGCCCGCCCCGAGGTGGCTATCTGCTCGAGTGCGGTGCGCACCGTCGAGACGGCCGAGTTGGTGTTGGGGGTAGGCGAGGAGCAGATCCCGTTCGACATCTTTCAGTCGCTGTATCAGGCAGATCCGGACACGGTCCTGACCTATCTGCGCGAGATCGACGAACATGCCCGCTCTGCGATAGTGATCGGACACAACCCGACCATGTACAACTTGGTCTGGGACCTGCTGGCTGAACGGTCGACCGATCGAGACACCCTGGCCGCTGGCGGATTCCCGACGTGCGGTGTCGCTGTGCTCGCCCTGCGGGTGGGTGCGTGGGAGGACGTAGCCGAAGGGTGCGCAACGTTGGAAGGCCTGTTCGCTCCTCCCTACTGACGCACGACCTACTGACGCACGACCTACTGACGCACGACCTGACCACACGGATAGGCCCAGGCCCACCCCAGAAACGACCGAGGCGACCGCACCCTCGGCCATCCGGGTATCCCCGAACAGCAGAGGGATTGGTCGCCTCTCGCAAGTCAGTCAGTACTGCTCACAGTGTGCTGCTCAGAGCGTGCGCAAGATGGCCGCGTCGCCCTGGCCCCCGCCACCGCAGAGGCTGATGGCTGCGGTGCCGCCGCCCCGGCGCTTGAGCTCGAGGAGCGACGTGAGGGCCAGGCGGGTGCCCGACATACCGACCGGGTGGCCCAGCGCGACAGCCCCACCGTTGACGTTGACGATGTCGGCGCTGATGCCCAGGTCGTCGGCTGAGGCCAGTCCGACAGCGGCAAACGCCTCGTTGATCTCGAACAGGTCGATGTCCCCGATGCTGAGTCCGGCCCTGGCCAATGCAGCCTTGGTGGCGTTCGACGGCTGATGCAGCAGCGACGGACTGGGCCCGGCCACCTGGCCGTAACCGAGCAGCTCGCCCAGCGGGTTGACGCCCAGCTCTTCCGCCTTGGCCTTGGACATCACGATGACGGCAGCACCGCCGTCCGAGATCTGGCTGGCGTTGCCGGCGGTGATGGTACCGGTCTTCTCGAAGGCGGCACGCAGCGCACCGAGCGACTCGGCCGTCGTCTCCCCGCGGACGCCCTCGTCGGTGTCGACGATCTTTGGGTCACCCTTGCGCTGGGGCACGCTGACCGGGACGATCTCTTCGGCAAACTTGCCCGCGGCGATGGCCGCTGCCGCCCGCTGGTGGGACAAGGCGCTGAACTCGTCCTGGCGTTCACGCGACACGCCGTCGGCGCCGTTGTAGCGCTCGGTGCCCAGCCCCATGGCGCACTGGTCGAAGGCGCAGAAGAGCCCGTCGTACATCATCGAGTCCACCAGGTTGCCATCCCCGATGCGGTAGCCGGCACGGGCACCAGGCAGCAGGTAAGGGGCCTGAGTCATCGACTCCATGCCGCCGGCCACCACGATGTCGGCCTCACCGGCGTTGATCATCAGGTCGGCCAAGTAGATGGCGTTCAGGCCGGACAGGCATACCTTGTTGATGGTGGTGGCCGACACGTCCATCGGGATGCCGCCCTTGGTGGCGGCCTGGCGAGCGGTGATCTGGCCAGCACCGGCCAGGATCACTTGGCCCATGAAGACGTAGTCGACCTGGTCGGGGGCGACCCCGGCCCGCTCGAGCGCGGCAGCAATGGCAAAGCCACCGAGGTCAGTGGCGGAAAAGCTGCCGAGGGCGCCCGAGAGCTTGCCGATCGGGGTACGTGCTCCAGCGACGATGACGGATCCGGACATGAAGACCTCCGCGGCCTGGTGGCCGGCTCAGGCGACGTTCCCCCATGGGACCATCGCGACAACAGGTGGACATGATACGGCCTGGCCGGACCCGCGCCACTCCGGTGTCCAGATCACCCCTGGGAGAACGCTCGCTGGGCGACTATCCTGCTCTCCCATGCAGGAATTCCTCTCAGCCATCCTGGCCGGTGCACCCGGCGAGGAGATCGCCGCCATCCCGATCCCCGAGTCCTACCGGGCCGCCTACGTCAAGCGTGACGAGGCGGCCATGTTCGAGGGCATGGAGTCCTCGGACAAGGATCCCAGGAAGTCGCTTCACGTGGGCGAAGTCGCCACCCCGGAGCTAGCCCCTGACGAGGTGTACATCGCCGTGATGGCCAGTGCCATCAACTTCAACACGGTGTGGACCTCGATCTTCGAGCCCCTCTCCACCTTCGGCTTCCTCGACCGGCTCGGCCGCGAGGGCGTATGGGGCGCCCGTCACGCCATCGACCAGCACATCGTCGGATCTGATGCCTCGGCGGTGGTGCTGCAGATCGGCTCGGCCGTGCGCAGTTGGAAGCCGGGCGACAAGGTGACCGTCCATTGCAACTACGTCGATGACCAGAGCCCGTCGGCCCACGACGACTCGATGCTGGCCGACAACCAGCGGATCTGGGGCTTCGAGACCAACTTCGGTGGCTTGGCCGATCTCTCGATCGTCAAGGCCAACCAGCTGATGCCCAAGCCGACTCACCTCTCCTGGGAAGAGTCAGCGGTCAACGCCCTGTGTAACTCCACCTCGTACCGCATGCTGGTCTCCAGGAACGGCGCCCCCATTACCCAGGGCGACAAGGTCCTGGTGTGGGGAGCATCGGGTGGACTCGGCGCCTACGCCGTGCAGTACTGCCTCAATGGTGGGGCCACCCCGGTCGGCGTGGTGTCGTCGCAGTCCAAGGTCGACCTCCTCCACGAGCTCGGGGTCGAGGCGGTCATCGACCGCAAGGCGGCCAACTACCAGTTCTGGAAAGACGAGTTCCACCAGGACGAGTCGGAGTGGCGTCGCTTGGGCAAGGACATCCGTGGCCTGGTCGGCGACGACGTCGACATCGTGTTCGAGCACCCGGGCCGCCAAACCATGGGCGCCTCGGTGTTCGCGGCCAAGCGGGGCGGCACCATCGTTACGTGTGCGGCCACCTCGGGCTACATGATCGAGTACGACAACCGCCACCTGTGGATGAAGCTGAAGACCATCAAGGGCTCTCACTTCGCCAACTACCGCGAGGCGTGGGACGCCAACCAACTGGTGTGCGAGGGGAAGATCCTTCCGCCCCTGTCGGCCGTCCACACCTTGGAGAACGTGGGCGATGCCGCCTACCAGGTCCACAAGAACCTTCATGAGGGCAAGATCGGCGTGCTGTGCCTGGCCCCCGAAGAGGGCCTCGGCATCGACGACCCCGAACTGCGGGCTCAGGTCGGCGAGGACCGCATCACCCTGTTCAGGAGGCACGGCGCATGACCGAGATGCTGCTGACCGAGATCGACCACATAGCCATAGCGGTGCCCGACCTAGACGCTGCGGTTGCCTACTACGAGGAGACCTTCGGAGCCACGGTGACCCACCGCGAACGCATCGACTCCGACGGAGTCGAAGAGGCCCTCCTCAAGGTGGCTGACAGCTACGTACAGCTCCTTACGCCGACCAGTGAAACGTCGCCGGTGGCCAAGTATCTGGAGAAGAAGGGCCCCGGAATCCATCACGTCGGCTACCGGGTGGCCGACTGCGCCGCCGCCCTCCAGTCGGTCAAGGACCACGGCGGCCAGGTCATCGACCAAGCCCCCCGTCCCGGATCCCGGGGCACCACGGTCGCCTTCGTGCATCCGAAGGGCGCCTTCGGCACCCTGATCGAGCTCGTGCAGGAGTAGGAGACAGCACCCATGGAGAACACCACCCCCAGGTATGTGCCCGGTACCGTCGAGGACGATCCGTGGGCCACGCTGGCCGCTCCCGACGTGCCGCCGCTGCCGATCCCAGGTGATGTGGTGAAGCCGGTCGTGCCCTGGGCACCGCCGGTCCCTGCCGTGGAGATCGCCGAGGTTCCCGTGGTCGTCGAGCAGTCCCCGATCGAGTCTGTCCCCACCCCCCCCCCCCCCCTTTTTTCCCCCCCCC
>JBAXCY010000141.1:0-7495 GCA_037141235.1 Acidimicrobiales bacterium | reverse complement strand
GGCCAGCAGATCGGCCAGCACTGGGGTCGATCCCGACCACCACCTGACGGCCGCCCTCGGACGGCCTGGACTCGATCCAGTAAACCTGGCCCTCATCGGCCTGTAGTCCGCTGCGCCCGATCTTGCCCGCAGCCACCTCGGCCGCCGTCCACGGTGATGGGCACGGTGATGGGCACGGCACAGCCGACTGCGGTCCCGAGATCGACCCGTCTAGCGGCGCCGTATCCCGGGGTGGCTGCTCGATTGTCATGGAATCTGTACGGTACCTGCAATGGCATCCCCTCCACCTCCCATTGGCGGCGAAGATCTTGCATTCCCGGCCAGCGCCGTAGACGAATCGTTTCCTGCCTTCCTGGTGGCCCGGGACGGCAACTCGGTGGTGTGCGGCGTATCCATGCTCGTTCTCGACGATCTGCCCCCTGGTGAGGTCGTCATCGAGGTGGACTGGTCGGCGGTGAACTTCAAGGACGCCATGGTGACCCGTCCCGGTAATCGGGTGGCTCGGACGTCGCCCTTGGTCCCCGGGGTGGATCTGGTCGGCCGGGTGGTGGCATCAGTAGATCCATCCATCGCCATCGGCGCCGATGTCATCGCCCACGGCTACGACCTCGGGGTGGCTCGCCACGGCGGATTCGCCCGCTACGCCCGGGTCCCGTCGGGATGGGTTGTACCACTGCCCATTGGGCTGTCTGCCCGGCACGCTGCGGCCCTGGGCACCGCTGGGTTCACCGCCGCATTGTCGCTGCGTCGGCTGGAGGAGCACGGACTGACGCCCGGGGCTGGCCCGGTGCTGGTGACCGGTGCCTCGGGTGGAGTCGGGGGCATGGCGGTAGCCCTGTGCGCTTCACGTAGCTACGACGTAGTAGCCAGCACGGGGCGTCTGGCCGAGCGCCAGTATCTGCTCGGACTGGGTGCATCCGAGGTCATCGGGCGCGACGACCTGATTATCGATCCGGAGCGAACGTTGGGTCCTGAACGGTGGGCCGGAGCCATCGACTGCGTGGGCGGAGCCACCTTGTCGGCAGTGCTGCGGAGCCTCTGTTACGGAGGAGCGGTGGCCGCCAGCGGACTCACCGGAGGGAGTTCGTTCGAATCGACCGTCTATCCGTTCATCGTCCGCAACGCGTCACTGCTAGGCATCGACACCGTCCAGACCCCGATCGATGAGCGAACTGCCGTGTGGGCGGAGATGGCCACTACGTTTCCGACGGAACGCATCGATTCGCTGATCGAGGGCGAAGTCGACCTCGACGGACTCCCTGCCGTACTCGAGTCCATCCTGGCCGGACAGGTCCGGGGCCGGATGCTGGTGCGTCCCGGGCGCTGACGGCCACCGGAAGCCAGATACGGGACCACAGGAGAAGGCCGTCCGCCGAGTACGGGACCGCTTCAGGCGGAGAAGTCCTCACGGATTGCCTAGGGGAGAAGTCCTCCGGATTGCCTAGGAGGAGAAGTCCTCCGGATTGATGGAGTCGAGGAAGCTCCGGAACTCGCCGACGATCTCTTCGGGGTTTCCGTCGGCTGCCTCCCCAGAACCCTCCGATTCGTCATCGTCGACGGCGAGCATGATCCCTTCGACATCCATCAGCTCATCGGCCACAAACAGCGGGGCGCCGGTGCGGACCGCCACCGCCACCGCATCGGACGGCCGGGAAGATACGGCCTTCTCCACACCACCCTGTCGCAGAACGATCTCGGCGTAATAGGTACCGTCTCTGAGTTCGGTGACAACTACTCGGAGCACCTCGGAACCGAGCGCTTCGAGGAGGTTGGTGATCAGGTCGTGCGTCATCGGCCTCGGAGTAGCCATGCCCTGCAGGGCAAAGGCGATGGCCGTCGCTTCGGGCGCACCGATGAAGATCGGCAGCGTCCGCCCCAGCCCCTCGGGCTCTTGGAGGAGCAGGACTGGCGTGTTCGACTGCAGATCTACCCGAACCGCACGGAGCCGCACCTCGACCATGGCCTCCAACCTACTCGGCGTCACCGAACTCCGGAGCACCGGGCCACTGTGCCCGCACGGTTGGCCTCAACGGCTCATCGACTGCCTCAGTTACTGCACACTCGGGGCCGGCGCCCTTAGCCGACCACGGAGCCCCTCGAGACCCCACGGAGCCCCTGGTAGGGAGCCCTCAGCCGTTGAGCAGGCTACCCAGAGCACTCCGCAGCAGCGAGCCCTTGAGCTTCTGACCCAGTCTGGCCAGTTCATCAGCGCTCTCCACGGCCCGGGCCCGGGCCTCGGGATTGCGCTGGCGCACCATCGGGATCACGATCTGCTCGATGAACCCCGCCTCGCGGTCGGCAGCATTCTTGTAGAGCCGGAGATGGCGCGCTTCGATCCCGAAGGCGGAGAACTCGGCGGCCACCTTGGCTACTGCCAGCGCGTCCTCGTCGAAGTACTCGCCGCCGGCAATCGAGGCCGGAGAGATCAGGCCGAACTCCCGCAGCTGGTTCATGTACGCCTCAGATAGGCCGCTGTTGGAGATGAGCTCCGCCATCGAGAACATGGAACCGTCCGTCCGGGAGGCCCTCGATGCTGGCGTACCGGCGGAGGGGCCATCAGGCAGGGCCGCCTTGACGCCCGCGGGCGCCGTGACCGGATCAGAACGGTGCACTCCGGCCAGCGGGGCCGGCTCGGTACGTGCAGGAGTCAGCCCCACGTCCGAGGAACTCGAGGGCCCGGCTGAACCGCGGGGCTCACCGGACGATCGGGGCATGTCGTCGACGGGACGGGCCTGGGAGGTCACAGGATTGGCCGAGCGTGACCGCTCCACGGGCACCGACGGGCTAGCACCGGCCGAACCGGCCGAACCGGTGGGCGATGCTGCCGATGAGGCGCCGGCGGTGAGCCTTGCCGCTGCAGCCCCAGACAGGACCAGCGAGGAGTCACGACCAGCAGTTCCGCTCTCCGCGGCCTGCGCCGCCTCCCCCGCGATCTGGCCGACCAGGACCGGTTTGGCGGAGGCGGGTGGTGCTTCTTCGGCTGACACCGCTGCGGCAGGTCCCGTTCCGTTGGCTGTTCCGTTGGCCGTTCCGTTGGCCGTTCCGTTAGCCGTGCTAGCGCCTGGCTTCGCAGCCTTGCCCGCACCCAGATTCTCTTCGCCGAGGCGATCCTTGATGACCTTGAGCGGCAAGAAGTGCTCGCGCTGCTGGCGCAGGACCCAGCGCAGTCGCTCGACGTCGTGCTCGTAGAACTTGCGATATCCCGACGGAGTCCGCTCCGGATTCACCAGTCCCTGGCTCTCTAGAAAGCGAATCTTGGAGATGGTCACGTCCGGAAACTCTTGGCGCAACAAGGTCAGGACGTCACCGATGGACATGTAGGACCGTGGACTCACTCGGCAATACCCCGTAGGTAGACCAACTTGAACTTGCCCACTTGGACCTCGTCACCGCTGGCTAGGACCGACTGCTCGATGCGCTGGCGGTTCACATAGGTGCCGTTCAGGGATCCGGCGTCGCGCACCGTCGTCGTCTGTCCCTCGGTCACGAAGACGGCATGCCGGCGGGACACAGTCACGTCATCGAGGAAGACGTCGCTGTCCGGGTGACGTCCGACCGTGGTCTGCTCCTTCTCGAGCGGAAACCGAGGCCCTTCGTCACTCCCTCTTCGAATGACCAGGAGGCCGACCCCCCGAGGAAGCTCAAGCTGTCCCACGGATGGGGTGGCGACTACATCCGACACGTCGTCGATGGGGCTGACCGACACCGAAGTATCGCCAGCCGACGTCAGCATCGATGCTCCGCATGCGGAGCAGTAGTTCACCCCTTCAGGGTTTCGATGGCCGCAGCTGTGGCAGAACACATAGTCCAACGTAGTCGCTCCGTCGATTCCGTTCCGTACCAACTTCGAGTCGGTGGGGATCAACCCTCTGTGAGCTGGCGGTAGGCCCCAGCGTCGAGGAGCGCATCCACCGCCGTCGGGTCGGAAGGGACGATCTCACACAGCCATCCTTCACCATAGGGATCGCTGTTCATCAGCTCAGGGGCATCACCCAGCCCAGTGTTGACGGCCACTACTTGGCCAGCCACCGGGGCGTAGATCTCCGAGACCGACTTGGTCGACTCCACCTCGCCGATCAGCCCTCCGGACTCCACGGTCGCACCGGGTTCGGGTAGGTCGACGAAGACCACGTCGCCCAAGGCATCCTGGGCGTAGTCGGTGATGCCGATGCGAATCCGGTCACCCGCCGTACGCGCCCATTCGTGGTCGCTCGAATACCGCTGATCTTCAGGCACGTTCATGGCGCCCGACCCTATCCGACCGGAATAGGCCCTGCCGTCGGGTCCTCCCGGCTAGCGCAGGAGTTGCTGGAGTCGCGTGACGTACTCCTGGACGCGAGACTCGGACTGTGCGCTGCTGGGTGCCTCTGCCCACACGTGAGTCAGCGGCTCCTCGGGATCAGGCAGCACCAAGGCCCACCCGTCGTCCTCCATCACCTTTACCCCGTCCACCAGGACCAACTCGCGGCCCTGGGACCGCTCCACCAGGGTCCGCATCAGCATCCCCTTCTGATCCCACGGCGTATGCACCGACTGGTGGGCGATCCGTACCGGAGGCATGGCCGCTACCAGGTCGGACAGGCGTTGACCGGACGTCGTCAGCAGGGCCATGAGGTTGACCACGGTGGCGGCACCGTCGAAGGCGGGCAGGAATGCCGGGAAGATAAACCCACCGGACTGGCTGGCGGCCAGGGTCACGTGATCGGAGTGGGCCACCTCCATCAAATGGGAGGCGGACAGCTTGGTCCAGATGATCTCGGCTCCGGCATCGCGGCAGATCCGCTCGGCCACCACGCTGGCGGCCACCGGCAGCGCGATGCGGGCGCCCGGGACGGCATCGGTCACCAGCGTAACGAGAACCAGTAGCGCTTCGTCGTGGCTGAGCGTGTGGCCCAGGTCGTCGACGATATCCACGAACTCACCACCGGGGTCCAGCACAGCGCCGAGATGTGCTCCCGAAGCCCGGACCAGCTCGGCGACCCGGGCTGCCGCCGACGCCCGGTCGAAAGCCACCACATTGGCCGTATTGGCGTATGGATTGACCACCAATACATCGGCCTCGATCTTGGCCAGCAGGTTGGGCATGACGAAGCTGGCCGTCCCGAAGGAGTAGTCGAGGACGAGCTTGAGACCGGCGGCTCGGGCCGAAGACAAGTCGACCGAGTCGATCAGGGCCGAGGTGTAGTGCTCGAGCGTCCGGGGTGGGAAGCCGAGGTCGCCGATCTCCCGGGCCAAGACTCGTCGGAAGTCCTCGCGATGATAGAGGCGCTCGATTTTGCGCTGTGCCGCCTCGTCGATGTCGATGCCGTCTTCGTCGAAGAAGCGGAGCACCACCGACTGGGGGTCATCAGGATCGAGCCGCACGGTTACCCCCGCCGTACTGGACGACGAGGTGATCTGGAACCGGGTCACCGGCACGGTAGCGGCCTCGAGGTCGTCGACGTTCACGCCAGCCGCGTTGCAGCCGACCATGATCGCCCGCTTCAGGACTCGGGCGGCTCGGCTGGTGTCGCGCGAGATGGTGACGGTCGCGCCCTTCTCCAGAGTGGAGGCCCAGGCCATCGAGAGCCGCACGGCGAGTTCCGGGCTGATATCCACGTTGGCCAGACCTCGGACTCCGTCACGTCCGAACAGCGAACGAGCTCCCCGCGACTCCCACACGATCGAGGAGTTGACGATGGCCCCGGCCTCGACCGTCTTGAACGGGTAGATCTTCACCCCGGCACTGATCTCGGCGTGGGCGCCCACGAAGCACTCATCACCGAGGACTACGCCCTCATCGCAGCGGACCCCTTGGCGCAGATCAGAGCCGCGTCCGAGCACGCTGCCCTCGACCCGCACCCCGGCACCGAGGTAGGTGTTGTCGTGGACCACGGAGCGCTCGACGACGGCGTTGTCGCCGATGCGGACGTTACGCCCCAGCGTGCAGTACGCCCCCAGGCTGGCCCCAGGACCGACCACGCAGTTGTCGCCGATGACGGCCGGGCCGACCATCTCGACGCTGGGGTCGATTTCGGCGCCTTTGCCTACCCAGATACCCGGACGTAACGGAAATCCCTCGATGTCGACGTGGACCTTGCGGTCCAGGATGTCCTGGTGGGAGCTGACGTAGGCCTCGAGCGTGCCGACGTCTTCCCAGTACCCGTCGGCCACATAGCCGTACAGGCCCTTGCCCGCGGCCAGGGCAGCCGGGAACGAATCGGCCGAGAAGTCCACGGCCTCACCCTCAGCAATAAAGTCGAAGATCTCGGGCTCGAGCACGTAGATCCCCGTGTTGATCGTGTCGCTGAACACCTGCCCCCAGGTCGGCTTCTCCAAGAACCGCTCGATGGAGCCATTCTCGTTGGTGATCACGATCCCGAACTCGAGGGGGTTCTCGACCGCCTTGAGAGCCAAGGTGGCCAGTCCGCCGTGGCTGTCGTGGAACTCCACGACCTTTCCGAGATCGATGTCGGTGAGCACGTCGCCCGAGATGACCAGGAACCGCTCATCGAGTTCGTCCTTGGCGTTGCGGACCGACCCGGCGGTGCCGAGCGGGGTGGACTCGGTGGCGTAGACCATGCGGACGCCGAACTCGGAGCCGTCCCCGAAGTAGGTCCGGATGGCGTTGGCCATAAAGGCCACCGTGACCACGATGTCCTCGAACCCGTGGGTGCGGAGCAGGTTGACCACATGCTCCATCATCGGGATATTGGCCATGGGCAGCATGGGCTTGGGTTGGTTGGAGGTAAGCGGACGCAGTCGGGTCCCCTCACCGCCAGCCATGATCACGGCCTTCATCGGGTACTCGCCTCCATGGGATCACTCGCCTTCATCGGATCACCGCCTTGCCATCGGACCTTCATCATCGCCCTGCCGTCGGATCATCATCATGGTGGCGGCCATCAGCTAACGCCTGGCGGGCCACCGGAACGTACGAGGCAGCCGCCACCCAGGCCAGGGTCAGACCCACCAGCCCGAATCCCCAGGCCACTATGCGCACCACGGTCTGCCACGTTGCTGCTCCATCGCTGACCAAGAAGAGCGGGTAGGCGAACATCAGGGCGAACGTCCCCGCCTTGCCCACCCACAGGACGTCGATGCGGGCAGCACCAATCGAGGCCAGTAACAAGACGGCGGCGGACACCACGACCTCGCGAGCCAGTGTGGCCACGCCGAACCAGAGCGGGACCGCCCCGTGGGCCGTGATCGTGACGACGGCGGTGACCATGAGGACCCGATCGGCCACAGGGTCCAAGACCTTGCCGAAGGTCGACACCTGGTGGAAGCGCCGGGCGACATAGCCATCGATCCAGTCGGTGGCACCGAGGACACCGAGCAGTATGGCTGCCGCCGTCTGACGCTGAGCCCCGAAGAGCAGCCACACGAAGAGCGGAATGCAAGCCAGACGCACAAAGGTGATGAGGTTAGGGACGGTGAGTACCCGGTCGAGTCCCGGATCACCGTCTGCACCGTCTGCACCGTCTGCACCGTCTGCACCGTCTGCACCGTCTGA
>JBAXCY010000140.1:0-7515 GCA_037141235.1 Acidimicrobiales bacterium | reverse complement strand
GACGATGCCGGCCGCTCCGATCAGGCCGAAGGAAGCGATCGCCATTGCTGATCCGACGGTGGCCAAACGGGTCGATAGTGACCGTGCAACTCTCATCTACATCTCCTGAAGATTGGTATCGGTGCGACCCATTGGGCCACCTGCATGCAATGCGTCTCACTCGATGCAGGCAAGCAGGTCCCCCATCGATCAAGTGAAACCAAACGGCAAAGCACGCCAAACCTAGAACAATGGCTAAACCTCTGCAACCGATTTGCCCGAGATTGGCCGTGCTTCGGCCTACCATCGGACAGTGACCTCGCCTTCCAAGCCCTCTGATCGCCGAGCGTCGGGGGTCCGTGACCGTTCGACCGGCCCTGCTGACGGCGTCTTCGACCTGGACAGCCTGGATGATCTGCGTGCATTCTTCCTGGCGAACGGCTACGCCACCCTTCGCTCTGCCCTCTCGGACGACCAGCTCACACTGGCCGAATCCGAGCTGATCCTGGCCCAGCAGCAGTTGGTGGAGGGGGCACTCGATGCCCACGGCACCGACATCCTGGATGATCCCGATGCCACCATCGACGGCGAGCGGTTCGCCCACTACGTCTGCTTCGCCACCCGGGCGTCCGCGACAGCCGCTCGGCTGGTCCACCATCCCGCACTGATGGAGGTCAACGACCGCATCCTCGGTCCTGATGCCTGGCTCCTCGACTACGCCCAGTTCGGGATCGTCTACCAGGACTCCCGTCCCGGTCCCGGGTCGGGCTATTCGCGGATCGGCTGGCACACCGACCACCAGTCGGGGCCCCATCTCGACATGTGGCCGGCGGTGGCCTTCACCATCCACTTCGACCCGACCTCGCCGGCCAACGGCTTCCTGCGGGTGCTGCCTGGGAGCCACTTGCACGATGATCAAGGAATGCCCTCGGGCTTCGAGCGGGTCCCCGGAGAGATCGCCATCTACCAGGAGCGAGGGGACGTCTTGTTCCACCATGCCGATCTGTGGCATAGCGCCGCTCGGGCCACCGCGGAAGGGGATGCCGCTATCCGGCGACACCTGAGGGGAAGTTGGCATACGGGCACTCGGCTGGCTGAGGGTCATGGCACCGACGACTTCGTCAAGAACGCCCAGCGCTGACCGCCTCACCGACCGGTGGGCGATACCCGACGACGGATGCTGCGCGCCGAGGTGCTACGAATTGATCATGACGACCGAACGCAATGTCCTAGGCGGTCCACTCGAGGAGTGCGGGACCGACCCGATGACTGGCTTCTTCCGTGACGGCTGCTGTGCGACCGGGCCCGAGGATTTGGGCAGCCACACCATCTGTGCCGTGGTCACCCCGGAGTTTCTTGCCCATCAGCAGTCGATCGGCAACGACCTGACCACGCCCATGCCGCAGTACCGGTTCCCCGGCCTCGTGCCCGGCGATCGCTGGTGTGTCACGGCGGCCAACTGGCTTCGAGCCCACCATGACGGTGCAGCCGCCTTCGTGGTTCTGGCCTCCACCAACGAACGGGTGCTGGACATCGTGCCGATGGATGTCCTGCGCCAACATGCCGTCGACGTGCCGCCCACACCGGACTACCTGTAGGCACGTCGCGCTGACACCAGTCGGGACGAACTCGCTGTCGGGAGAGGCGACTCGGTGCCGCCAGGTCAGACTTGGTTTCCGGCAGCCTGATAGGCCCGGCACGGCTCGCCCCGCAGCGAACCGCAAGTCGGCAGCGTGGCGGGGACCGTCACACCTTTGACCACATTGACCACCAGCGCCGAGGCACCCACAGTTCCGAGTCCCACGGTCGCCGACTGTCCGTTGTCAAGGGTGTCGAAGGTCCACGATGGCCGGTCGCCACCCGGTGCCGATAGCACCACCCGCAGTTCGGTCCCGGCCCGGAATGTGTGGGCGATGGCATCGACCGGGATCTTCACCCTGGTGTACGTGTTAGCTGACAGCGACCCGGCATCGGCAGGGAGGTAGCTCGGATGGGTGAACAGAGGAGTCGAATCGAGCAGGTCGACCTGATTGGAACTGCGCAGGAACCCCGAGGTCACGTACTCCTCCTGGTTGTCGGAGGGCCGCACCTCGGTGATGGTGGCCTGGAAGTCGACGATCGGGGTGGATGACTTCACCCACAGATCGACGGTGGCCGTCCCCACAATGGTCGTGTCCACTGTCAACGGGGCCGTCTGGAAGGCGATCCCGTTCGATGCGGGTACCGTCGTCCAGTTCCATCCGGGGTTGGCGGCCCAGACGTTGTGCCCCGACTGCAGACTGGTCTGGGGCCGCACGCTCGGATCGAGTGTGACCGACGCCGAGCCGGAAGTGCGCGGAACCCTGGTGCCCATCGAACCGTTCGCTCCGAAGTAGTAAGTGGTGGTCTTCCCCTTGGCGGGCCACGCCTTGAAGCCGGCCGAGTAGGTGGACTCGGGGTTGCCTGCCCCGGCCGCACCTGCCCCGTTGTCGAAGAAGGCGGTTACCCGGGGGGTCTGCTTGGCGAAGAACGTCTGGGCCTTGGCTGCATTCTTGGCCGTGGTGAACCGAGTGGCGGGAAGGGCGGCCTGTGCGGAAGTTCCCGATGCATAGCTGGTGAAGCTATCGAGCACGACTGCAGCCAGGCCGGTCGGTGCTACGGGGACGATCTGGGCCACATAGACATCGAGGAACTCGAGCCACCGACTGATGATCTGCGGGCCGGACGAGTCGATATGCCCGCCGTTGATGAGGTTGGCGAAGACCGGAGTGCTCAAGGGCAGCGCCGACAGCAGGGCCGTCCACTGGGGACCGGTCTGCTCGTCTTGGAGGGCGCCGGCGATGAACACGGGGGCCGTGATCCTGGATGCCCAGTTGCTCATGGCCCGGCGGTCGAACAGGGCCGGTGCTCTACCGACTCCAGTTACGGGATCCACCATTGCGGGGCCGACCAGAGACGACAGGCTCTGTGACTGGCCGTGCAGCACCTGGTTGTCCAGACATACTGAAGACACACCGCTGGACGCCGCCAGCTCGGCATTGATTTCGTAGTAGACCCACGACTGCCCGACGCCAGATACCGGGGTGGTGGCCAGCCGCACGATGCCGCTACTGGTCCACGATGCCGCCGCCTTGGCGTTGTTGACCCGTTCAGCGATCCACGAGGCAGCAAACCCGCTGTTGTAGATGCCACCGGGATAGCCGGTCGAGAACAGGTCGTCTGTCGGGCTCAGCGGGGCGATTGCGGCCAAATCGGGCGGGTTGGTCCCAGCCGACGGCAGTTCGGACAGCGCCGAGTAACTCAGACCCACCATGCCGACCTTGTGATGAGCCACCCAACTCTGGTGGGCGATGATCTCCACTGCGTCGTAGGC
The DNA here is from genome assembly GCA_037141235.1 of Acidimicrobiales bacterium. Taxonomy (GTDB): domain Bacteria; phylum Actinomycetota; class Acidimicrobiia; order Acidimicrobiales; family RAAP-2; genus Bog-756. The sequence continues at coordinate 4,184 of JBAXCY010000140.1, read as the reverse complement.
GTCATAGTCGGACGGGTAGCCGAACAGGTCGAAGGCACCGCCCGAACAGCCACTCCCCCGCATCTGCAGGCTGACGGTGGCGAATCCGGCCACCCGAGCGATGACCGATCCCACATAGGTCGACCCATCAGGCAGGAGGTGGGGATCACCTCCCGACTGACCCAACAGGGGTGGGATCGGATCGGAAGGGCCGGCCGTCCCGTACCCCGAGTACTCGATCACCGTGGCGCAGGGTGCGATCGCACTGCACGTGAGCCCGTAGGGATAGCGCACTGTGGCCGCCAACTGAATCCCGTCACGCATGGTGATGTAGTTGATGCCCTGGTGCATGGCCTGGCCGGTGTACAGCGCCGAATCCGTTGCCGGGTTGGCATCAGGGGCCAAGACGGCGAACGTCGGCGTGGTCACATCAGTGGTGTTGTTGTGCCAGGCGTACCCGGTCCCCACCGTCAGGTCCCGGATGATCAACGACCCCAGCGAGTCTGCAGTCCCCGGATTGGCCGGGTTCGCCACCGGTGAACCGTTCTGGTTCAGGGTGATCGAATCACCGGGCGTGGCACCGGTCAGCCAAGCCTCGTCGATCGAACCGCCGCCTTGGAGGCCACTGCTGGAGGTCGCCGCCGCTGGCTGCACTTCGGCGACCAGGGCCGGGCCGATCCCCATGCAGGTGACGGCCAGGGCGACGAGACCGAACCTGCGGATGCGACGCCCATGACAACTCTGCATACTGCCCCCCACTGTTGTGCTCCCCTACTACCCTTGGAGAACCGGTCCCCACAGGTCAAGCAGACCACATCATCGACCGCGCGTCCACTCACCCCGGAAGCGAGCCACTGGATCTACACGGATCAGGCCCATCGGCCGTCTTGGCCTCACCCGCCTGCGATGCGTCGGTCTTACTGCCCATCTGGTGGAGGTGAACGGATTCGAACCGTCGACTTCTACATTGCGAACGTAGCGCTCTACCAACTGAGCTACACCCCCGGGTCGAAGCAAAGACTAGCCGTCCGGACAGCGGACGAACCCGCCTACGCGTGTCCGCTCTCCTGTTCGAATGACCGCTAGGGGCCAGTGGTGGTGGTGGAAGCCGGATCGATCGAGGTGGTGGTGGTGGTGGTCGACGGCGGCACCACGGTCGATGTCGTGGTCGGTGGTACCGCGGTGGTCGTCGGGGTTGTGGTGGTGGTCGCCGACGGGACGGTCACGGTCGTGGTCGTGGTCGGTGGCATCGGTGCTGGCGCTACGAACGTCCATATGGCCGATGCGCAGTCCCCGGGCGTGGCCGCCTGGACGATCAGCACACCGGGCAGGCTCGAGTAGGACCAGACGCGCAACCCCACCTGAGTCTGCAGGCAAGCCAGTGCCGGGTCCGTCGTGGCGAACCTGTCGAGCCAACCGACCGGGGTGGCCACACCACCTGGTGCTGGCGCGGCAATCGGGGTGAGGAGGATTCCGGCAGTGCCGGCATAGGTGGCGAACGACAGAAAGCCAGATCCTGGTGGTGGCGGACCGATGGGCGGATCCTTGACCGCTGGAGCGTGGCCCAGCAGGGCAGCCAGCATGGCGGGGTCGTTGCCGTCCATACCCAGTGCCCAGATCCCGACCCCGGCAATCTTGAAGAAGTCGGCCAGCTGTGCCTTCAGGGCCATCGAGGTAGGGTCGTCGAAGAACGTCTCGTGCCACTGGTCGCCGTCCTTGTATGCCGTCCACGGCGTATAGGTCGTCGGATCCCAATAAACGGGGTGCCCCGCCGCAACCACCGCCGCATAGGTCAATGGGGTTGCCCTCCCCGTCGACGTGGCGGCCAACGTTCCATCCGTGGTCGGCCAGTCGTACCCGTAGTAGGGCAGGCCGAGGATGATCTTTTGCGCAGGCACCACCGCCAGGTACTGCTCGATGACCTTGACGTCGGTGTAGGCCGGTCCTACCAATGGCGATGTGGCGCTCGGGTGCACCTTGTCGTTCATGTCGTAGGCCATGACGAAGAAGGCGTCCACCGACGGTGCCAGTGCGGCCACATCGCTGAAGCCGCCGGCGTCGGCTGCTGCACTGCCGTACGTCGCCATCGATACCTGCCAGTGGGGATTCGTCGCATGCAGTGCGGCTGACACCTGGGTGACCAGTGCGGTCAGGCCGGCCCGATCTTTCGAACCTTGGCCCTCGAAATCGATGTTGACCCCATCGAGGCTCTTGGCCTGCACGGCGGCAATCAAGGCTGCCGACAGCTTCGTCGCGGCACTCGGATCAGACGTCATCCGGTCGAGAGTGCGTTGGTCGAAGCAGGTCACCGTCAGGACTACACGGTCACCGGCGCCATGTGCCCGACCCACCAGATCGACCAAGTCTTGGCTCAGGTAGCCGTTCCACCCTGGCCCGGACTGCACCAACGACCCATCGGCGGCCACCCCCACGCTGAAGTAGGCGAGCGTGGTGAGGTCTTTCACATCGAACTCCGATGCCCGTGGGAGCGTCCAGTAGGGCGCGTAGCCGAACACCTCGTGGGCCTGCAGTGGCGCCGATGCGGCCAGCGCCGGTGGGGCGGGGGGCGGAGCCGTGGTGGCCGCGGGCAGGACGGCTGACGGGTGGGATGCCGACTGGGCCGCGTTCCCCCCGGCGTGATGACGGGCGCTGCTCCCTTCGATCGGTGCAGCATCCGACGAGGAGGAGGAAACCGCTCCAGTTGCGGCCAGCACGAGGGCCGACACCACGGCCAGGAGTGCGATCACCATGACGGGTCGACTCCTCGACCAATGGCGGGTGGTGTCATCGGCATTAGCGGAAACGCACGATTCCGAGCCATCGGGCACCAGAACTCCAGGCGCGTCCAGATCCGAGATCGATGGCACCGGGACGGGTGGCCGAGGCAGGGGGCTCATAGGAGGATGTGGCACTTGATCATGGGGACGACGGCTGCGGAGGGGGTCGCACTGGCAGGCAACCCTTCCCAGTGTAGAGCAAGGCGCATCGCTATCCGAGTCGTCCCATCCTCAAGATTTGCCTAGATCGAGCCGATGAAGGGGGCAAAGCGAGCGATGCGGAGCTCCCCATTGGAAGTGATCGATCAGGGATGATGAACACACATACGGCTCCACCATCAGCAAGCGACGTCGGTCCGTGATCTTCGTCGAAGGCATGCGCCTGATCGTGGTTCTGCTGGGGGCCCTCGTCGGATACGAGATAGGTCGTCACCTCGACCCGCTCGGGACCGGAGGCGTGACCGGACTGCTGATCGGGGCCGGCGTCAGTTACGTTCTTGGTGGAGTCATAGGTCGCCTGATCGATAGCGGGCTCAAACGCGGTGTAGCCCTCTTCCGGAACTCACCACCCGGGGAGATCTTTGCTGGGGCGATCATCTCCACGACTGGGATGATGCTCGGACTCATCATCGGCCTAGCCATGGTGGCCCTCGTGCAGACACCCTACGCTTTCGTGGCCACCGCTGGCCTGGTCTGGATCCTGGCTGCATTCGGTTGGAGACTCGGAATGGTCAAGGGTCGCCAGATCATCAGTGCCGCCTCGCTGTCGAGGATCCTGGCGCCAGCGACCAGCCCGCCCCCTGGGCATGCGTTGTTGGTCGATGCATCAGCAGTGATGGACCGTTTCCTGGTGATCCTCGGGCGCAATGGCCTGATGCCAGGAGGACTCGTCATCCCCCAGTTCGTGGTGGATCACGTCTCAGTCGTAGCCGCGTCACCCGATCCGGTGGCATCGAGACGAGCGAGCCGGGGCCTCGAGGCCATCGAGGCACTCCGCGAGATGGGCGTCTCTGTCAGCATTGCCCCCGATGACGTTCCTGAGGTGGACGACCCGACGACCAAGCTCCTGACATTGGCCCGCCGGACCGGACTGCGCATCGGGACCTGCTCACCAACTGTTGTGGTCCAGGCCGAGGAGTGGCAGTTGTCGTCGGTGAACTTCCACGTCGTTGCCGCCGAACTCTCCCCTGATCGGATCCCGGGTGAGCGATTGATGATCGAGTTGGTGAAAGAGGGAAGGCAGCCACACCAGGCGGTCGGCTATCTGCCAGAAGGCGACATGGTGGTGGTCGGGGATGCTTCTCACCTCATCGACTCGGGTCCCATCCCGGTCACCGTCCTCTCCACCCGACCGACCAACCAGGGCGTCATGGTCTTCGCCAAACTCGCCCCTTCGGACTACGCAGTGGGTTGAGGTAGGTTCGCCAG
>JBAXCY010000139.1:0-7588 GCA_037141235.1 Acidimicrobiales bacterium | reverse complement strand
TCCCCTGGCTGACTCCCCTGGTTGACTCCCCTGGTCGACTCCGATTGCGGCCTGGGAAAGCCAATTATCTACAGGTTCCCTGCCCTCCCTATCCTGCAATTGTCGCAGTCGGGTACCAATTTCCCACCGGACCCGTTATAGTGGGGGCTTCGAGCACATGGGTTCGTCCCGAGGCTTCCGACCGATGGTCGAGCCCGACGCCCCGACGCCGCTGGCGAGCTCGCCCCCACCGCACCCTCGAGGAGAGTGGCACCTAAACATTTCATCACTAACGGACAAATACACCCGCTAGCACACCCGGCTCTTGTAGCCAGGCCGGACCACCCTTCCCGGTGCCCGGCTGGGGCGTTGAATGCACAGATGTGGGGTCCACCCAACCAGAAGAGAGTCAGAGCACTTCCGTCGACCGACGGGCTCTGGCCGACCAAGGAAAGGTCACCCCCTTGCATCCGCTAATTGCCAATATCCCTGTCCCTTCACGCCCCTCCACTCGAACACCTCGCCTGTCTCCGCCGCAGCACACGACCAATGCGGTCAAGCGGCGGACTCGCAGTAGAACCCGCACCGAAGCCGGTCTGGTCACCATGGCCGCTTCGGCCACTGTCCTGGCCTCCCTGATCGGATCGCCCGCATTGGCGGCAGCGGCTCCTGTTCCGATCGGCACAGGCCTCGTCCTCAACGCCCCCATCGTCGGCGCATCAGCGGTGGCCAACGGCCACGGCCACGGCTACTGGTTGGTCGGTGCCGACGGAGGAGTCTTCGCCTACGGCGGGGCCAACTTCTACGGCTCCACGGCCGGTCATCCTCTCAACAAGCCGATCGTCAGCGTCGATGCCACGCCCACCGGCAAGGGCTACTGGGAGGTCGCATCCGACGGAGGAGTGTTCGCCTTCGGCGACGCCGAGTTCCAAGGATCCATGACCAGTACGTCGCTGCACTCCCCCATCGTGGGAATGACGGCGACATCTTCCGGCGACGGGTACTGGCTGGTCGCCTCCGACGGTGGGGTGTTCGCCTTCGGCGACGCCACCTATGAGGGCGCCGCCACCGGTATGTCTCCCACCAGTCCCATCGTCGGGATCGCCCCCACTCCCAACGGCAAGGGGTACTGGGAAGTCGCCGCAAACGGGTCCGTGTATGCCTTCGGCAACGCCCCGTTCTACGGCACCGTCCCAGCGGCGTCTCCAGTCGTAGGGATAGATGCCGCCGGAGGCGGCTACCGGGTGGTCTCGAGTGATGGTGGGACCTATGCCTACGGGGGTGCCACGTTCAAGGGGTCGCTGATCGGAACACATCTCAATCAGCCCATCGTGGGGACATCGTCGGTCGTTGGTGGCTACATCGAAGTTGCAGCCGATGGCGGGGTCTTCAACTTCGGAACGATCGCCTTCTACGGATCGCTCGGAGCCGGAAGCATCGCCACACCTCGGGCCCCAGTGGTCGCACCCGAGTCCGACTACGGGCTCACACCCGGCCAGATCGCCGCGTGGGAAAGGGTGAGCATCTGCGAAGAGGGTGGCGACTGGCACGTCAACGGATCCGCCTTCTCCGGCGGGCTCGGCATGACTCATGCCAACTGGAATCAGTTCAACACGTTCGGATTTCCGAGCAATGCCGCACATGCTTCGAAACTGCAGCAGATCCGGGTGGCCGTGGCGTTTGCCACGCACTACTTCGGGAGCCCATTTGCCGCACCCGATCAGCACGGCTGCACCGGTGGCTACTGACGCCTAGACACCTGCTGACGCCTACTGGCCACAGCGACGATCACGGGGACGGGGCCTGCGGGTCCCGGCCTTCGTCGTCTACAGGGTCAGTGCGTCGATGTCCCTGGCCATCGTGAGGTCGAGTTCGGTCAGCCCCCCAGCATCGTGGGTGACCAGCGCCAACCTCACCTTGCGCCACCGGATGTCGATGTCCGGATGGTGGTCGGCCTCTTCGGCGAGGCGGCCGACAGCCATGACGAAGTCGAGGGCAGCCGAAAAGCTCGGGCACTCGAACGTCTGGATGAGCATGCCGTCCACCAAGTCCCACCTAGGCGCATCCGGTGCAGCCAAGGCTGCGGCCAAGGCTGCGTCGTCGAGCGCCACGGGCCGCGACGTCACGCGCTGGCCCCGACGGGGGCGGTGGGGGTGAACGTAACCGGCATGGTCTCAAAGCCCGACACGAAGTTGGCGGCCCGCTTGGGGGGCTCGTCGTCGTCGGCCAAGGCGAGGTCGGGCAGACGCTCGAGGAGGCGATCGAACATGACCGAGAGCTCCATCCGGGCCAGCCGGTTTCCCAAGCAGAAGTGGGCGCCAAAGCCGAAGGCGATGTGGTCGTTCGGGGTGCGGGTGATGTCGAAGGTCTCTGGGTCGTGAAACATCGACTCGTCCCGGTTAGCCGAGGGATAGAGCAACAAAAGCTTCTGCCCCTTGGACAGAGTCTGACCGTGCAGTTCGACATCTCTGGTCATGGTGCGAGCCATGTTCTTGATGGGCGACACCCACCGGAGCATCTCTTCGACCGCCACCGTCATGCGAGACCGGTCCTCGGATAGCATCCGATACTGATCCGGGTGGGTCAACAGCTCGTACATGCCGCCGCTGATGACGTGCCGGGTGGTCTCGTCCCCGCCGATCAGGATCAGGAGCGACTCGTAGATCAGCGAGGACTCGTCGAGCTTGTCTCCTTCGATTTCGGCATGGACCAGCGTGCCGATCAGATCATCGGTCTGGTTGTCGCGACGGCGCTGCTCGGCCACGGCCGTGATGTACTCGGCGTACTCTATGGCTGCCATAGCGGCCCGGTCCATGGCCGTCGGGTCGGGGGAGCCCAGCGCCTTCAGCATGTCGTCGGACCAGCGCAACAGCGCATCGCGATCTTCGGGGGCGACCCCCAGCATGTTCCCGATCACGATCATGGGGAGCGGAGCGGCAATGTCGTTGACGAAGTCGGCCGATCCTTTCTCGCACACCCGATCGATGATGGCGTCGCAGATGGCTCTGATCCCCTCTTCGCTCTCGCGGATACGTCGGGGGGTGAACCCTTCGCTCACCAGGCGTCGCCGGCGCACATGTTCGGGGGCGTCGGTGTCGATCATCATGGGCAGAGCATCGCTGTCCGGCCGGATCCCTCCGGCGTTGGAGAAGGTGTCTGGGTCCTTGGAGATCTCGCGGATGTCGGCGTATCGGGTGATCCCCCACACGCCGGCCACCTCGTCGTAAAAGGCCGGGGCCTCGGCCCGCATCCAGGCAAAAGCCGGAAACGGGTCGCCGCTGTAGAAGGTGCCGTCAGTCAGTCCGATGTGCAGGTCAGATGGGACGGTGGTCATGGCGCTCCTTGTCCCGCGGTGGTGCGGGCCGTCGATCGTTGGGATCAGTGTTACAGGTAGGCGGGGGTCAGGGGTGAGTCGGGGCTCACGGTTGGGCGGGGGTCAGGGGTGAGTCATGGACTCGGGCCGCACAGCCTCGTCGAACTGCTCGCCGGTCAGGTAGCCGAGTGCCACGGCGGACTCTCGCAACGTCGAGCCCTCCTTGTGCGCCTTCTTGGCCACCTCGGCAGCCTTGTCGTAGCCGATGAGGGGATTGAGGGCAGTCACCAGCATGAGGGAGTTCTCGAGGTGCTGACGGATGCGCGCCTCGTTCGGCTCGAGTCCGTCCACGCAGAACCGGGTGAATGCTGAGGATGCCTCTGTCAACAACTGCACCGAATGGAGCACGTTGTGGATGATCACCGGCTTGCAAACATTCAGTTCGAGGTTGCCCCTTGATCCGGCCATGGCCACCGCCGCATCGTTCCCGAAGACCTGGATGCACACCATGATCATGGCTTCGCTCTGGGTGGGATTGACCTTGCCGGGCATGATCGAAGAGCCCGGCTCGTTTTCGGGCAGGTTGAGCTCACCGAGGCCGCTGCGCGGACCCGATCCGAGCCACCGCAGGTCGTCGGCGATCTTGATCAACGAGCCGGCCAGCGTGCGCAGGGCGCCACTGGTCATCACCAGGGCGTCGTGGGCGGCCAGTGCGGCGAACTTGTTGGGTGCGGTGACAAACGGAAGGCCGGTGAGCTCGGCGATGGCTGCCGCTACCCGAACCCCGAACTCGGCGTGGGTGTTCAGGCCGGTCCCCACTGCCGTGCCGCCTGCCGCGAGCTCGTAGAGGTCGTCGAGGGTCGACTCGATCCGGCGGATGTCAGCATCGAGCTGAGCCACATACCCGGAGAACTCCTGACCCAAGGTGAGAGGGACGGCATCCATCAGGTGGGTTCGGCCGATCTTGGTGATGGTGGCGTAGGCCTCGGCTTTGGAATGCAGCGAATCACGCAGATGGCGAACAGTCGGAACGAGCCGATGGGTGATCTCCTCGACTGCGGCGATGTGCATGGCTGTCGGAAAGGTGTCGTTGGACGACTGGGACATATTCACGTCGTCGTTCGGGTGGACCGGGACCTTGGAGCCCATGACTCCTCCGGCCATCTCGATGGCTCGGTTGGAGATCACCTCGTTGGCGTTCATATTCGACTGGGTGCCACTGCCGGTCTGCCACACGCTCAGAGGAAAGTGATCGTGCAGTTTGCCCTCGGATACCTCGCGGGCAGCCGCCACGATGAGCGCAGATGTCTCGGGGGACATCTTGCCCAGGTCGGCGTTGACCTGGGCGGAGGCTTCCTTCAGGATCCCGATGGCCCGGATCAGTGGCTCCGGCATGGTGTCATCGCCGATCGGGAAGTGATGGAGGGACCGGGCGGTCTGGGCACCCCAGTACCGATCGGCGGGTACGTCGATCGCCCCCATGGAGTCGGTTTCGGTGCGGATGGGGTCGGTCATGTCGGTCTCCTGGTCATTGGTACGTAGGTCAAGAATGTGCACGGCCTTGTTGGTGATGTCACGGCTGCTGATGTCACGGCTGCTGATGTCACGGCTGGCCGTTCCACCTGCCGCGGCGGTCCGTGGTCGGCATCGTAGAAGCCCCAGAGGTCTGCTGGCACAACGGGCACGTCCCCACCAGGTCGAACTGATGGCCGACCACCACGTAGCCCTGTTCCTCGGCGATGGCCCGGGCCGCCTCGTCCATGGCCCGCTCGAGCCGGGCGGACGGGACGACATCTTCGACCTTGCCGCACGTGGCACACGCCAGGTGGTGATGATGGCCGGCCAGATCCTCGGCCAGCTCGAATCGCCCGTGGTCGTCTACTCCGGTCACCCGCCGGACCACCCCGGCTTCGATCAGCACGGTCACGGTCCGATAGGCACTCGACTGCGGGAGCGCCTCGTTGGCCGACAGGATCTCGGGAATCGACAGGGGCCGGCCGGCATCAGCCAGTGTCGCCACCAGTGCCCGTCGAACGGTCGTATAGCGCTGGTCCAGGCCACCGAGGCGCAGGGCAGCCTGCTCGTGCACGGACGGGGCGACGCTCACCCTTGACACACTACGGCGTGCCTGGGGGCGGTCACGACGGCCAGATCCGGAGTGGTCAGTGGGCACGAGACATCTCGACTGGGACAGGTATGCCCATCGGACGGGAGGTCCGCTGGCGGTGCCTCCGGACACTTCGCGTCCAGGCGATGGCGGCCAGATACGTGCCCGTAGCCACACCGAGGATTCCGAAACTGGGCGGCATCACCGGAAACAGGTAGGCCAGGGTGAGGCCTGCCCACATCGAGCCCACGGCGATGGCCGACGACAGCCACAGTGCCCGCAACGGGCGCGCCGTGAGCCGCTGAGCAGCACCAGCAGGTGCGGCCAGGAGCCCCAGCAGCAGCAGAGCACCCACTGCCTGAGTCGCCACCCCGGCCGTCAGGCCGAGGGCCACGAAGAACCCGAGGGACAGCAGCCGCACCGGCACTCCTCGGGATGCGGCTACCGCCGGGTCCAGACTGGCGAAGAGCAGCGGTCGGGCCATGGCCACTACGGCGACCACTACGGCCAGGGACACCAGGACATCGCCCCAGGCCTGGCTGCCAGACAGACCCAAGATCGAGCCGAACAGCACGTTCACCCCGGCCGTGCCCCCTGCTTCCCCGATTCCACTCGACGACGCCGTAAACACGCTCAAGAAGAGCGCACCCAGGCCGAGCACCCAGGCGAATACCGAGCCGATCACCGTGTCGTCGGCCCCCGATCGTCCGCCCAGCACGGCCAGCAGCAGGGCGAAGGCGATGCACCCCCCGTAGAGGCCGAGGCGCAGATCCACCCCGAAGGCCAAGGCAGCCAGCGCCCCGGTGAAGGCCACGTGGGACAGTGCATCGCCGGCGAACACCTGCCCTCGCAGCACTATGAAGGATCCGATCAGGCCCGCAGCCAGCGCCACGGCGGTGCCGACCCCGAAGGCCGAGCGCAGGAACGGATGGGCCAACACGAAGAACGTTCCCGTGGTCATGCGCCCACCGCTGCACCCAGTTCGTCCGACCTGGCCCTAATGCGGTTATCGGCCTCCCTGATGCCTCGTGGCCACCGGGCCGCCGCCCACCTGAATCCGGCGGCACCCAGGTAGAGGGCGAAGCCGAAGGTGGTGACGAAGAAGCCCACCGGCCACGGCGAGTAGAAGGCGAATGACAGGGCCGCCCACACCACGAACAGGCCGAACCCCATGGCGAGCCCGAGTCCGAGGATGGGCCTCGCCGTCAGTTGCTGAGCAGCAGCAGCCGGCATGACCAACAGGGCGAACACGAGAAGCGCCCCGGTGATCTGGCTCACCTCGGCGGCCGTGCATCCGAGCAGCACCAAGAACGCCACCGACAACAGTCGCACCGGCACGCCCCGGGCCGCGGCCACATCACCGTCGACCGTGGCGAACCGCAATGGGCGCCCGAGTGCGCCCATTGCGGCCAGCACCACGAGGGCCACCACGCCGAGCACGACCACCTGGTCGTCCGACACTCCCAAGAACGAGCCGAAGAGCAGACCGGTGATGCCGTCGAGGAAGCCGCCATAGAGGCTGATGAACAGGGCACCACAGGCCAGGGCGAAGGCCTGGACGGTGCCGATGACGGCCGACTCCTGGCTCCCGGGTCTCCCCGCGGGCGACCGTGGGACCAGCGCGATGATCAGGGCGGCGGCGATGCTTCCGGCAAAATACCCGGCCGTGGCGCTCACCCCCAGCCAAATGGCAGCCGCCGCCCCCGGAAAGGACACCACGGCCAACGTGTGACCGACGAAGCTCTGTCGGCGCAGCACCATCGTCCAGCCCACGACGGCAGCCAGCACGGCCACGATGGTCCCGGCCCGGAACGCGTTGACCATGAAGTGCAGCGCCAGCATCTGGCGCAGGTCATCGATGGGATTCGGACCAGGTCCGGCCAACGTGGCGAGTGAGAGGGCGGCGGGCATCGTGGTCAGCCGTGCCCGCCGTGGTCGTGGCTGTGCTCGTGACTGGAACCGTGGGCTCCGGCATGGTGGGAGGCGGCATCGGGCTGTCCGACCACCACCCGTCGGCCGTCCCTAGTGACCAAGACCTCGATGGGGGTTCCATACAGCGCACTCAGCGTCTCGGTGGTGATCACGTCTTCGGGGGTTCCGCTCACTACCTTCCCTTGGGCCACATAGATCACGCCGTCGAGGGCCGAGGCGATCGGATTGACGTCGTGGGCCACGATCAGCACGGTGAT
>JBAXCY010000138.1:0-7625 GCA_037141235.1 Acidimicrobiales bacterium | reverse complement strand
GGGCCTCGATGATGGTCAAGCAGACCGACCGGGGAGACCGGATGTTCCTGGCCAGCGTGTCCCGTCACGCCCAGCAGGCACTCGACCTCGATGCCCTAGCGGTGCTCGGGGACCTCTAGGGATTCGAATCAGGCTGGTAGGAGTGCGATGAGGCAGGGTCTCGAACCCAATCGGATCAGCTCTGGAACCAGCGTCGCTTCCGGACCGGTGCCTCGGCACTGCAGTTGCACCGGTCGGCGGGGGCCACATGGGCGAGGACCTGTTCTACATGGAGGCCGCAGCCCTTCCACGTCGGACGACCGCACTGGCGGCATGTCGCTGCTCTACACATACCCCTAAGGGTATCCTGGCACGGTGTCGACGTCAAGGGGTTGGCGTCCAAGTCCCCGAGTCGCCGGCTCGGCTGCGGTGACTGACCCGATACCCTAGAGGGTATAGTGAATGTACCCCTTACCCGTCTAGCGAGGACGTCCTCATGTCATCGAACTCCCAACCGCACCCGACCGACGACGCTGCCGCTGGCGGTGCCGCTTCTCCGCATCCCCTGCGGGTGCTGGTGGTCGGAGGTGTAGCGGGTGGGATGTCGGCGGCTACCCGCCTTCGTCGGCTCGACGAGAAGGCGGAGATCGTCGTTGTCGAGCGCTCGGGCCACGTGTCCTATGCAAACTGCGGTCTTCCGTACTTCGTTGGCGGGGTGATCGAGGACGAGGACGATCTGCTCCTCCAGACTCCCGAGCGACTGCTCGAACGATTCCGCCTCGACGTTCGGGTCGACACCGAGGTGGTGGGGATCGATGCCGAAGCCCACTTGGCCACCGTGCGCTCCACCCTGGACGGTACCGAAATGCAGTTCGGCTTCGACAAGTTGATCCTTAGCCCCGGTGCCCTCCCGGTCCGACCACCGATCACCGGATTCGATCGGGTTCGGACACTGCGCACCGTCGAAGATGCGGCCGGGCTCTTCCGCGATGTGTCGGCTGCACCCAGCGCGGCCGTGGTCATCGGCGCTGGCTTCATCGGCCTGGAGACGGCGGAGAATCTCCGTCGTTCGGGCATCGATGTCACCATCGTCGAGGCAGCAGGCCAGGTCCTCACTCCGCTCGACCCGGAGCTGGCTGTGCTCATCGAGGCCGAACTCTTGGCCAACGGCGTCCACGTCGAGACCGGTGTGGCCGTCACCGAAGTGACAGACACTGCTGTCGTCCTGGCCGACGGGCGTTCCCTGCCCGCGGACCTCGTGGTCGGATCCATCGGGGTGCGCCCGGATACCCGGCTGGCCGTCATGGCCGGCCTGGATATCGGCCCGAACGGAGGAATTGCCGTGACCGGTGTCGGGCTGACCAGCCACCCCGATATCTACGCCGTCGGTGATGCCGTCGAGAAGGTCGACTCCGTCGGGGGCGGAACCTCACTGATCGCACTGGCCAATGTGGCCAACCGGCAGGGCCGTCGGGTGGCCGACCACATCGCTGGTCTGGTCCGAGATGCTGCCCCGTCGATCGGTTCGGCCATCGTCAAGGTCTTTTCGCGCACCGCGGCCATGACCGGATGGAACGAGACACGTCTGGCCGCCGCCGGCCGGCCCTACCGTGCCATCCACTCCCACCCCATGAACCACGCCACCTACTACCCCGGGGCCGAGCAGATGTCCCTGAAGCTCCTGTTCGATCCGATCGACGGGACGATCCTGGGGGCCCAGGCCGTCGGAGGGGCCGGGGTGGACAAGCGGATCGACATCCTGGCCACCGCCATGACCGGCGGACTGACGGCTCCAGCCCTCGCTGATCTGGAGTTGGCCTACGCCCCCCCGTTCTCGTCAGCCAAGGACCCGGTCAACATGCTCGGCTACATGGCCGAGAACGTCCTGTCCGGCGAGTGCGACGTCATCGCTCCTGGCGAACTGGCTCGATTGGCCGACACCGGGTGGACCGTATTGGACGTGCGGACTCCGTCGGAGTTCGCGGCTGGATCGATCCCCGGGAGCATCAGTGCGCCCCTGGACTCGCTACGCGACGACCTGCCTGGACTGGGTGATGGCCCGTTCGCCATCTACTGCCAGGTCGGCCAACGAGGCCACACGGCCACCGAACTCCTCCACCAATTGGGCCGGGCGGCCCGGAACCTCGATGGCGGCTATCGGACCTGGCTCGATGCCGAGGCGGCTCGGACGGGCGATGCCAGCCAGCTGATTACGCCAGCTTCGTAAAGAGCCGCTGCACTTCGTCGAGCGGATAGCCCGAGGCCTCCGCCTCCTCTGGGTGCTGGATGCAGTAGGTGAGTCCGCTGGCGATCAGCCGGAAGCCGGTCTGCTCCAAGGCACTGATGGCTGCACTGAGTTGAGTGACGATGTCACGGCATTCGCGTCCCTCGGCCAACATCTTCTCGACGGCCTGGACCTGACCGCCTGCCCTGCGCAGACGCTTTCGCAGATCGTCGACGACATCATCAGGCAGTTCCACGGGGCTCCTCCGTCTTGGGTACCCCCAAGGGTACCTCTGAACATCAACGCAGGGGTACGCACCGCTCGCCGGCGCAGTGCCGCCAGCCAGGGCCGAATGGCCCTATCCGAGTGCCTGCCGGTTCCATAGCCTGCACCTGTGGAAGTCCGGCGGGGCGTACGGCATCGTCACCATGTCTGCGGGGTCAAGTGGAGTGCGGTGCGCGTCTCGTCCGCGCCATGACCGAGCCGTCCCTATGACCGAGCCGTCCCAATGACCGAAACCGTCACGCCGCCAACAGCCACCGACGAGCCCCGTCGAGTGAACTCTCGCATGCGTCGCCTGTGGTATCGCGACCTGGACCACTATCCGCCATCCAAGACCCGCTACCGACTGCTCGCCCTCGTGGTCCTCTGCAGCGTGGTGATGTACTACCAGCAGTATGTGGCCGGATCTGTCTCCACTTCGATCCTCGCTTACTACCAGATGTCGTTCCGGTTCTACCTGACAGTGGTGGTGGTCAGCAGCGTGGCCGGGGCCATAGCCTCCTTGGTCGCTTCTCTTGCCGACCGCATCGGCCGGGCCAACATCGTCGTCGTCGGTCTGCTCGTTGTGGGCCTGGTCACCTGTTTCGGAGTCCCGAACGCCAACACAAAGCTGAGTTATGCAATCGCCCTGTGTGCCGTCGGGTTCTTCGAGGGAATGGTCCTGGTCGCCACGCCCGCATTGGTACGCGACTTCTCTCCCCAGGAGCGCCGCGGGGCGGCAATGGGCTTTTGGACCCTCGGCCCGGTGCTCGGGAGCTTGATGGTCTCGCTGGTGGCGTCGACGACGCTGGATCATCTGCCCCGGTGGCAGGACCAGTTCCGGATCGCTGGGGCGGTAGGGCTGTCCGTGTTCGTGGTCGCTCTCTTCTGTCTGCGCGAACTGGCGCCGCGTATACGCGATCAGATCATGACGTCGTTGCGCGAGCGAGTACTGGCCGAAGTCAGAGCTCGGGGCATGCAGGTGGAGGAGGCACTGAAGCGCCCGTTCCGTCAGATGCTGGGGTTCAATACCATCATCCCGTCGTTGGGTGTCGGGCTCTACCTCCTCTTCTACCTCTCGGCGGTGGGCTTCTTCGTCATCTACTTCGTCTCCGTCTTCGGCTTCTCCCAAGCCCAGGCCAACGGACTCGGCAACTGGTTCTGGTCTGCCGATGCAGTGGCGGTGGTGGCGGTCGGAGTCATTTCGGACAAGCTCAGGGTCCGCAAGCCGTTCATGGTCCTCGGCGGGGTGTGTGCGGTGGCCATGGGCGTCGTCTTTGCCGGGCTGGCTACCCGCCCGCACACCTCGTACGCGACGTTCATCGTGGTCATCATGGTGATGTCGGCAGCACGTGGTGTCGCCTACGCGCCGTGGATGGCGGCCTATACCGAGACCCTCGAGAGCAGGAACCCGGCCCTGGTAGCTACCGGACTGGCCATCTGGGGGTGGACCCTGCGGCTGGTGGCCGCCGCCGCCTTCCTGATCGTCCCCTTCATCGTGCCTTCAGCCACTCCGGTGGCCGACTTCGGCGCACACGCCTCGAAACTCCAGGCCGAGTACCCGAGCCAGATCGCCACCCTGAAGCTGATCGACAAGGCCACGCTCACCCGGCTCCAGGCCAACGTGAGGGACCCGAAGGCCATTATGGCGGCCACCCAACAGATCGCCCTGGCTACCGGCGTAAGCCCTGGTGTTGCCGTGGCCGATCTGCTGGCCGCATCCAAGATCCCACCGGCCGACCGCAAGTTCCTGGCTGCCCATGGCCGAGAGGTCCTACAAGCCCGAGCAGTAGCCCCCAAGGAGTGGCAGCGGTGGTGGTATGTCTGCGTGGCTGGCGAGATCCTCTTCCTCCCGACCATCTTCCTCCTGGTGGGTCGGTGGAAGCGCTCGAGTGCCTTGCGCGACGAGCAAGAGCACGACGAGCGGGTGAACGCCGAGTTCGAGGGGCTCTCCTCGTCCGATCAGTACATCGAGGGTGTGCGGAACTGACCGTCAGTGCCGTGTGGTGGTCGAACCGTCGAGGAAGGTCCTGACAGCGACTGAGTCGGCTACCAGATCATGTCCCTGGCCGATCCGGCCCAGTCGACCGCCCTGATCTTCCCCACGACCCCATCGTCTATGGGCAGTGCCCATGTGTGTTGGAACCACACCATGGTCAGCTCCGAGAAGTCCCCACCCTCAGAGACCGGCTGCAGTGATTCGAAGCGCGCCCGGACGGCCATACGAGGTAGGAGCGAATATGCATCCTCTCCAGAGTCCGGCCCACCCGTGCCCGCCGGTCGTGTCTGTTCGGGCGCGATCAGGACCGCCCGCCGTCCTCCGACGGTCCCACTCGCCATGATGTGGTCGATCAGGCTGGCATTGAGCCGTTCGGTCGGCATCCCGTCGAGCAGGCCGTCGTAGACCAGCCATTGATCGATCTCCTTGAGCCAGATCGTATGCCCACTATCGAGCACCATGTCCATGTCGGTATCTCCCATATAGAGAAACCTACGAGGGGGGTGTGACACCCTATGGAGGGCCTTCTGGGCAGAGCAGAAGGCGGTGGTACAGCTAGCCGTGGAAACACGTGGTCCTTCCAGAATACCCAGTTCAGGGTGGTGCTATGGGGAACACACGTTCGTATGATGAACCCGCTGGTCTGCGTTCGATGTACTGGAATTCGGGGCGTCGGCAATAACTACATGCGTGTGATTCACCATTTCCTCATACGGGCACTGCGTCGCTCGTGTCCGGTGTGGGCCGCAATCCCGTGTCATTGAGGGGTCAACTCGCATCCGACCTCGCCCATACCCGGCACGACGAGAGGCACACGGCCCGCCGTCCGAGATCAGGGCACCGCTTCAGATGGGCTTCATCTGGTCCGGTGCCGCAGAATATTGCGGCGGCCTGGCCCTGATTCATGTTCGAGGATCAGCCACTCATCGCTGGGGAGAACCAAGGACTCGGGTGCCCCCTCTTCGATGCCCTTCCTCATCGCCACATCGTGGCCGGGGACAAGCACATCATCGAGCTCGACGTGCGTGACGACATGCGGGGACCGGATGAAGCCGTCCATGGGGTGTGTGATGTGCGCGTGTACGACAGGGGGAGGGACAATCGGCTCAGGGCGACCGCTACCGTCACGAGCAACTTCTTGGATGGTTCTGACTTCGCGCACAAGTCCGACCGATGGTCCGGTTCGACGCTGGTAGTTCTCGGATGGCGGGGCGCTATTGGCCTCACTCGAGTCGACCGGTGTCGACCTGAATCTTCACCTGGCCCTCTGGCCACTGCCACGGCGACGAATCTGCCGGCAGAGGCACACCTCCCAGTAGGCGTCACATCCCCCACCTACAATGGGGTCGTACCCGGGAACCGCCTGCACGGCGCCAGTGCCCCGGAACGCGGGCTGGTGGATCCGCTCGTGACGCACCGCTTCGGACCTGACTCGGGTCAGTTGCTCCGCTCGAGGATGTCACGCCTCGACCCTCTCTCGACCGACGATCACGAAAGGCAGGCCAGATGACGACGTACGACATCATCGGCGACATCCACGGATGCGCTCCCGAACTTGAGGGACTGCTGTCTGCACTCGGCTACGAGCAGACCGACGGCGCCTATCGACGCCCCGGCCATCAGGCCATCTTCGTGGGCGACCTCATCGACCGTGGGGACACGCAGGTCAAGGTGGTCAGCATCGTCCGGGCCATGCACGAGGCGGGCTCGGCCCAGGTCATCATGGGCAACCACGAGTTCAACGCCATCTCGTACGCCACACGCAACCCTGCCGACCCGGACGACTTCATGCGCACCCACAAGGGCCGCAAGGGTGGCCACAACACGCACCAGCATCGCCACTTCCTCGAACAGGTGACCGAAGGCTCCAACCTGCACGACGAGATCATCACCTGGTTCCGGACTCTGCCGCTCTATCTGGAACTTGGTGATCTCCGGATCGCCCACGCCTGCTGGCATCAGGACTCGCTCGCCGTTCTGGACTCCTGGGTAGCACCAGGCACACCGGTCAGCGATGCCTTCATCATCGAGGCCAACTTGCCTGGGACGCCCGCCTTCAACGCGGTCGAAGTGGTGTTGAAGGGACCCGAAATGGAGTTGTCCGAGGAGCAGGCCTGGCGCGACCCAGAGGGTTCACCACGGCGCACAGCCCGTATCAGGTGGTGGGACGACTCAGCCACATCGATGCGCCAGATTGCCATGATCCCCCAGGACTCATTAACCCCAGACGACGATCCCCACCCAGGACTTCCCGATCTCCCGTATGGAGAAGCCGACGCCTACCGTTACCGGGATCCGGTTCCGGTCTTCTTTGGCCACTACTGGTTCAACGAGACCCCGACGGTTACCGCCGACAACGCTGTCTGCGTCGACTACAGCGCGGTGCGACCAGGCGGCTCACTCGTCGCCTACCGGTGGACCGGATCGGGACCACTGGACGACTCCTGTTTCATCGCCTTCCCTTCCACTGCGAGGGAAGTAGACGACCACTTGGCCTCTGATCTACAGGCGTGAGTCGACGGCCTGGTCAGTCCACCCGACGAGGTGACGACACGGCCTCCAACATGGCGCTAGCCCCTACTGCCAGTGCCGTGCACCCGTCGTCGTCGAGCACCGACAGCAACTCGGCCATCTTGCGTTCGGTGGCCTGCTCGACCGCCTCCTTGGCTGCAATGACCTCGGGGGTCTCTGCCACCATGTCGCCATCACCGAACCCGTGCAGCCGGAAGTAGCCGTCACCCTGGTCGAACTGACAGGCCACCGCATTGGACATCCCAGCGGCCACCACCGCGTCACGGTGGACCCCGCCGCGCAGCTCGCGCAAGATGACCGCACTCATATAGGCAGCGGCGGCAGGTTCGACGCGTGCTCGTGCAGCCCGGTACCCGTCGGCCAACGCCCACGAGCCGGTCGGCAGTGCACTGATCACCGTGGCCGCCGCGGTCTGGAACTCGGGGAGGATGGATCCGCTCAGTCCTCCGAAGGTGGCGAGCGCGTAGTCGTCCGCCGAGGCCAAGTGGGCCGCCAGGATGGCGTCCGGGTCGGCCATGGTGCGGCCAGCCGTCACCACCCCGCTGATCATCCCGGTCTTGAAGAAGAAGAACTCGTCGTCCACCTCTTCTGGACTGAGCGCGCCAAGGACCCCGCCACGACCGGCGGCGT
>JBAXCY010000137.1:0-7753 GCA_037141235.1 Acidimicrobiales bacterium | reverse complement strand
GAAGGCGGCCACGCCTTCTTCGTCCAGGACCGAGCGGCCCTGCCCGAGATCGTGGGGTTTCTGACGACATCGGGGCCTGGCTGATCACATCGGCTCGAGTAGTGCTGATAGACCCTCGCCTGCGAGCGGCGCCGGCGCGATCATTCGCCCTGGAGATCGCGGTATCGGAACGCCCATGCTCCAAACAGCGCGGTGGTGATCCCGATGCCGGCCATGACCGCATTGGCACCCCAGTGCGGTGGTACGGCAGGCGCCGATGCCATCTGGTGGAATACCGAAGTATCGAGGACCCAGTGGCTAACGGCGCCGATCCCTCCGACGATCACTACCAAGATCGACCAACCGAGGAGTCCGTAGACGACCCAAGTGACTGACCGGGGACGGACCCCGAAGGCCAAAATGCCGACCCCGAGGATAACCATCGACGGGGGTACCAAGTTCACTCCTGCACCCAGGAGGGTGGGGAGGCTCAGCCCGGAGTGCTGGACAGCAGCACCGAGCCATGTGAGTGTGCCCGCTACCAACCCAGCCACCACCAAGACGCTGAGGGCGACGAGGTACCGGCCCCCCAGCCAAGACCATCGAGAGATCGGTCGGACCAGAAAGTGATCCAGCGTCCCTCCCGACTCTTCCGCCCGTGCGGCGGTGACCTGCCCGCCAGCAACGAATCCGGTGAGCACGGCGAGCATGAGGAAGCACATGCCGAGGACGGCCTGGGTTCCGTTTCCGGTGGCGCCCAGCTTGGTCAGCACCTCGTGCACCGAACCAGCGACGGTGGTGCCAGCCGACTTGGCGATGAACCCGTAGAGGAGGGCTGCAGTGGCGATAGCCATCCACCATCCGATGATCGTCGACCGCATCAACCGGATGGCAGCCATGGTGGGCCCGCCGAGCAGTCCGAGGTGCGATTCCGCTTGGGTCCGATCGGCCATGACGCTGGAGCCGACATCTCGACGTCCAGCTAGATGCACCGCGGTGCCGGCCAGGATCACCGTGCACGCACCGATGGGCACGAGTGCCATCGGCTGGGGTGCGGTGAACGGTCGGAGTTCCTCGACCCAGCCCAGTGGAGAGACCCAGATGAGTCCATGCAGACCGACGCCAGCATCGGCAACCAGACGCAGCGCGTAGGAGATGCCGAGGACGACTGCTGCGAGCGAGGCAGCTTGGCGGCGGGTGGCGGCCAGCTGGCTGGTGACCGCCCCGATGGCGAGGAACATCACGGCCGTGGCCACCATGGCCAAGGTGAAGAACAGCGCCGAAGCGACGCCGAACTGCACCTTGTCGCTCTGTCCGGTGGCAACAGTGAGCAGCGCCGCGCCGGCCCATAGAACGACTGCCCCCGCCCCGAGCCCGACGATGGCCTGGAACGTCGCCCGTCGCCGAGTGGTCTGGCCGGCCACGAGCAGATCCCACCGCCCGCGATCCTCTTCACCCCGAAGGAGCCGGGTGCTGGTCAGGAGCCCCCACACGGCACCGAGGATCATGAGGGTCATGGAGATCTTGAACACGGTGAAGCCGGCCACCGTCTGGAGCTGTGGTGCCGGGCCGAACAGGGCGCTCATGGCATTGTTGGATCCATAGGCCGCAGCGAGTGCTGCGCGGCTGGCCGGGGTCTTGTAGATCTGCGTGTAGCTGACCGCCGACGAGGCGATCGCGATACCGAAGATGCACCCCCAGAGTGCTCCCGAGCGACCGGCGGCGCGTGCGCTCCGGGAGGCCACCACCGTGATGGGTGATCGACGCGTCAGGGTTGGTTCGTTTTCGCGAACAAGAACCGCAGGGTCAGCGGCCATGCTCTCCCTCTCCGTACTGGGCCAAGAAGAGCTCCTCGAGCGACGGCTCCCGGCTGAGGAGGCCGGTCACTCTGGATGCAGCCAGGGCACTCACCAGCGGCTCGACCGAACCACGGACCTGACACTGGAGGTTTTGGCCATCGATGAGGACGTCGCTGACCCCGGGCACGTTCGAGAGATCGGGAACAGCCCCGTCGAACCTGGCCTCCACTGTCAGCGCGCTGAGGTGGCGCATCTCGGCCAGTGTGCCCATCTCGACCAGCGCCCCATTACGCAAGATGCCCACCCGATCGCAGAGGGCTTCGACCTCGCTCATGATGTGCGACGAGAGGAAGACCGTTTGACCTCGATCACGGGCCTCGCCGATGCATGCCCTAAAGGCCTGCTCCATCAGAGGATCGAGTCCACTAGTTGGCTCGTCGAGGACCAGCAGGTCGGGTCGGACCATGAGCGCTGCGATCAAGATGACCTTCTGACGGTTTCCCCTGGAGTAGACGCGCACCTTCTTCGTTGGGTCGAGATCGAACCTGTTCAGGAGGTCATCGCGGTAGTGCTCGTCCACCCGCCCCGATACGCGTCCCAGCAGCGACAGGGTCTCCTCTCCGGTCAGCGATGGCCAAAGGTCGGCCTCCCCGGCCACGTACGCGAGCCGACGATGGACCTGAGCCGGTTGCTTCTGGCAGTCGAGCCCGAAGATCTCGGCTCTCCCCTCGGTCGGTCGGCTGAGCCCGAGCAACAAACGGATGGCGGTCGTCTTGCCGGCCCCGTTAGGTCCGAGAAAGCCCACTACCTCCCCCGGGGTCACCTCGAGATCGAGGTGGTCGAGAGCAACTACGTCGCCGTACCGCTTGGTCAGTTGTTCCGTTCGGATCGCACGGTCGGGCATGGAACCTCCCTGGGGGATGCGCGGCGATATCGGATCCTAGGCACCCGAATGATCAGACTGACTTCTTCCAACCTCGGACCTGGTCATGGTGTCACCGCCAGTGACGGTCTCCTCATAGTCGAAGTCTTCGATCGTCGGATACTCACCGTGACCAGAACCAGTCCAGGTTCCCACTAGGGCAGCAAGGGGTTCAAGGGCAGGGTGCAGGGTGATGATCACCGACCAAGCATTTCACTTTGGCTGCGGCACCAGTTCGCCCGTCGGCACTGGCCTCCACCAACTCCGCCCACACCCCCGGGGCCAAGAGGCCGGCCAGTTGGCCCTTGCTGCTGCCTCTGCCCAGATGGGCTGACCAGCAACCAGGCTGATGCCGAACGCCAGATCCAGGCGAGTCCTGGCACGTGGAGATCAGAAGCGGTGACGTACGGTTCGAGCTTGGGCGTTTGTCAATGCAGGTACCGTGACTGGTGGCGTCTCTGGTCCGTCTCTGGTCCGTCCACGGCGGGTAGGACGTAGCTGGCTTGGCCAACGATGTTGTTGGCGACACAGGCGAGCACTTTGAGGGGGCAGGGCATGATCGACGGCGTATCCTCGCCGGGCTGGGTGTCGTACATGCGCATCATGGGTTCGATAGTCGTACCCACTTTCGTGCCGGCGGGCACTAGGCCCGAGAAGTAGGCGGTCGATGGCGTCGGGATCCAGTTAGTAGCGGATACGCCGGCGGGCAGTGTCGGCGCCATCCAGATCGTGTAGGACCCATCGGTGTTGGCCTTGAGACCAGGCTGGCCCACCGGTGGATCGATCTGGCTCGAACCCAGCTGAGTGACCGGCTGCACGATGCCGTAGCGGAGGGTTCCGGACCCAGAGGCCAAGGGCAACAAATTCCCCGGCGTCCCCATGTCGAGGCCGCCGATCGGAAAGCTGTCAGTCGAGAGCATGGGATTCCAGGTCGACGACAGTTCGAAGGTACAGGCTGCACCCGCCGCACAGCTGGTTTCGCCCTTTACGGGGAAATGAATGAAGTACGGAGTGTTCTGGGAGAGGCCGAAGGAGTCCGCGTGGGACCCGAAGAGTAGGGCCGTTCCCTCGTTGAGCGTGCCGAGGCCTGGATTGGTGGGCAGGGTCATGAGGCCTGGTGACGTCTTCCCATCACCCGGAACAACCTTGGTGACGCTTCCTTCGTCGGCACTGGAGTAGGCCAGGTTTTGGGTGCTGACTTGACTCAGATAGGGCGAGGCCGCCTGGACTTCGTCAGGTTGATAGAGGGTGATCGACCAGAATCCAACGTCTTTGCCTTTGGAGTCGAGCACCATGGGAGGCAATGTGCCGACTACTGGGAGGTGAAGCGGTGAGGCCGAGTGTGGGCCAGGCGGAGTGAACGTCACCGAGTAGGTGTTGTTGCCGTCGAGCGGGGTACCGGCACCGTCGAGGCCATTGTTGTTGTTGGTGAAGATCGGTGCATAAAAGCCATCAAGGGGCAGGTTGGGGAACCCCCCGGCGATGACGCCTACCGCCCGGTACATGTAGCCCACTGGGCCGTTGGCGTAGGTGCCGATGTTCCGGTTGAGGTACGACCAGTAGTTGGTCTTCGATGTTGTTGGCCTCCCGAGTACGCCTTGGATGAAGCTGGCGCCCGCCGCAAAGCCAGCATTGAATGCTGCTCGTTGGGCAAGCGTCCACCCTTTGGGCATGGTAAATCCCGCCTGGGTCAGACCTAGGGGCTTGAACAGGGCCAACGTATCCTGCTGACCAGCGGAGGGCACTTGGTAGGTAGTCACCGCGTGGGCCTGCGGTGGCATGTAGCTGGGCATGTTCGCCAAGGCTGTTCCCGACAGACCGGTGGACGACGTAGGCAGTGGATTCTCGGCCAGCGAGTCACCGACCTGCCCAAAGAACGCCGAGGCAAGCACCGGCGTGTTCTGGTATTGATCGGCCGCATCTATCTGGGCTTGCGTGGGCGGCGTGATCTGGAAGTTGGCAGGGAACACGGGAGTGTTGTTGTTGGCCTGGAACTGCTGGAGGGTATTCATGGCGAACTTTTCCGCCACGCCGTGCAACGTGGCGGACACACCCTTGGCGCCCGAAGAGAGCGTGTTGGTGAGAATCCTGACCAACAGCTCACACGTGTTGGTGTCCGACGAGATTACTGGGTAGGTGTGACCAAGGATCGTGGCGTTGATGTCTTTGGCATAACGCGAGTTTGGTCCGACCACCAAGTAGGAGGTCGGCTCCGACGTAGCCGTCGTCCGGGTGCCGGGGTCGGCGAAGACGTTGATGAACGAGTCGAACATCTGCGACACGGTGAAGTTCGGTCCTTGAGGATCCGGGATGTAGTCGGACGCCGTAGGAGGCACGGTGTAGACCAGGTCTTGGGTGGTGAGATTCATGGTGGAGCTGATGTAGAGCACGGAGGAGTTGC
The DNA here is from genome assembly GCA_037141235.1 of Acidimicrobiales bacterium. Classification (GTDB taxonomy): domain Bacteria; phylum Actinomycetota; class Acidimicrobiia; order Acidimicrobiales; family RAAP-2; genus Bog-756. The sequence goes on along the minus strand of JBAXCY010000137.1, from coordinate 2,652 downwards.
CGGCATTGGCATTGGCCCGATTGTTCCATTCAGCGGGAACCGAGGAGTAGGCCAGCGTGTTCGTCGGAGAAGTGACTAGTTGGTTGTACTTGGCGAACCGGTAGGTGTACTCGGCGGGAAGCCCCCAGATGTACGCCGCTTCCGTCAGATTCTGGATCACCGCTGGAGTATTGGATGCCTTGCTGCCCGGAGCGGGCAGGCTGGCGTAAAGCTCCTGGAGCTTCTGGGCCATGGCATCCGAAGATGCCGGCCCTGGCGTCACGCCACCAGGGCCAGACGGAGCTCCCTGATTCCCGGGAGTAGCGACTCCTGAGGCGGCGCTCGCCGCACCGCCCACCATCAGCGCCAAGATTGTGACTCCGCCGATGACCGCTGGCTTCCGCAACCGATTCGTGTGCTTCATAGTGGTCGTGCCCCCCTGATCGGCTTCGAAGGGGCACGGAGTCTCCCTAGTGGTACCTCGAAGAAGAGGTACCTCGGTGCTTGCCTTCGATAACGCATGACGCGAATGCTTGAGCCACCTTAGGCACATTCATGTTGTTCATGCAATGGACGGCTAGCGACGGGTCGGGCGGGATGTGTAGACAGTTCGGCGATGTCGGACGATAGAGCGAAGGTAAAGCGTGAAGAGACCGGATGCCGGCATGGAGTTCTGCATCGAGGTCGGGATGGAGTCGTCGAGTTCGAGGCCACATGGGCGGCCAGACAAGATGACGAGTTTGCCGATGACCTCGCCAGCTTCAGCGCCGCCATGGGAGTCGCCGCCGACTTCCCGCGGCTCTCAACCTGGTACCACTGGTGGAAGGGCGAGACCTTCGAAGAAGTGCTCCTCGTCACCGACGAGGTGACCGTCGAACGATTCGATGGGAGTGAAACGACCGGGCTCGATGGTGAAGAACTTGCGAGTCCCCAGACCAGTCGGAGTGATGGTGCAATCGCGTCCAGTTCCGCGGCGATCAACAACCAACAAGATTGCTGGTGCCGTCTAATCATATAGTTATATGATTAGACCATGCCAACGGAAAGAATCTCAGTCACAATCGACGAGACGGTGGTCGAGCGAGTCCGGGAACTCGCTGGCCCACGAGGAGTGAGCGCCTTCGTTGATCGCGCCTTGCGCCATGAGCTCGCCCGATCAGAACTTCGTTTGCTGCTGGACCAACTCGAAGTGGAGCTCGGTCCGGCAGACGAAGAGATGGTGGCAGAAGCAGAAGTGGTTATCACTGAACTTGAGCGCAAGGTCCGGAGTGGGTCACAACGTGCCGCAGGCTGAGCGCCATTTGAGCACGGTAGTTGTCCTTGACGCCGAAGCGGTCTCCGTCCTGGCATCTCCTCGGGAACGAGGCTCTGCGGCGCGGCGGGCTCAAGCCGTGTTGGAGGCCATCGAACGACGGGGCGGATTCGCGGTGGTCCCAGCACCCGTTCTCGCCGAGACCAGCCGGACCCGGGCTCGCCGAGACACGGTGAACCGCGTCCTAGGCAAACTTGAGATAGCGCCGACCGATCGCCGTATCGCCGAGATCGCCGGAGTTCTCCTTGCAGGCGCAGCGTTTGATTCTGCGAGTGCAATCGACGCGTTCGTGGTGGCCACGGCCGCGGTCCGCCAGAGTGCTGTCGTGCTGACTGGTGATCCGGGAGATCTCAACATGCTGGCGGTTTCGGCGCCAAATGTTGCCGTTCAATCTCTCTAGAGGATCCGATCGGTTCTCGCGATGTTCATCGCTCAACTGGGAACATGTTGTCGATCCGACAACGGTCGGTGGAGGTGGCGGGACGAGGTTCGCCTCTCCCTCGTCGCCTCGGTAGCGAACGTGATACCTAGCAGTCGCTCATCATGCGCAGGGCATTACATAGTTCGCTATCTCGCACGCCGAGTTCACCGATCTTGGTGGTTAGTGCTGCTCGTCTGATGCGCTGGAGGCTGTCGAAGTTGGCGACACACTCCGTGCTGAGCCCCTCGTCGGTGCCGAGTCGGATCTCGGTGGGGATGGAGCGGATTGTCCTCGTGACGGGTGCGACCACCACGCCCGTCAGAACGGGCACCGCTTCTGAGCGGGTAACCACCAAGACTGGACGGCGAGCAGATTCGATTTCTGCCCACCAGATGTCTCCTTGTCGAGGGATCGTCACCACGGCTCCTCTTCGATCAACGCCCTGGTGGCGGTGCCGAGCCCGCTGAGTTCAGCAACCGTCTCTGGGCTTTGTCGATAGGCCTCGGCGATCTGCTCTCCAGCTTTCTGCCGTCTGTACTCGTCAATGATGCGCTCAAGTCCCATCCTGACCAAGTCGGATCGGCTCGATGCTGCCCCTCGGGCAACGAGTTCATCAACTTCCAGAATCAGCGCTTCATCTACACGGGTGACGAGTTGTGCCATGCGATAAGTATATCGATATGCAATGCAATCCGCTATGCAAGCGGTAGCGGATCGGCCGGCCCGAACCGGGGATGAGCGGGCCGATCCCTTCCCGGTGTCGCATGGGGATCGGCCGAACGACGGCATCGGCAACAACCGAAGACCAGGTAACTACAACCGACGACCAGGTAACTACTCCCCACGATCCGCGGCTGCAATCTTCCGACCACTGATCTGCCGTCCGATCCCTACGCCGCCTCCGGTGCCCGCAGGCCGGTGACCGATGGAACCAGCAGCA
>JBAXCY010000136.1:0-7772 GCA_037141235.1 Acidimicrobiales bacterium | reverse complement strand
CGCCATGGAGAGATCATTTCAGGGGGGTGTTACATCCTCGCCACCGCAGCGTTCGGCGGCCAGTTCGTGTCCACGTCGAGGAAGGCCAGCGACTCCATCCACGTTGACGGTCCGGTGCGCCCGTGCCACGATGCGCATCTCGCTCGTTGTCCCTCGATCAATGGAGTTCTCTCATGTCACGCTTGCCAGGTCGGCGCACTGTCATCACCGGAGCAGCCAGCGGGATCGGCGAGCAGACCGCCCGGCTCTTCGTGGCCGAAGGTGCCTCAGTGGTGCTGGCCGACGTGGACGAGGCCCGTGGCATCCGTATCGCCGAGGAACTCGGTGACCAGGCCCGATTCGTTCGGGTGGATGTGGCGGTGGAGGGTGACATCGAGCGGGCCATCGAGGAGTCGCAGTCGGCCTTCGGCGGCCTTGACTGCCTCTTCAACAACGCCGGCAATCCGGGCTCGATCGGACGGATCGACGACATCGAGATGGAGATGTTCGACCGCACCATCGCCATCCATCTGCGGGGGGTCTTCCTCGGGATCCGGGCCGCGGCCCGGGTCATGCGGCCACAAGGGTACGGCAGCATCATCAACACCTCGAGCGTGTCGGCGCTGCGGGCCAACTACGCCGGCCACGACTACAGCGCGGCCAAGGCGGCCATCGCTCACCTCACCCATACTGCCGCCAATGAACTGGGCGAGGACGGGGTGCGGGTCAACGCCATCTGCCCTGGCGGTATCGCCACCTCGATCTTCGGCCGGGGTGCCGGGCTGGACAGCGAGGACGCACAGGCCACCGTGGCCGTCATGGAGTCGGTCCTGGCTGATGTGGCCCCCATGAGGCGTGCGGGGATGCCCATCGACATCGCCGAATGCGCCCTGTGGCTGGCCGGAGACGGGTCGAGCTTCGTAAATGGACAGGTCATCGCCGTGGACGGGGGACTGGTCACTGGACCGACCTACCGCACCTCTCGGGCCAAGACCGAGTCGATGGTGGGCCTGCTGGCGGACATCGGAAATCAGGCAACGTAACCGGAGCAAGTAGGACCTGACCACCTGTCCCGGATCTGACGGTATTGGCCTCTCGCCCGCCCACGGTATAGACCTAGTGAATGTCTGATTCCGAGGCACCCGAGGACGGAGCGCAGGTCTCACCCGCACATGGGCTGACCCGGCTTCCCACGCGGACCGACACCACCCTGGCGGCCAGCCTCCCCGAGAGCCGGCGCTACCGGATCAAACTGAAGCTCCTCGGTCCTCCGCTGGTGAGCGACGAACTGGGCGGTCAGCGTCTGGGCAAGCCCACCGCACTGGCCGTGCTCTCTTCGGACGTCATGTCCTCGTCGGCGTACGCCAGCGAGCAGATGATCCGCACGTTGGTCCCGATCGGTGGTCTGGCGGCGTTCTCGCTGGTCACGCCCCTGACGGCCGCCATCCTCGCCGTGCTCGCCGTAGTCACCATCTGCTACCGCGATGTGGTGAAGTCCTACCCGAAGGCCGGTGGCTCCTATGTGGTGAGCCGTGACAACTTCGGACCCAACCTGGCCCAGATCGCTGGGGCCGCCCTGCTCATCAGTTACACCATCACGGTGGCGGTGTCGGTGGCGGCCGGTGCGGACGCCATTATCTCGGCCATCCCGTCGCTGGCCAGCTATGGGGTGCCGATGGCGGTCGGCTTTGTGGTGATCCTGGCCTATGGCAACCTGCGGGGCATCCGCGAGGCCGGCCAGGTCTTCGCTATCCCCACCTACTTCTTCATCGCCAACATGGCCCTGCTGATCATCGCTGGTCTGGTGAAAGAGGTGACGACCGGGCTGCCTCATGCTCCGCAGGCTCCGGGGACCATGCCGCTCGGCCACTCCTCAGGCGGGCTGATCCTCGGCATCTCGGCCTTCTTCCTCCTGCGGGCGTTCGCCCAGGGCAGTTCGGCCATGACTGGTACAGAAGCCATCTCCAACGGGGTGAGCATCTTCCGGGCGCCCCAGGCCAAAAATGCCAGGACCACCTTGGTGCTCATGAGTTCGATCCTCGGGGTCATGTTCCTCGGGGTGTCGATCCTGGCCGCATTGACCCACGCACTGCCCTATATCTCGGGGACGCCCACCGTCGTCTCCGAGATCGGGAAGCTCGTCTACGGGACCAGCCCCATGGGCAACGTGCTCTTCTACATGCTGCAGGCCGCCACTGCCCTGATCCTGATCCTGGCGGCCAACACCAGCTTTACCGGATTCCCCTTTCTGGTGAGCTTCGTAGCTGAGGACTCGTTCCTGCCCCGCAAGCTGACCGTCCGCGGGCACCGCCTGGTGTTCTCCAACGGGATCATCGTGCTGGCCGCCGCTTCGGTGGTGCTGCTACTGGCCACCGGGGCCAAGGTGTCGGCATTGATCCCCATGTACGCCATCGGGGTCTTCACCGGTTTCACCATGGCCGGTGCAGGCATGGTGAAGCACCATCTCACCCACCGAGGTGAGCACTGGCGTAGGAGCGTGGCGGTCAACGCCACCGCAGCCGTGGTGTGCGCCGTGATCGTGGTGGTATTCGCCCTGGCCGAGTTCACCGAGGGCGGCTGGGTCATCGTCGTCATCATGCCAGTCATCGTGTATGCGCTGGTGCGGATGAACCGGCAGTACCGGGCCGAAGACGAGGTCTTGGAAGAAGGAGCAGCCATCGAAGCCTGTGAGGCTCCGATCTTGCGCAAGAACGTCGTGGTCATCTTGGTGGACCGGATCGACCTGGCCAGCGCACGGGCCATCCAGTACGCGCGGAGCCTGACCCCTGACGACCTGCGGGCTGTGCACTTCAACATCGACGACAGCGCGGCCCAGCAGCTGATTGACCGGTGGCAGAGGCTGGGCCTGTCGCGGCTGCCACTCGATGTCATCGCCTGCCCGGACCGGCGGCTGAACAGGGCATCGCTGGAGCTGGCCGCCGAGCTGGCAGACGGGGAGACCGAAGTCACCCTTCTGCTGCCGCGCCGGTCCTACGGAAAGGCCTGGCGGCGGATCCTGCACGACCAGACGGCGGATCAGATCGTGGAAGTGGTCAGCCAGATCGCTCATGTCAACGCCACCATCGTTCCGTTCCTGGTGGACACGGACGTCGAACTCGAAGCCGAGGTGCAAGCGGAGAACCCACGCCGGGTGCGACGCAGTACTGCTCACTCGGCGACCGTAAAGCAGAGTTCGGATCCGGCAGTGTCGGGCACGATCCCGATAGCGGAACTCCAATGGAGGAGCCGAGGCCGGGTAGCTGGCCGGGTGAAGACGCTACGGGTACAGCCGTGGGCTCAGGACCTCAGCTTGGAGTGCACGCTGGTGGACCACAGCGGACATGCCATCACCCTGGTATTCCTGGGGAGAAGATCGATAGCGGGGATCAGCACAGGGACCTTCCTGGTAGCCGAGGGAACAGTGGGCAAGCATCGCGACAAACTCGCCATCATCAACCCGTTCTACGAGATTCTTGCCGCGGGCGAGGGCCACGACGGCGACTGAGCGGGTCCTGGTTGGTAAGGGGCGTTTGCTCACCGCAGCCCCACCCCAAGAGCGGGTGAGGAGGGCCCTGAGCTACGTGCTCTGCCGCCAGCATGCGTGTCACACCCTCTCTGTAGTCTCCGGCCATGACGACCCCCATGTGCCATGACGACCCCCATGTGCCACACCGACCCTCGAGCGGAGCGATGGAACTGACCATGCGACCTGGCCGTACGCGGCCACCGGAGGCACCAAGATGACGGCACTGTTCCCTCTGCCTCCTGGGGTCCGAGGCGATGCCGTCTTCAGCTCCGACCACTGCTACCGCTACTGGCTGGAGCGACGGTGGAACGACGAGCTCCCACGGATCACCTATGTACTGCTCAATCCGTCGGTGGCCGGTGGTGATCGAGACGACGCCACCAGCCGACGCCTGCGGGCGTTCACCGAGGCACAAGGAGGTGGGGGCTACCAACTGGTGAACCTCTTCGCCCTCGTCGACACCGACCAGGTCGGCCTCCATCTCCCTCGTGCCATCGGCGAGTCGACGGAGTTGGCCGATCAGTGGATCACCCGGGCCGTCGAGGGCGCCGACACGGTCGTACTCGGCTGGGGGAATGGCAACAGCCGTGGCCCTGACGCTGCACTGCGCAAGGCCGCAGTCAGGCGACGGGCCGCCGAGGTCTGGTCGATGGTGCGTGGATACCGACCGCAATGCTTCACGACCACTACCAGCGGAGCCCCGGGCCATCCGCTTTACTTGAAGACGATGACGCCCATGTCGGACTACACGGCAAGGGCTGCCTAGTCCAGCGACTGCCGGCCGCCGGCTCCCGGCTCCCGGCTGGCGGCTGGCGGTAGTTGCCGGCACGGCGATATCGCCGCTCACCGGTGTGCTTCTGTCGGCGGCGCCACTCGATGGGAGCGGCAGTACCGTAAGGAGTGGCTCAGACAGTCCCGCCGCGCCGGCTCTCGACGACGGCGCCGATGACGGCCGACAGTCCGAGAACCAACGCGATAGGCGCCAGCCACAGGCCGAAGACGAAGGTGAGAGTGGCGAACATGGCGCCCATTCCCAGAAGGAACGGCCAGATGCTCGATCCGGGGAACGAGTCGATGATGCCGGCCCCATCGCTCACCGATGCGTCGGGATCGTCGCCCTCGAGGGGCTTCATACGCTTGGACCACCAGAGGTAGTAGGCGCCGGGCAGAATCCCGAGTAGCGCCGACCCCATGAGCATCAAGAACCCGGCATCTTCGTAGCTGGTGTACCAGTAGACGATGCCCATGAGGCCGAAGAAGACACCGATGATCACCAGGATCGCTCCGCTTGCCCTCATGAGTTCGCCCCCACGGGCTCCTTGTCGTGCTCCCGTTGGCGCTTGTCGCCATGCGACTCGTCCTTGCGGTGCTCGGGATGGTTGTAGTCCCAGGTGGGACGCTCCGAACGGATCGGGGGCAGGTGGGTGAAGTTGTGGTGAGGCGGGGGCGAAGAGGTGAACCACTCGAGTGCCCCGCCATCCCACGGGTTGTCACCGGCCGGCACCGGCTTACGCCACGAGGTGACCAGGTTGACGAGGAAGAACAGGAACGAGATGCCGATGATCAACGCACCCAGGGTGGAGATCACGTTGAGCCCAGTCCATCCGTTGCTCGGAAGGTAGCCGGCGACGCGTCGAGGCATACCGTCGAGACCGACGATGTACTGGGGGATGAACGTGACCCAGAATCCGATGAACAGCAGCCAAAAGTGGATTTTGCCGAGGCGCTCACTGAGCATGCGACCGAACATCTTCGGGTACCAGAAGTAGAACCCGGCGAACCCAGCGAACACGGTCGTTCCGATCAGTACCTGATGGAAGTGGGCCACCACAAAGTAGGTGTCGTGAGTCATGAAGTCCACCGGAGGCGAGGCCAGGAGCACGCCGGTCACACCGCCCATGAGGAAAGCGAACAGGAAGCCCATGGAGAACAGCATCGGCGTCTGAAAGCTGAGCTGCCCGCCCCACATGGTGCCGATCCAGTTGAAGAACTTGATCCCGGTCGGCACGGCGATGAGGTAGGAGAGCAAGGAGAAGAACGGCAGGAGTACCACGCCGGTGGTGAACATATGGTGCGCCCACACCCCGGTCGACAGTGCGGCGATCGACAGGGTGGCGAACACCATGCCCCGATAGCCGAAGAGCGGCTTGCGGGAGAACACCGGGATGATGTCGGTGACGATACCGAAGTAGGGCAAGGCCAGGATGTAGACCTCAGGGTGCCCGAAGAACCAGAAGAGGTGCTGCCAGAGCACGGGGACGCCGCCACCGTTGACGCTGTAGATGTGGGTGCCGAAGTGGCGGTCGCAGAAGAGCATCACCACGGCGCCGAACAGCACCGGGAAGGCGATCAGGATCAGGATCCCGGTCACCAGCATGTTCCACGAGAAGAGCGGGATCCGGAACATGGTCATGCCCGGTGCCCGCAGGTAGAAGATGGTGGCTACCAGGTTGACGCCAGTAAAGATGGCCGAGAACCCGGTCAGTCCGAGCGCCATCAGCCACATGTCGGTTCCTGCCCCAGGGGAGTTGATGGCGTCCGAGAGCGGGGCGTAGGCCACCCACCCGAAACTGGCGGCCCCACCGGCGACCACGAAACTCAGCGTCATGATCGTCGAGCCACCGAGGTACAGCCAGTAGGACAGGGCGTTGAGCCGGGGAAACGCCATGTCCGGTGCACCGATCTGGATTGGGACGATGTAGTTGGCCAGGCCACCGAAGGCGAAGGGTCCGGCGAACAGGTAGAGCATGAGGCTGCCGTGCATGGTGAACAGCTCGTTGTATGTCTGGAAGTTGACCAGGGACGAGGTGGGGTTGGAGAGTTGGGCTCGCATGACCAGAGCCATGGCGCCGGAGATGAAGAACAGGACCAGCGAGGTGATCATGTAGGACTTGCCGATCACCTTGTGATCGGTCGAAGTCAGCCAGTTGAGGATGCCGGTCGGCCCCTCGTGGTGGGCGTGGCTGGCAGCATGGTCGTGCTCGTCGGGGCCGTGGCCCCCGCCGTGGCCGTCGGGTGCACCCGACTCTTCGGGCTCGATCAGTCCGGGGGATTCAATAGTCGTTGTCACAGGGACCCCTTCTTCGAGGAGGGCGCAACCAGGGCGCTGGATGGTGTGATCTTGGTATCTGCAGGGGGCGTGTTGGCTGCAGATTGGGGCTGGCGCTGCAGGGTGTGGCCGATCGCCCGCTCGCCTGCCGCCCAGGATTGGAACGCGGCTGGCGTCACGGCACGGACGCTGAACAGCATTGCGGTGTGATACAGCCCGCAGATCTGGGTGCACTGGCCGGGAAAGGTGCCGGTGCGGACCAGATTGAGGTCGAAGATGTTGACCACGCCAGGCAGCGCATAGCGGCTGAAGTTGAAGTCACGGACGTAGAACCCGTGGATCACGTCGTTGGAGACCAGCGTGACCTGGACGGTCTGGCCCACTGGCACGACCATCTGGGGGCCATGATTGCCGGGCCCGTTGGTGACGTCACCGGAGATACTGACGTTGTTGCGTGGATAGTCGAATCGCCAGCCCCACTGGTAGGCCGTCACCTTGATGTTCACGACGGGAGTTCCCGTGGAGGTGACCCGGGCATTGACGGGCACGGTAGCGGTGACCTTGTTCTCCGTGATGACGGTGAAGAAGAAGAGGAATGCGACGATGATGATTGGGATTCCGGTGTAGAGGATCTCGATCGGGATGTTCTCGTGGAACTGCTTGGGCATCACGTCGGAGCGCCGCCGGTAGCGGAAGATGGTCCAGATGATGAGCACGCCTACCAGGCCCCCGACGATGGCGCCGGTAGTCATCATCCCCGAATAGAGCTTGAAGGTGTCTTGGCCTTGGCTGGTAGCCCCGCGATCGGCCCCATAGGTCGGGTACATATTGCATCCGGCTAGGAGCACGGGTGCGGCGATGGCCAGGCCAGTGGCTGTCCGGACCCATCGGCTCCGACGCGGGGCAGACCCCTGCGTCGGTTTGTCTGCGTCCGAGGTGAGGCGGGCGGTCAGGGCTGGCGAAGATCCGTTTGTGAAGGCGTCCACGAAACTCAGACTAGTGGGGGCGCGGCCAATTGAGAAGTTGAGAATCTTCGTGCCTACCGGCGACGTACTCCCTGTTCACCGCGGTGCGAATTCTGATCGGCCGAGAGTGTGGCATGTGCAGTCCACCGAGAGCCCCGCAGATCCTCGCGTGCAGGGGTCCTAGTCAGCCGACGGAGCCAATGGGCGGGCCGTCGGTCGGGTCATTGGGCGGGTCATTGGGCTGTGCCTTGGG
>JBAXCY010000135.1:0-7802 GCA_037141235.1 Acidimicrobiales bacterium | reverse complement strand
GGGCCGCCGTTGGCATCTGCACCACTGGGGCCGCCGTTGGCATCTGCACCACTGGGGCCGCCGTTGGCATCCATCAGCATCCTGAACTCCTCGAAGAGATAGCGGGCATCGTGGGGGCCGGGTCCGGCCTCGGGGTGGTACTGCACGCTGAAGGCGGGCAGATCAGTGCTGCACAGTCCCTCGATGACCCCGTCGTTGAGATTGACGTGGGTCACCTCGGTGGCGCCCAGCGAGTCGGCGGCCACCGCATAGTTGTGATTCTGAGAGGTGATCTCCACTCGTCCCGTCGACAACCGCTGGACCGGGTGGTTCCCCCCGTGGTGGCCGAACGGGAGCTTGTAGGTGGTGGCACCCAGAGCGCTGGCCAGCAACTGATGGCCCAGGCAGATCCCGAAGATGGGCACGGTGCCGTGATCGACCAATCGCCGCACCTCGCTGATGATCCCGGGCAGGGCTGCCGGGTCACCGGGGCCGTTCGACAAGAAGATCCCGTCCGGGCCGAGGTCGAGCACCGCGTCGGCCGGGGTGGAAGCGGGTACCACGGTAACCGTGGCCAGGTCTCCGAGTTGGCGGACCATGGCTTCTTTGATGCCGAAGTCGTAGGCCACCACCCGGTACGGGCCACTCCCCCGAGTGAACATCGCCGGAGTGGTCACTGTCGAGACCAGGTCGCGTCCATCGGTCGGAACGGCTGATCGGGCGGCAGCCAGCAGAACCGACTCCGATGCGGTTCCGAAGGCGCACGGGACCGAACCGTGGTCGCGCAGGTGGCGGGTGAGGCGGCGGGTATCGATGCCGGTGATGCCGGACACCCCATGGCCGGCCAGGAACTCCTCGAGTGAGCCGGTAGAGCGCCAGTTCGACGGGGCGTCGGCCAGATCACGCACGATCACGCCGCTGCAGTGCGGCCGGGTCGCTTCGTCATCAGTGGGGTTGACCCCGTAGTTACCGATGTGGGGATAGGTGAAGGCGATCACTTGGCCGGCATAGGAGGGATCGGTGATCACCTCTTGATAGCCCGACAGCACCGTGTTGAACACGGCCTCGCCGGTGGAGACCCCGTCGTCAGGCACGGCCCCGAATGCCTCTCCTTCGAAGGCTGATCCGTCGGCCAGGACCAGCAGGGCCGGTTCCCGGTGCACAGTGCCGAGGCGGGGGCTCATCGCTGGGCCTCGGCGTCGATCACGACCGGCTCGCCGGCCAGGACGGTGTGGCGGACCCGCCCGGTCAACGTGCGCCCGCTGTAGGGCGTGTTCCGGCTCCTCGAGGCCATGGACTTCGGGTCCACCGTCCAGGTGGCGGTGGGGTCGATGACGCACAGATTGGCCACCGCCCCCGGGGCGATCGGACCGCCTTGGCGGCCGCCGTGATCCGGATCCAACCCGGCGATGACTGCCGGCTGCCAGCTGAGTAGTGCCACGATGCGCTCCAACGTAAGGTCGAGTTCGGTGATGGCCAGGGCCAGGGCGGTCTCCAGACCGAGCATCCCGGGAGGGGCCTGGTCGAAGGGAAGGTCTTTCAGTTCCGGCGAGTGCGGTGCATGGTCGGTGGCGATGGCATCGGCGGTGCCATCCATCAGCGCCGCCTTGACCGCGTCCACATCGGACTGCGTGCGCAGTGGCGGGTTCACCTTGAAGATGGGGTCGTACGTCGAGGTGCACCCATCGGTCAGGGTGAAGTGGTGGGGAGCGACCTCGGCGGTGACCGGGATTCCCTCGGCCCGGGCCCGCCGGACCAGGTCGATCGAACCAGCCGTCGACAGGTGGAGGAAGTGGACCCGCCCACCGGTGGCGCGGGACAGTGCGATGTCCCGGGCGACCATGACCTCTTCGGCCTCGGACGGCATGCCCGGGAGTCCGAGTCGGCTGGACCAGGCACCCTCGTGCATGGTGCCGCCGGCGGCCAGGCTGCGGTCCTCGCAGTGCTGACCGAGCGTCACCCCGAGTCCGGTGGCGTACTGCAGGGCCCGGAGCATCAAGCCCGCCGACTGCACCCCGTCCCCGTCGTCAGTGAACAAGCGCACCCCTAGGGCAGCCAACTCGGCCATGGGTGCCAGCCGCTCGCCGGCCCGACCTACCGTGATGGCACCGGCCACGGCCACCTGGGCCATGGCCCCTTCGGCCAGAGCGAACACGTTGCGGACCGACTCGGCCGAATCGAGCGGTGGATCGGTGTTGGGCATGGCCACCACGGCGGTGAACCCGCCCAAGGCGGCAGCCCTGGTCCCGGACTCCACGGTCTCAGCCTCTTCGCGTCCCGGCTCGCGCAGGTGGGTGTGCAGATCGACCAGACCCGGGGTGACCGCACAGCCGCCGGCGTCGAGTTCGGTGGCGCCAGCACTAGCGGATAGCCCCTTGCCCACTTCGACCACTGTGCCGTCCACCACACGGACGTCGGCTCGACGCTCGCCGGTGCGGTCGATGACCGTGCCGCCCCGGATGAGCAGCTCGGGCATGGTTCCCATCGCGTGTCCTTCACTCATTGAGGTCGGCCTCCCGTGCGCCCTGGCCGAGGAGGAGGAAGAGCACGGCCATGCGCACCGCTACGCCGTTGCCCACCTGATCGGTAATCCGGGCCGAGGGCAGCTCAGCCACCTCGGAGGCGATCTCCACCCCTCGGACCATCGGGCCCGGGTGGAGGATGACAGCCTCGGGCGGAAGCTGCAGTGCTCGTCGGGCGGTCAGGGCATAGCCCATCGTGTACTCGCGCATGGTCGGCACGTAGTCGCCGCTCCCCCGCTCGGCCTGGAGCCGCAGCAAGGAGATCACATCGGTGGTGGCTAGGACGCTGTCGAGGTCGTGGCTGACCGAGGCGACGGGCCACCCCTCCAACGACGGCGGCAGCAGTGTGGCCGGGGCCACCAGGGTCACTTCGGCCCCCAGGGCTGCATAGGCGCTGATCTGAGACCTCGCCACCCGGCTGTGGCGGATATCGCCCACGATGGTGACCCGAAGCCCGGCGAAGCGATCGAGCCCCTCTTGACCGCCGCCGAAAGACTGGCGGACCGTGTACAGATCCAGCAGCGCCTGGGTCGGATGCTGGTGCCATCCGTCGCCGGCGTTGATGACAGCACAACTGTCCACCCATTCGGCCACCCGGGCCGGCACGCCCGACGAGCTGTGGCGAATGATGACGGCGTCCATGCCGATGGCCTGGATGGTCTCGATGGTGTCGCGCAGTGACTCGCCCTTCTTGACCGAGGACGAGCCAGCCGCAAACGACAACACATCGGCCGACATCCGCTTGGCTGCGGTCTCGAAGGACATCCGTGTCCGAGTGGAGTCCTCGAAGAACAAGGTGGCCACAGTGCGCCCGCGCAGGGTCGGCACCTTCGGGTTGGCCCGGCGGCCGACTTCGGCGAACGAGTCGGTCACTCGGAGCACCTCGGCGATGTCGTCGGCATCGAGGTCGTCCATGCTGAGCAGGTGAGTGGGGAATGCGCTCACCGATTGACCAACTCACCGATAGAGACGCCCTCGTCGGAGACGTCCACCATCTCTTCGCGGTTGGTCGGCAGGTTCTTACCCACGTAGTCAGGGCGGATGGGCAGCTCGCGGTGGCCGCGGTCGACCATCACGGCCAACTCGACCACCTGGGCCCGGCCGTACTCACCTAGGGCGTTCAGGGCGGCCCGAATAGTGCGTCCAGTGAAGAGCACGTCGTCGACCAGCACCACGGTGGCCCCGGTCAGGTCGGTGGTGATGTCGGTGGTCGCCTCGGGGAGCACCGGGCGCAGGCCGATGTCGTCACGGTAGAAGGCGACGTCCAGTGTTCCGACGGGCACGTCGGCCCCTTCGACCTCGGCCAGGGTCTCGGCTAGGCGTTGGGCAATGCCGACGCCGCCGGTCTGCAGGCCGACCAGGATCACATTGTGGAGCCCACGGTTGCGCTCGGCGATCTCATGAGCCATGCGGGTGATGGCTCGTCTCACGTCGTCTGCCGACATGACTTGAACCCGGGGAATGAATACAGCACCCCGCGGGCGGGTATGACTGCGTTCGCGTTCGGCCACTTCGTCCTCCTGTCCGTACGGGCCTCACGGGACCCGCTTCACGGTCAGACCCCGACTATACCCGGTCGCCCCAGAACCCGCCTGGGGCCAGCAGGCGCCTGGTACTGCGCGGATTCCACGGCAGGGGTGACCGTGACTGCGGTTGTCGACGGCCGCCTCCCACGCCTCATCGCGTAGAGCCGGTAAACCCCGGCCCGACCTGCGCTCATGACCGGCGTTCAGGTGCGGGGGGTGTCCCTACCGCATAGCGCGCAAGAGGGGCCCCATGGGCCCCTCTGCGTGACAACGATCCTGCACTGACTGGCTACAGGCTACCAGCGGCGCTGTCACAGCCCCCACCTAGTTTCCGTGATGGGCCCTGGGTCTGGATGACGGTCCTGCACTGACTCAGCGGAAACCCGGGTTCGATTCTCGGCCGGGGCGCCCTGCCCGGGCGTCGGGTCGCAGATGACCGGTCATCATCAGGATTGCGACCCGGCCCGCTGGGCATTGTTTACCGTGCGAAGTGGATCTCCAAGCCAGCGTTTAGGGGTTCCCCAAATGCAGTCAGCGGAACGTGATCTCCACATGCATTGCCAGCCTCTAGATCCCATCCCAGAACCGCCGCAACGCGGCTGCACCAGCGACGGGATCTTGCACCATCCACCAGTGGCCGACCCCTTCCAGGACGGCGACCTTCGCTCCAGCCCGCTCGGCGATCCAGCGATGCCGGGCCTCACCGCCGGTGTACTCGTCCTCGGCGGGAACGATGACGAGACCGGGTCGAGCCGAAGCTGCGGAGACCTCCTGCCCCCAATGCGAGAGCACCGCTTCAGGTACGGAGCGGTAGAGAGCGAGGATGCATCGACCCATGTCGTCATCAAGGGCTTCGGCCAGTGCTCCCGCCACCTCCGGCGTCATGCCCATCGACTCGTTGATGCTGGTTCGATCCTCGACCCCCAGTGCCAGCCATCCGGCGATGGCCGCTTCTCCAGCACCAGGTGTCTGCCAGACGTGGCAGGGCACATCATCGAAGAGGTAACCCGGAGCGAAGCACCCAGCCGTGTCAACGGACCACGAACGAAGCAGGTCTGGTCGTTCGCACGCCAACCGAATGGTGAAGTTGGCACCCCAGTCGTGGCCGAGCAGGTCAACCGGTTCGCCGATGTCTTCAAGCTCCCCAGTCAGCCAGGCCACGTAGTCGTCAAAGGTTGCACCAAACCCGTCGGGCAGCGGTGCGCCAAAGCCCGGAGGGGAGAGGGTCAAGGTGTCATCTCGCCCCAACTCGCTGATGAGCGGCGGCCAGATTGCTGCCGTCTCAGGATTGCCATTGACGAGAACGAGTGTCACGCCTTGGCACCGTATCGGGCCTCGCCACCGCCAGTGCAGTCTTGCCGGACTCGGAACCGCAAGGGCCACCTATGACCGGCACGATCCCGGCGCTCTGGGAGCACTTGGGGTTCGTGGCCGATTAGATCGTCGGCACTCCGGGCTATCTGGCTCCTCGGATGATTCGATCTACCAGCACACACGACTGCCCGTCCCCCGCTTCTGGCGGCCGGGGATACCCCCCTGACGTGCATCGGCATCATTAGGCGCGCAACTGCCTGCCTCCGACAGCAAGAAGCACCGGACACGGCCTTGCGGCTGTGTCCGGTGCTTCCGTGCGGCACTGGTGAAAGGTGTTAGTGACTCAGATGTGACCGCCCCATCCGGGGAAGGAAGGGGTCGAGTTATTGGGAATGACCAGCGAGGCCACGGTGAAGGTGGACGGGTAGGAGCCGATGGCATAGACCAACGTGGTCGTGTCGGCGGCCAGGGTCACCGGCCCGATCGGACCGGCAAGCACGGTGGAGCAGTCATTCGGTGCCGTGACGGTCACGCTGTAGGAGCCAGCCGGAACGACGGCAGCAGCCTGTTGGCCGTTGGAGAACGCCGGGACCAGAGGAACCGTGCCCGCAGCACACACGCCGACCGTCGGGGCAACTGCCGTGTGGGCCACACTCACGCGGGCGTGGCCATTGGTCGTCGAAACGTTGTTGTTGAACACGGTCAACGTGGGACTGCCGGCGACGCCGGAAGTGGAGGCGCTGATGTAGGCCACCGCTGTCTTGCTCTGACCTGCTCCGAGGTACGTCGAGGTCAGCAGGACCGGCTTGAACGGGTTGCCGCCGTGGGCGACGATGTCGATGATGTAGAAGCCGGGAGTGATGAATCCGGGCAACGCCGTGCTCAAATTAGCCGCAGTGCCGAAGGTGACGTTGCTTAGCTGCTTGGCCTGGGAGACGTTGAAGTTCTTCACAACGTAGATGTCCACAGCGAGACCAGGAATGCCATGTACCACGTTCAGGTTGGCCGAAGGTGCCTGGCTACCGCCTCCGCGGGACCACGAGTCGGCGCCAGCGGGACCAGCCGATGTCACTGCCAGCCCGGCCACGAGGGCTGCTGCCCCTATCAAGCCCAAGATGCGATGCTTCATTTAGTTTCTCCTCTGTTGATTGCTGATTGCGAGCTATTGCCCCAAACGCCGGTTGGCGTCACTGTCTGGTTCGGAGCGAGGGTGGTTGCGGATGAACAAGCCGCTTCCTGGGCGACCGACGGCCACGGAGCGTGGTCGGGCTTACGGTTGACCCATCCTCTTCCTGAGCGACCGGCGGCCACGGAGCGTGGTCGGGCTTACGGTTGACCCTCTTCTGTCTCGGGCTGGGGTCATCATGTTTTCGTCAGGTTGGGGCGTCATAACCGGTAGTGTCTTTCGGTAGGTGGCCACCCAAGTGACTGCCCGCTTCCGTGCCACCTGCAGTGGACTAGGTGGTCGGGCCCATTGGAAAGAGGAGTCTTGCTCATGGCTACCACCGTCGAGGAGATTGCGCCGTCCATCTACAGGTTGTCCACCCTTGTGCCAGACATCGGGCCCGAGGGATTCACGTTCAATCAGTTCTTGATCGATGATGAGATGCCGCTGCTCTTCCATACGGGCCATCGATCGATGTTCCCCTCCGTTTGCGAGGCGATCGAGACTGTTCTGCCAGTCGCATCGCTCCGCTGGATCACATTTGGACATGTCGAGTCCGACGAGTGCGGTTCGATGAATCAGTTTTTAGAGGCAGCGCCCAATGCCGAGGTTGCACAAGGTGCGCTGAGTTGCCTCGTGTCGATTCAGGAGATGGCGGATCGGGCACCCTTGGCCATGGCGGACGGCGAGGTATTGGAGCTCGGAAGTCGCCGATTGCGACACATCGATACTCCCCACGTTCCTCACGGATGGGACGCGAGAGTGATGTTCGAAGAGACGACCGGCACTCTTCTATGTGGCGACCTTTTCACCCACTTGGGCAATGGTCCAGCGGTCACCGAGAGCGACATCGTCGGTCCGGCGATGGAAGCAGAGGCGCTGTTTCGAAGCACATCCCTTGCGCCAGACACCACTGCGATCATGCGAATGCTCGGCGATCTGGAGCCAAATACCCTGGCACTGATGCACGGGTCCTCGTTCCGCGGGGATGGCAAGAAGGCCCTGTACGAACTGGCCGACGCCTACGACGTCCAGTACGGCCCAGCGATCCACGACTGACCGTTCCGATTCGGTCGATTTTCCAGCCTTCACCTCGGAGGTGCCCGAAGTAGCGCTCGTCGCCGATCCTCTCCACTGGGTCCGACGCCTCCTCGCCTAGACGGCAGAACGATTAGCGGCTCTTCGCGTTGAGGCGTGGGGTGGTGTTCAGCCGGTGACCCTCCCATAGGCATCCACCACTGAGGCCCCGTGGCCTCCGATTCTTGCGGTTACTAAGCCAGCGAGAGCGGAGGACAC
>JBAXCY010000134.1:0-7832 GCA_037141235.1 Acidimicrobiales bacterium | reverse complement strand
GGACGGCCGCCACTTCGACCAGCGTCGGAGGCCGGCCCAGTTCGCCGTGGAGCTGAGCAGCGATCTCTTGAGGTGTCGGAACCGGAGTCAGGGCCCGGTAACCGGCCTGGGCTGAGTCGCCCAAGAACTGCGTGTACGACAGAACGACGATCCCCAGCCACAGCACGGCCAGATAGATGAACGCATACTCGCCAATGTGGTTCACCAGTTGGCTCGACATGTCCAGATACCGCAGCAGAAAGTAGACGGCCCCATCGACCAGCAGCACCACGATGGCCAGGACCGTCGACCGGTTGCGGAACCGCCGCCACGCCGACGGTGACCCGTCCGACGATGCAGACGACACCGAGGCAGGCGACACTGAGGCAGCCGGCGATGGAGGAGGCACGACCTCGTGGACGGGTTCCTCGGCAGAACGCCTCCACGGCTCGATCTCCGTTGAGTCCCCGGGATCACTACCGGGACCCAGGCCTCCTCGGGTGGTGCTCCAGTGGGGTGCCAGGCCCTCGGGGGCCCCGCACACGACGCAGAACTGCGTCCGGTTGTTGTCGAGTGACGCTCCGCAGCGAGTGCATACAGGTGGAGTCATCGATCACTGTCCTTCCGCGTAGGCCTGCATCACCGGTCGTGGTGCAGGTTGTGGTCCATCAGGTAGAGCGCGCCCAGAGTCAGGCCGGTGGTGAGCAGGGCTTCGTATCTGGCTGAGGTGAGCATCTGATGGACGGCCGCTACCTCGACCACCGATGCCGGTCGACCCCACTCGGCCTCGAGCAGTGCCGCGATCTCGGCGGGCGACGGCACCGGTGTGGTGGCAGTGGTGAACTCGTCGCCCAGCGCCTGTGAGAACCGGACGGCGAACACCGCACCCCAGAACCCGATGACGGCAGCGATGCCGGCCAGTACGAATCCAGCAGCCACCGTCGACTGTCCCCCATCGGGTCCGCTGGCCAGGACGGCCCCGATGGCGAACAGCGCCACCCCGCCCCCGGTCCACCACAGAGCGAAGGTGCGCTTGGCTGCTGGCGACACGATGGGATGCCGAACCGTCCGCCACCACTGAGAGAAGCACCAGATGGCGGCGCCGATCCCGACGAAGACCAGCAGATCTGCCGCACTGCTGGGCACGTGGAACACGAGCCGCACCACCACTTCGCCAACGGCTAGGCCGAGTGCACCTACACCCCGGGCGAACCAGGTCGCCGCTTCTGAGCCACGAGGATCTGAGCCACGAGACGAACCGTCAGACGACGAACCATCAAGCATGGCTGCCCCCTTCCGCAGATCCAACAGACCGGTGGCGAGGGTCAGGGAACCACGACCGATAGTGGCGGGAGATCTCTGTTCCGCGAGCATCGAAGTCCTGCTCGACCACTTCGGTGGCAGCCTCGGGACGACACGGGTAGCCGAAGGCGTAGAAGTAGCGCTCTGACACCACCGCATCAGGGTGCGCCCCAAGACGAGCCCCGGGCACCCAACCCGGCTGATCGGTCGGCCCGCGTTGGGGGGTGATTCCCACACCGAGGAGAAACCGCCTCTCCCGGGCCCGGACGGTCCGAACGTTGTCTGGCACCTGGGACCGGTCGGACAACAGGACCTGGCGGGCCCACTCGGGACTCCGATAGCGGGCAGCCCGCCAGGCCCCCACCTCCTCGATGCAGGTGATGAAGACCGGGTCTACCCACGAGAGGGCCTCGGCGCTCGAGGTGATCCCAACCGCGGCCCAGCGCTCCAGATCCGCCAACGAACGCACGCCGGCCCGGGCCCACTCGCCAGCACTGGCCACATCGGTCACCCCGGCCTCCCACCAAGCGGCCACTTCTTCGGGCCGGGTCACCCCGACGGAGAGCCATCCTCCCAGGCAGCCTCCGGTGTGGACACCGACGGCCTGCCAAGGGGCGACGCCGGACCGGGTGATGCCACCGGGCAGGTGGCGGCCGGCGGACAGCCACGACCGGGCTACATTGCCCGACGAGGTCGCCTGCAGCCAGTCCTCGACTGCCTCAGGGCCGGCGCCGCCGCTGATGTCGATGCCACATCGCACCCACAACAACACGTCGTCGGCATCGATCGCCCCGGCAGACAGCCAGCGCACTACGTGGGCCGGGTGGGTGACCCCGAGCTTGGACCACAGCAGTGCCTCGGTGCCCGAACAGACCCCAGCCGCCAGCCACTGCGCTGTCTCTTGGGGCAAGTGCGCGCCCAATGCGCGCCAGCCAGCGACTTCAGCTGGTGTGTCGACGCCGAAGTCGAACCACTCCTGGGCGCCAGCCACTGTCTGGCCAGCCGCAACCCACTGCCTGGCGGTCAACGGATGACAGCCAGCGCGAGCCCACGGGCCCGCCGAGGTCGGAGTAGCAAAGCCGCGGAGCTTCCAGTCCAGGACCTTCGTCCATACATCCCAGCCAACTGCAGCGGGCTCGCTCGCTGACACGACGCGCAACCAACGCTTGGCCATCCGAGGGCTGGTGACCCCTGCGCTCTGCCAGCCTGCATAGAGAAACGGGGCCGTAACTCCCAGGCGCACCCATGCGACCCGGTCGGCGGCCGAAGGGACCTGACTGCGCAGCGACCGCACCGCACCTTCGGCAAGGCTGCAGGCGGTGGCCGGGCCTCCCAAGGCCTCGAGGACATCCTCCACCACCTGGTCGTGATCGTGGAGCACGCACCGGACCCGCTGGCGGGCATCGACGCGGATCTCCACCCGATGGGTGTCCCCGTTGCAGGCCACGGGCAGCTCGAAGGTTTCGATCATGTCGATCGCCTGATCACCACGGTCCGAGCCCAAGACGGAACACTGGACTCGCAGCAACTGTCCTCTTCGCCGATGAGGCCGACCACCACCGAGGTACCGCGAGGAGCGACGGCGGGCCACGGGGTGCAGCCGTCGGTCAGGACCACCACGACGTGGGGCCGCGGCCGCAGACGGGTGGCGGCCTCGATCCCGACCCGCAAGTCGGTGCCTCCCCCACCCGTCAGGTCGACGTCGCAGGCGCGGGCGGCCAGGGTGATGGCCCCGACCTCGGCGTCGCACGCCAGCACCGGCACCCGGCGGGTGGCCAGGCCGGCCCGGTCCAAGATTCCGTCAATTTCGCCCAGGGCGTCGGACAGCTCCTCGGCACCCATCGATCCGGAGGTGTCGACCACCACCGCCACTTCGGGCGAGGGGCGGAACAGTCCGGGCAGAATCACACCGGGCAAGGCGGCCGAGCGCCTCGATCGGCGGGCGAAGGTGAAGTCGGACGAACCGGCGGTCCGCTTCAGCGCTCGGCGGATCACGGAGGCCAGGACCTTTCGCCAGTCGACGGTTGCCGGGGCGACTTGGGCCCACAGCAGCAGGCCAGCGGGCACGGTGCCGAACTCCTTGGCGTGGGCCACCACTGCGTTGGCGGTACACCGGCGCACCAAAGCAGCGTCGGCCGGGTCGAGGGCAGGGGCGTCGTCGTCGGTCGCCTCCCACGGACGGGCCTGGCCGTGGGCGGCGCTGCCGCAGTCGATGGTCCGGGGACGGGTGGGGGTGCCGGAGGTGGAGGTGGAGCCACTTCCTGCATCGCTGTCGGAGTCGGTTCCGGAGGCACTTCCTGCATCGCTGCCGGAATCACTTCCTGCATCACTCTCGGCTCCCTCGCCGGATCCCTCCTCGCCCTGGTCGTTGGTGCCTCCATCGGCGTCCTGGCCCGCCGGACCCTCGATGGCTGCATCGTCACCGTCGGAGCTGTCATCGTCGTCACCACCGTCGTCCGGTGCTGGTTGGCGAGTCAGGAGGGTCAGATACGTCTCGGCCAGCTGGCTGTCCTCCCAGCCGAAGTCACTGGGCAGTCTCGGAGGTTCGGCGAACCGGCCGCCGTCGGCCACCAGGTCGTCGTCGATCTCACAGTCGGCCACCAGGTTCCACTGGTCGGACCAGATATCGGCAGCACCGGCCTCAACCCCGCGGCGGGCGTGGTCACGCAGCAGGTGGCCGAGGTGGTGCACCAGGGCTGTGCCCAGCTGTGCGGTGGTCAAGGTGGCCACCACCTCAGGGTCGGCGTATACGCGCCACCGAGAATCAGCGGTGACGGATCCGATGTCTGGTCGCTCCACCAAGGTCAAGGCGAAGAGTCCGGTGGCGAAGTAGGGGAAGCGCTGGGCGGCCCACAGCCGCGCCCCGGCCAACCGCACCCCCGTGGTCGAGGAAGCGGTGGTGGAGGAAGCAGTGGGGGAACCAACAGAAGGTGCAGTGATCGTCATCCCGTCCCCTTTCGCAGGAGCCCGGCAGTGCGCAGCACCGGGGCCAGCGTTGCGGCGGCCGGAGGTGCCACCGCACCATCGGGACGACAGGTGGCCAGCGCACGGGCCGCAACCGCGGCTACGTCGGGATGGGTCGAGGCTGCGCCGCCCACGACCTCCCAGGCCGCCTGCCACCGCTCCACGGTCGGGTCGGCCACTACGGCCGCCGCCACCCCGGAGAGGACGGCAAGGGCTCGGTCACCCCGGGCCGGCAGCACATACCCGGACGGGTCGGCCAGCAGCACCTCGGGATCGATCAGGTCGCACTCGGCGGTCCAGGTCAAGAACTCGATGGCTGGACCTTCGCCGACACTTCCCACCACCAAGGAGGCCTTGGTCTCACTTGATGCCCCGGCAGCACCGGCCGCGGCCCACAGGCGGGCCGCCTGGTCCCAGGAGCGAGGGCTCGGCCATGCCAGTCCGGCAGCACCGGCCTCGGGTACGGCCAGCAGCAGGCTGGGTCGGGCCGAGATGAAGGCAGCCAGCAGTCCCCGGGCTGCCGGCAGCCCGACCTCCCACCCGGGCGGAAGCGTGGGCAGGTGGGGTGCAGGCCAGCCACCGATGAGGCCTCGGGCGAAGCCAGCGGCATCGGCCGTCCAGGTGAGATGGCAGAACCGGTTGGCCAGTGGTGCGGCCAAGTCCCAGCCGTCGGCCGCCTGCTCGGGCGGGTTGGCTGCGGCCACGATGCGGACCTCGTCGGGCAGGGTGAGGTCGCCAACGGTGCGCTCGAGCACCACCCGCAGCAGGGCGGCCTGGACGGCGGGCGGCGCCGTGGTCAGCTCATCGAGGAAGAGCAGCCCCGATCCGACATCGGCCAGTCGACGGGCCCAGGCCGGCGGGGCCAGTGAGACCCCACCGTCGGTCACCACGGGCAGACCGGAAAAGTCGGTGGGGTCGTGGATGGAGGCCACCACCACCTCTAAGTGGAGGGCCCAGAGTTCGGCCAGGGCTCGGACCACAGAGGTCTTGCCCGAGCCGGGGGGTCCCCACAGGATGGTGGGGGTGCCGATGGCGGCAGCTATGGCCAGCGCCTCGGTCGTTGTGTCGTTGGTGCTCATGGTGTTGGGTGTCCTTTCGTGAGAGTCGTGGGAGTGGCTTCGATGTGAGAGTCGGAAGTGGGTCAGGTGGCAGTCAGAGCCGGTGCTGTGCGCGGTGCCTGCGCCCTACGGCACCGGTCACCAGCACGGCGATCCACCGAGGGGACGCGGGGTCCGGGCCTCCTCGATGGTGGGGTCGGGGTCGCTGGCGTGGTCATCGCCAGACGTCACGGCCGGTGTCAGGGGAGCCAGTGCGCTCGGGTGGCCCGTTCGACGCTCGTACTCGCGTCCGATGGTGTGGAGGGAGGCCCAGCCGCACTCGTGGGCGGCATCGCCCACGCACGGTCCGACCCCGGTGTGGAGGATGCGGTCGCTCTCGTTGGCCGCCTCAGGCCCGACGCTGAGCTCCCACAACCACGCGCCGGAGTTGGTGGCCACCACCCGCAGGGCGAGCGAGGTGGTGCCGTCGCGTCCGTCCGGGTAGCGCCATGGTGACTCCACGGTGGCCACGTAGGTCTCCACGGGGCCGACCTCGGTGACCCAGTCGAGCTCGAGAGCGGTATGGCCGTAACAGCGCCAGAACCGTTGGAGGTCGAGATCGAGCACCAGTTGGGTGAAGAGGTACTCCTGGTCGACCCAGTCGGAGCGGACGGCTCGGAGGTACTCGCCCAACAGGACGTTCTGACCCGACGGGACGCCGGCCCGATCGAGGTGGGCCTCCACTACCTTGCGGCCTCGGCGGTTGATCCCGAAGGACTGGCCGACGAAGTACTGCAACTTGGCGGCGGCCGTGCGCTCGTCTTGGCTGGCGTCTTCGCCGGGCTCGTCCGGCAGTCGACTCACCTCAGTGTGTCGACCGAGTGGGATGGCGGCATGTCCGTGACCCCGGTTAATCGACTGGGTCCAATACACGCAGGTGGAGCAGAACCAGAGAGCGAAGGGATCGGAGGCATCGACCACCTCGGCTCCGCAGCCCCGGCACACCTCGGCTATCCGGTTCCAGGCCACACCGGTGGCATCGAAGGCCTCCTCGGCCAGGACGCAGCGTTCCCACTCCGAGGCGCAGTCGCACAGCTGGCGCTGCCAGGGCTCGGGGCCCTCGCCGAAGAGGGTGTGGCAGGTGCCGCAGATCGACAGATGGGCAAGGTGGGGACGCCCGGCGAGTGGATCGGAGTTGCTGGTTTCGGTGGTGTTGGAGGGGCTGGTGGGGTCAGTGGTCTGGATAGTCATTGTGGGGTTCCTTTCAGGAGCCGAGGGTCGGTGTTGAGTGGGTGGTCGGTGTGGGGTGGTCGGTGTTGGGTGGTGTTGGTGGGTGAACGGATCGCCGAGTGAGCCGGCGGTCAGAGGAGGGTCAGTTGCACGGGTCCGTCCGGATCGGCCCGGGCCGGGAGCAGCCACGGGCGCACCTCCGGGTCGGCCAGCTCTTCGAGGCACCGGACGAGATGGTCGGCGGCCGCTGTGGCCAGGTGCTCGCCACCCCAGACGTCGAGGTGAGCCAGGGCGGTGACCAGTGACGGGTCGAGTCGACTGCCGGCTGCGCTGAGGTCGGCCAGCGCCGACTCCAGGCGGAGTGCCAGTCCCCTTCGTGACGGTTCCGATGCCACGACCTGGTCGGGCACGAGGTCGAAACGTGCACTGCCGGCGGGGTGCTCGAGCCGAGCTCGTCGGGATGCGCCACATGTGTCTGGAGTTGCAGATGGGGTCAGCTGTGCGTGAATGGTCATTGTGGGGTTCCTTTCGAAAGATGTGAATGGAGTTGGTATCTGTGGGGTCGACAAAGAAGATCAATCGAGAGCGGTTGACCATCTATGTCGGGGATGGGGAGGCAGCACTCAGGCCTGAGAGGGCCTGCGGGGACGCACTCGGCGCCGGAGAGAAGTGCTGGTGGGGCCTAGGAGGCCAAAGCGGGGTAGACCCCGCCGATCAGCTGGTGACCCTGGGCATTCGCCACAGGACCACCGGGCGCATCAGCGCGCCGTCAGCTGGTCCCGGGTGGCCCGTCGGTCCGGCATGAACCGGTGACGGACGCCCAGCGTTAGCGCTAGACCCGGTAACGGCCAGGGCATTCGTGATATTGCTGAGTAGGAGGGGCGGGCCCCAACCTTGGCGCAGGCCCTCGACGGGGCCGGACGTGCACGAGGCAGTCTGGTATCCGACGAGAGCGTGGTGCGCTGAAGTCTGTTGCTTCTGATGCTGCATGATCTGTCCTCTGTGCGATCGCCTTGGCATTCCCACTCTCCCAAAACAGGAGTAGGGGGTGGAGTCTTCGGCCCAGGTGCCTCGTCCACTCTTGATCGCATTCCATATGCTATCGGTCTCGGTGAGATATTGCAAATGATTGTGAAATGGAACGGGCTACAAGTTCCTGAGTCTTTTATCAGATTGCACTCCACATCCCACCCCCTGCTGAATCGCGTCATGTGCCAATGGTGACAGGAGGGTGTGACGCGAACGATGTTGGCTCGGGTCAGCTGGTGGTCTCCTGGTGGTCGCTTGGTACTGATGGGGCTGGGTGGGTCCAACCGACTG
>JBAXCY010000133.1:0-7853 GCA_037141235.1 Acidimicrobiales bacterium | reverse complement strand
CGCCCGCCAGCCCTGGCTCCTCGCGATCATCGAGGCTGCCCCGCAGGAACCGGGCGTAGTCGGCCGCCGCCCGCTCACGGCCCGTGTCCACGAACGTCCGGAAGAGCGCTCCGTCTGGTCCATCGACCCCCAGTACTTCGGCGTAGCGCTCCACCGATGCCACCTGCGCTGCACTCAGCGGGTGGCGGCACACCTCGAGGACCACGAGGACCTCGTGGAATCGACGGCGGTCCACCGGGTCAACCACTGCGGCGGCTAGCGCGTCAGGTCCCAGTGTGGCGATGGCATCCAGGTCCATCGTCTGGTGGTCCCACAGGTGGGCAGCCAAGATCCGCAGCACCGTCAGCTGCTCGTCAGTCGGACCCCCATCGACGTCGATGGCACCGAGCAGCCCGGCAATGACTGGCTCCACGGCACCCGCGGTCAGGGAGAGGCTCATGGGTCCAGACTATTTCGCCACCGACCTCCCCGGCTCCGGCCTGGCGATACTTGCTCAGCCGCCTGTGGCATCCCAGGTCAGGTAGAGCTTGCGTAGGCGCTCCGTGACGATCCAGGTGGTCTTGGCTCCGGCCTGCAGTCGCACGATGTCACCGGTAGTCACCACTGTTTCGGGCGATCCCTCGATTCGGATCGTGGCCCGGCCGGACAGGACGACGAAGATCTCGTCGACTTCGATGTCTCGGACGGTTCCTGGGTCGATCTCCCAAATGCCGACTTCGCCAGCCGTGGTGGTCTCCAGCACTATCGACCTGGTGCCGTCGGGATCGTCGGCTAGCTCCACATCGAGCCCGTGCACCACGGTCACCGGTGCGTCCGCCCAGGCAGCACCCCCGTCGGTCACTACCCGACGATCCTGCCGTACATGTCGTGCAGCGGGTAGCTGAGCAGCTCCAGCCGCTCGCCGTCCGGCCCGGGGAAGTACGCCGAGTCCCCATTGACGATGTGGACGTCGACGTCGGCTGCTTGCAACTTGGCCACCAGGCGCTCGAACTGCTCGGGCGAGACGCTGATGGCGATGTGATGGAGCCCACCGAGCACCTCGGCGTACTCACCGAGATCAAGATCGGGAAAGTCGAAGTAGGCCAGGTAGTTGCCGTTGCCGATATCGAAAAAGAAGTGGGTCGACCCGCGGTAGTCCCGGTTCTCGAACAACTCGACGAGTGGGAACTCGAGGAGGTCCTGGAAGAAGGTGATGGTCCGCTCCACGTCGCTCGAGATCAAGGCAAAGTGATGAAGCCCGCGAGCGGACGACTGGGGGCGCTCGCCCATCGGTCGCAAGTACTTGGCCCGCATCTGGTCCCACTCGTCGGTGCGATCGATACTGTTTCCGTGGTGCGTCATGGTTCGCTCCCTTTTCTGCAGTTCGCGCACCGTCCGAGGATGGCGAAGTGCCGCGTGTCGATCTCGAATCCGTACCGGTCGCGTGCCGCGTCAGCCAAGGTCGTGAAGAGCTCGTCTGGTGCCTCCACGGCTGTCCCACAGTCCTGGCAGACGAAGTGGCAGTGGGCGCCTTCGGACAGATGGTAGGTAGCTGGGCCGTGGCCGAGGTGGGAGTGGACGACTACGCCCAGTTTCTCCAACTCCTCGAGGTTCCGATAGATGGTGGACAGGGCGATATCAGGTGCCTGGGCTTGGACCGTCTGGGCCAACTCTTCAGCCGTCCTGTGGCCCGGATTGTCGAACAGTGCCTCGAGGAGCAGCCGCCGGGAGCTGGTGACCCGGCCGCCGTGCTCGCGCACCAGAGCCAGCACGTCTTCCACGGTGTGGACCTCATGGAGGTGATCGTGGACGGGAATGGACCTACTCACAGTGTTCTCACCGTACCCCTGGCGCACAGTGCGTGGCGTTTCCGGTCCCCTAGCCGCTTGAGCCACCCGGTCTCCTCCTTCCAGGCTCATCGTCGGCTCGGGTCAGCGGTCCAACCCCAACGGCGCTCCGCTCTAACATCGCACACTCTAGGATTCGGTCGCCCGCCACCCTCTGGTCGACGGGCCTTCGATCGCACCGACTGATCACCTACAAAGGAGCCACCATGGAGATGGAGTATCGACGCCTCGGCGGAACCGGCCTGAAGGTCAGCGTCCTGTCCTTCGGATCGTGGGTGACCTTCGGGCCCCAGTTGGCAGGAAACCTGGCCGAAGACTGCTTGTCCGCGGCCTACGACGCAGGGGTCAACTTCTTCGACAACGCCGAGGCCTATGCCGGCGGAGAGTCCGAGCGGATCATGGGTGAGGCCATCCGGTCACTCGGGTGGGATCGCAACTCGTATGTGATCTCCACCAAGATCTTCTGGGGGCTCGGCTCTGGAGTCAACATGCGCAACACCCTCAACCGCAAGTACCTGATGCAGGCCATCGACGGCTCGCTGGACCGACTCGGCCTCGACTTCGTCGACCTGGTCTACTGCCATCGCGCTGACCCTGATACCCCCTTGGAGGAGACGGTGCGGGCCATGTCGGACATGATCTCGGCCGGCAAGGCCCTCTACTGGGGCACCTCCGAGTGGCCAGCCGAGGCGCTGCGCGAGGCCTGGGACATCGCCGAGCGCCACCATCTCCACAAGCCGGTCGTCGAGCAGCCGCAGTACAACCTGTTGTGGCGGGACCGGGTGGAGCAGGAGTACGCCCCGCTCTACGAAAGCATCGGTCTCGGTCTCACTACCTGGAGTCCCCTGGCTTCGGGTCTGCTGTCCGGCAAGTACCTCGACGGCGTGCCCGAAGGATCACGGGCCACGCTGCCGGGCTACGAGTGGCTCCGTGACATGCTGACTGATGCGGACCGCAACCAGACCGTCGCCCGTCTCCAGGAGATTGCCGACGAGCTCGGTTGCACCCTGGCCCAGCTCTCCATCGCCTGGTGCGCCAAGAACCCGAACGTATCCTCGGTCATCACCGGGGCAAGCCGGGTCGAGCAGGTCCACGAGAACCTGGCTGCACTCGAGGTCATGCCCAAGCTCACCGACGAGGTCATGGCGCGTATCCAGGCCACTGTGGCCTGACCCAGGGCGCTCCGGCCTCCCCCCACAGTATTGATCGTTCCCAGCCATGTCGGCTGATGCGGCCCCTCTGCGACATGTCCAATCGTGCGTGACCGGTCCAGAGGGGAGTCGCTCCCGCCTTCTGCGGCCAGTTAGTTGCCGAGGCGGAGCGTGAAGGTCTGCGTATACGTCCCGTCCGCATGGCGGAGGCTGTTCAGTTGCCCATGGGCAAATGCGAACTGCCTGGTTCCTCCGATGACGGCCATCGGCGCCGCCACCGAGATCTGGATCTGCGGGAGAGCGGTGGGATCGGTGTTTTCGGGGGCGAATCGCTCACCTTGTGTCTGGATCGAGCCCTTGCCAAAGATGTAGAAGATGTCCGTCGTAAACCACAGATTGAGCGCCTGGCCAGCCGTATGCCCCTGAACTCTCGCCGGCGTGGCCCATGAAAGATCCTTGGACGTCTGGACCAGTGTCCGGGACCCGCTCAACTCGCCCACTACACGACCGTTCTGGAACAGCGGGGCTTCGAACGTGGCGGTGTCGCCGACCTGGGCCCCGCTGGTTGCGACCGGATTGACGTGGAAGGTCGGTGCCGACTGCTGGAGGACCATGGTCGTCGTAGGCGGAGGGCTTGCCGAAGAACTTCCGCAGGCCGACAAGGCAAGGCCTCCCAGAACTAGGGCGCTGAGCACTGACAGCAGACGGGAAGATGCCGCCGAACGAATAGTCATGTTTTAGTTACTACCTCTTAACATGAGACAAGTGCAACTTGGGGCAGCAGGCTCGATCCGCTGACCGCACCTTGCTGCGTAACTCACACCAGTGACCCTCGGGGTCGGTCCAGCAGATCACCCCGGGCCAGGGCCGCCTCTTCCAGGGCGGGCTGGGTGGCATTCCCGACCACGGTCGGAATCCGGCTCCACAGGCCGTCTCCAGCCAATGACCACGACTGAACATCATCGGCCAGGTTGAGGGTGAGAATCTGCTCGAGGCGGGACACGGCCTCCGCATCGGCCACCGGAATCATCGCCTCGACGCGCCGATCCAGATTGCGTCGGCGAAGGTCGGCGGAGCCGATGTAGTACACGGCTGGGCGGTCGCCAGCACCTCCGAACCGCAGGATTCGCGAGTGCTCGAGGAAGCGGCCCACGATGGAGCGGACTCGGATCGTCTCGGACAGTCCAGGCACCCCAGGCCGCAGGCAACAGATCCCGCGGATGATCAGTTCGATCGGCACTCCGGCCTGTGAGGCCCGGTAGAGCGCATCAATGACCGTCACATCGTCGAGGCCGTTCACCTTGATGGCGATGCGCCCGTCGGGGCCAGCCTTGGCTTCCTCGTCGATCAGCTCCACCACCCGGTTGCGGATTCCACCGGGAGACGTCACCAGCTCTTGGTAGTCCGGAGGCTGACTGAACCCAGTGATGTAGTTGAAGAACCGGGTGACGTCAGCCCCCAGCTCGGGCCGGGACGACAGGATCCCCAGATCTTCGTACATGCGGGCCGTCTTGGGGTTGTAGTTGCCGGTGCCCACGTGGCAGTAGAGCCGGACGGCATCACCCTCCTGTCGCACCACCAGCGTGGTCTTGGCGTGGGTCTTGAGTCCCATCAGCCCGTAGATCACATGGGCGCCCGCTTCTTCGAGGGCTCGGGCCCAGCCGATGTTGGCCTCCTCGTCGAAGCGGGCCGTGACCTCGACCAGCACGGCCACTTGTTTGCCCCGTTCGGCCGCTCGGATCAGGGCAGCCACCACCGGGCTGTCACCTGAGGTCCGATAGAGGCACTGCTTGATAGCCAGCACATGGGGGTCCTCGGATGCCTCGTTCATCAACTCCTCGACCGATGCCGAAAACGAGTCGTAAGGATGATGGACCAGCACGTCTTGGCGATCGAGGACGGCAAAGATGCTGGCATCCTCATCGCGCTCTACCGAAGTGAACGCCGGGGGAACCAAAGGAGTCCACGGTCGATCGTGCAGATCGGGCCGCTCCAGGCCGTGGATGGCCCACAGGCACCCCAAGCCGAGCGGGCCGGCGAAGCGATAGACGTCGTCTTGGCCCAGACCCAGCTCGTCGGTCAGCCGGTCGATGGATGCCTCGGAGGTGCGCGAGTCGATCTCCAGGCGGACCACCGGCAGGAACCGTCGGCGGCGGAGCTCTTCTTGCAGCGCCAGCAAGAGGTCGTCGGCCGCGTCGTCATCGAGGGCCAGGTCAGCGTCGCGGGTGACTCGAAAGACGCAGGCTTCACCGACATCCATCCCCGGGAAGAGTTCGTCCAAGAAGGCCACCATCACCTGTTCGAGCGGCACAAAGCGTTGGCCGCCGGGCAGCGGCAGGAGCCGGTCCACGTTGGGTGGGATCTTGACCCGGGCGAACCGGGAGGTGCCATCTTGGCGGCTGCGGACTTCCACCCCGATGTTGAGGGAGAGATTGGAGATATAGGGGAACGGGTGGCTCGGGTCCACGGTCAGTGGGGTCACCACCGGCAGGATGAGCCGATCGAACAGATCATGCAGATACGTGCGGTCAGCTTCGTCGAGGCTCTCCCAATGGCTCAGTTCGATGCCCTCTGCCGCCAATGCCGGGGTCAACGTGTCGAGCAAGAGTGTCTCCTGGCGACGGACCATCCGCTCGAGCGATGCCCTCACGTCGGCCAGCAGCTGTTCGGGCGTGCTGCCGTTGAGCGCTCGAGAGGTGATTCCGGCGACTACTTGGCGACGGAGGCCCGCCACCTGGACCTGGAAGAACTCATCGATGCGCTCGGAAAACAGGACCAGGAACTTGACCCGCTCGAGGAGCGGTAGGTCGGCTTCGTCCACCAGGTCCAGCAGGCGGTCGTTGAAGTCGAGATCGGAGAGCTGACGGGCGAAGTACTGGGGCTCTGCGCTCGCATCGTTCCCGGTCATGTCGGCATGGACGGGTTCATTGCTCACGGGGTCAGGCTAGCAAGCGCCTCCCTCGATCCGTCGGTGTGTTCCACGCGGACCGGAGTAGCGCGCCAGCCCCGATCGAAGGTGGCCGCCGGTACGTCACAATGGGGGCCGACGAAGTACCGAGAAGAGAGCAGAGTTCATGAGCCCCGATCGCACGATCGATGTCATGGTGGAGATCCCTCGTGGGAGCCGCAACAAGTACGAATACGACCATGAGAACCACGTGTTCCGGCTCGACCGCCGCCTCTTCTCGGCCACCTTCTACCCAGCCGACTACGGCTTCGTGCCCGACACGCTGGCCGAAGACGGCGACCCACTCGATGCTCTCGTGCTGCTGGACGAGCCGACCTTTCCCGGCTGCATGGTGGAGAGCCGGCCCGTCGGCGTCTTCTGGATGACCGATGAGAAGGGACCAGATGCCAAGATCATCTGTGTAGCCGTCGGGGACCCGATGTGGGAGGGCGTGCACACACTCGACGAACTGCCCCCGCACCTGACCTTTGAGATCGCCCACTTCTTCGAGGTCTACAAGGACCTGGAGCCGCACAAGCGGACAGAGGTCGGCGGATTCGACGGCGTGGAGGCCGCCTGGGAAGAGATCGTGCGTTCCATCGATCGGGCCAAGCCCCTCGGCTGAGCCACCGGGGTGCCGGTCCGGTCCGGTCCGGTCCGGTCAGGTCAGGTCAGGTCAGGTCAGGTCAGGTCAGGCAGCCTCGGACGCCCCTACTGGCGCCTCGTCGCCGGTGTCGCCGGTGTCGCCGGTGTCGCCGGTGTCGCCGAGTTCCAGGCTGTCCAGGATGCTCCCTGCCGTCCGCTGGATGAGGGCTCCCGACGAGGTAATCGAGGCCACCGCCTCAGCCCCACCCCCAGCCCACTTGGCCAGATAGCCGAACGAGTAGTCCCCTGAGTCCAGGCCCAGGCTCCGACAGACAACGTACGCCGTCGACTCGGCCTCGAGTTCAGCCAGTGCCCGGTCGGCCTGCCCCTCGTGGAGCATGGCGTGGGCCAGTTCATGAACGAGCGTCTTTACCTGGTGGGATGGCTGGTTCCGAGACTCGACCCGGATGCGCCGGAGGTCAAAGGAGCAGTCCCCGTTGATGGTGCCCGGTAGTTCCGTACCCTCGATCGAGTAGCCCATCGCGGCGCCCAGACCAGCCAGGGCATCGAAATAGCCCGCCGGTGCATCCCCCTCCATGTTCCGGCAGACCTCTGGGAGGTCATCGCCCTCGGTCTGTCCGAGGTCGAATACGGCGACCGGACGAAACCCGTAGATCGGGCGCTTCTCTTCGCCCTCTTCAGCACGGGTCCGCCGTCCCACCAGGGGAGCCAGTATCCAGATGGCCTTCTCTCCTCGCACCACCGTTCGGCCGAGCTTCTTCCAGGCGGCGAAGCCGGCCACTCGCGTGGCGTCCGGACACTGAGTCCCGATCAGGAAGGTGTTGTTGAAGCTGTAGCGGCGGAATCTCCCCTGGACCTCGAGGTGCGCCCGCCACCGATCCGAGTCGGTGAGGTCAGCGACTCCTTGAGCCAACGCGTCGAGTAGTCCGTCGCGATCGATATGCCGTGCAGATGCCATGGGTACTCCTGAAATTGCGAGCAGCCGGTCCGTTGCCGGGTGCCCCGGTGGAAAGGGGCTCCAGTTCGGAGCGAACGGCACCATTGCGCCGGGCCAGCCAGCGGTTCGGCCGGCGAAGGCGATCCGTTGCCTGTCGACCAGGACCGTACGAGGAGGATGCGACAACCTGCAACCAGTCGACCGCCACCGCAGGGGCCGACTGGTACGGTGACAGTGCTCATAGAGCACTACCCGTCACATACGGGGGCGTAACTCAGTTGGCTAGAGTGCGACCTTTGCAAGGTCGAAGTCGTGGGTTCGAGTCCCATCGCCTCCACCAATGTTGTGAAAACCACGACAATCCATTGATTCCTTAGGGCTCGATT
>JBAXCY010000132.1:0-7888 GCA_037141235.1 Acidimicrobiales bacterium | reverse complement strand
CCAGTTTTTCACTCGCCAGTTTTTCAATCACTGGTGTGTTCTTCAGCACCAGGCTGGCGAACCTAGGCCAGGTAGATGCTGAGGGCGGCGTCGGCCATCTCTGCTGGCGTCCCCTGCTGCTCGATGCGGCCGTGCACCATGATGGCGGCGTGGTCGGCCACGGCCAAGGCGGTGGTGACGAACTGCTCCACCAGCACGATGGTCATCCCTTGGCGGGCCAGGGTGCCGACCAGTTGGTAGAGCTCGGCCACGATCAACGGGGCCAGGCCCATCGAGAGCTCGTCCAGGTAGAGCACCCGTGGCCGGGTCACCAGAGCCCGTGAGATAGCCAGCATCTGCTGCTCCCCGCCGGACATCGTCCCAGCCAGCTGGCGACGCCGCTCCTTGAGCACCGGGAACGTGGTGTACGTCTGCTCTTCGACGTCCTTCATGGTGATGCCGCCGCGATAGGTCCAGATACGGAGGTTCTCCCGGACCGTGAGGTTGGGGAAGATGCCCCGACCCTCAGGGACCGCACAGATGCCCTGGCGGGCCAGCTTCTCCGATGGCGTCTTTCCGATCGGGACATCACCGACCAGGACCTCGCCGGCCGTCGTCCGCATCCGACCGCTCAGCACCTTGAGCAGCGTCGACTTACCCGCCCCGTTAGGACCCAGCAGGGCGAAGACACTGCCGCCAGGAACTTCGAGGTCGACCCCGTGGAGGACCTCGATCCGGCCGTAGGAGGCCCGCACACCTCGGACGCTGACGCTCGGCGACAGTGTGTTCGTCGTCGCCCCGGATGCGCTCGTGGTCGATCCGTCGGTCATCGCCCGCCAACCTGTCCCGTCTCGTGCCCCTGTCCGGTGCCCGTCTTCGGCAGTGGTTCAGGTGCTGCGGCTGACACGACTCCATCGACTTCAGTCACCGCACCCAGGTAGGCCGCCTGCACCATGGGATCGTGGCGGATCTCGTCAGGGGTGCCCGAAGCGATGACGTCCCCGAAGTCGAGCACGTAGATGTAGTCGCAGATCCGCATGACCAGTTCCATGTCGTGCTCGACCAACAGCACCCCCATACCGCCGGCGGCCAGCGTGGTCAACAGCTCACCCAGGGCCTGGGACTCGGCGTCGTCCAGCCCCGATCCGGGCTCGTCCAACAGCAGGATCTTGGGGGCCATGGCCAGTGCCCGGGCCAGCTCCACCATGCGGGCCAGACCGGTGGGCATGGCACTGGATTGATGCGCACCGAGTCCCTCGAGGCCGACACCTTCGAGGATCCGTTCGGCGGTGACGGCGGCCGTCGAGCCCGGGCCGGTGGATTCGCCGTGGGGAACGCCGTCCGGAGTCGGGACCTCGCGCTTGGTCCAAGGGAAGGCACGCTTCACGTGGCGCCACTGCCACCACTTGACCGACGACTCCAGGCCGACCTGTACGTTCTCGGCGGCAGACAGGGTGCCGAACAACTCGAGGCGCTGGAAGGTGCGGGCCAGGCCGAGCCGGGCTCGGCGATCGGGCTTCATCCCGGTGATATCGGTTCCGAGCAGCCGAACCGTTCCCCGGTCGGGCGACTGGAGACCGCTGATCACGTTGAACAGGGTGGTCTTGCCCGCCCCGTTCGGTCCGATCAGCCCAGTGACCGTCCCGGCTCTGACTGTCAGATTGGCGTCGCTCAAGGCGGCCACACCGCCGAAGCGGACAGCCACACCCTCGATGGTGAGCACGTCGGTGGCGTTGTCGGTGACGGTGGCGTTGTCGGTGACGGTGGCGACGTTGGGGTTGGACTCAGCTTGCGGCACGGGAGCCCTCCGTGGCCAGGGCCGTTCCACCGAGTGCAGTGAACTGGCCAGACAGGTCCGAAGCTCCCGACGGCGCCTTCACCCAAGGGAGGCGGACGTGGAGGGCCTCGATCCCGAGGATGCCACCGGCGGCCCGGCCGATAAGGATGATGCCGATGCCGGCAAAGATTCCAATACTGCTGGGCCAGATCTGATTGAGGGCCACGTAGGTGAGGGCGGCCAGGAAGGCGCCCGAGACCGTCCGGATGCTCCAGATGGTGACGAAGAGCACGAAGATGATGCCGGGGAAGATGTCGAAGTCGGTAGTGCCCACGATCTGCTGCACGGTGGCGTAGAGGCCCCCGGCCAGTCCGGCCATGCCGGCCGCGATGGCGAAGACCGCCACCTTGGTGAAGCCGATGTCGAGCCCCACCGTGGCGTAGGCCGCGGGCGAGTCGCTGACTGCGACCAACCGTCGGCCGAACAGGCTGCGCCGGATGGCCAGGACCAGCCACGCGCACAGGACGAAGAACACCGCCACCAGGAGGAACTCGGCCGTGTCACTGCCCAGTGACAGACCGGGCAGGACGATACGGCCGACTATGAGACCGCCAGAACCGTAAATATGGCCGTCAGCGAAGAACCCAGTGGCCACCGCGTCAGCAAAGGCGAAGGTGGCCAGCGCTAGATAGAGATCGGTCAACCGGACGGTCGGCCACGCGATGAGCGCCCCCACGCCGGCACAGATGGCGGTGGCCGCGAGCAGACCGAGGAGCGAACCCCCGCCTGCCATCTTTCCCATGATGAAGGCACCGATACCCATGAACGAGAACTGACAGAGCGATACCTGTCCGGAGTACCCCGTCAGCAGCACGAGCGACAGGCCCACGATGGCCAGGGTCAACACCATGCCGCCCAGAGTGAGCAACGTGGTGCCCTTGATATTGGTGTCAGCGAAGGCGAAGGCGACCACCACGGCCACCGCCAGGAACACCGCCCCGGCCACCAGGGACTCCCGCCCGCCGGCCACGCGAGGGGCCTTCATCGACGTGAGGCGGCCCACCGCCCGCAGCCGCACCGACGGCAGCGTCACCAGGGCGATGAACAAGAACACCATGGGAAGCGCACTGGTCACGTCGGTTTGGAGGTTGGCCGGGAGATGGGGCTCGACGTAGTTGAGGACGTAGTTCTCGGCGAGGCCGATGGCGATGGCGGCGGCAAAGGTGACCGGGATGTTCTTGAGGCGGCCGACGATGGCCGCCGCATACCCGCTCACCACCAGGAGGGTCATGGCTTCGATGTTGATCCCCGTGGTCTGCGTGGGGGCCAGCAGCACCCCGGACAGAGCGGCCATCATGAAGCCCAGGATCCATCCGTACTGGCTCATCCGGTTGGGGGACACCCCGGACATGCCCAGGAGCTCGGGGTCGTCGACCACGGCCCGCAGGGCATACCCGGTGCGGGTGGCATAGAAGAGCGCCCGCAGGCCGATGGCCACGGCGATGGCCACAGCGATGATCAGCACGTACTGGACCTGGATATTGATCCCGACCAGGCTGAACTGGCCGGAGACCATCGGCTCCACTGTGCGCTGCGTGGTGGGCGACCACAGGATCGTGGCCATCCCCGTGAGGATCACCATCAGGCCGAGGGTAACCATGACCGGGCGCTCCGCCGAGGCCCCGTGCAGCCGGCGCATGAGCACCCGCTCCACGAAGGCGCCGCAGATCGATGCTCCCAAGATGAGGACGATGACCAAAGCGGCCAGGACCGGCACGTGGTGAGCCGAGACCAGCTCCCAGTAACCGAAGGCGGCGATCATGCCGACCGCACCCTGGGCGAAGTTGAACACGCCCGATGTCGTATACGTCACCACCAAGCCGGTGGCGGCAATGGCATAGCCGGCGCCGAGCATGATCCCGAACACCGTGAACTGGAGAAAATTACTCACTGCGTACTCATCCCCCCCGGGGCAATGTCATCAAGCATCTGCTGGAACCCCGTGCGCTCAGGTCCCAGGCTTCTTCACGTAGGAGTAGTCGCAACGGTACCCGTTCGTGCTGCTACTCACTGCCGGATCATCGATCCGCTGGAAGGCGCCGTTGACCACCTTGGCGATGAGGTAGCAGTTCGAGGTGGTCTTGGCGGCCGGGTTGGTCGGGGCCACGATGTTGCCTCCGGTGAACGAGGTGACCTTGGACAGGGCCTGCAAGACCGACCCGCGGCTGGGGTTGGATCCGGCGTTCTTGAGGGCCTCGACGAAGAGCTGGCACGAGATCCAGCCGTACATGGTGAAGAGATCGGGCTGGAACCCGGGCGACGCCTTTTGGACCCACGACAGGAACTGCCCGACCGCCGCGATGGTCGTCTGGTCCCCTCCGAGGTAGAGGGAGGAGTTCTGCGCCAGGTAGGCACCGTTGACGGCGGCGGGCCCGCCCGACTGGGAGACCAGGCTGTTGGAGTACGTGGCCGCGCCCAACACCACCTGGGGGTGGAAGTTCTGCTGGGTCAGTGCCTTGAGGACCGAGGTCGCGTAGTTCGGCGGCATCTGGTCGATGAAGAGGATCTTGACGCCGGCGTTCTTCATAGCGATGACGTTCTGGGTGAAGTCCGACTGGGTGATGGCGTACGTGCTCTGATACACGATCTTGTAGCCGACCTTCTTCATGACGTACTCCTCGCCGGCCCAGGTCTGGGCGGCCGCCGGGGAGTCAGCCAGCAGTGCGCCCACGGCTTTGACCTCGGCTGGGAACTTCTGCTTGAAGTACTGGATCGGACCCTCTTGCCACCCGTCGTTCAGCGGCACGGGGCTATAGACGTTGGGCAGGTTCGTCGTGTCGTGGTCGAGCACCTGGGAGACGTCGGGGAACCCGGGGTTCTGCGCCAGGACCGAGCCGCCGAAGCTGTCCTCGAGCGAAAAGTTCCCGACCATGGCCAGGTCGTTCTGGAGCGCGTTCTGCGTTCCCTGCTTGTTGCCAGCACCGGTGAAGGAGTCGTCGGCGTTGTTCACCACGATCTTTCGGCCATTGACCCCGCCCGTCGAGTTGATGTAGTTGGCGTAGGCCTGGACCCCGACCTGAGCACCTTTGAACAGCCCGGCCGAGAGGGTGGAGACGTTGGCCACCTGCACGGCCGTCGCCGACACACCAGTGTGGTCGTTGAAGGCGCTGGCCGGGATGGACGAGGAGCCGCCGGCCGCAGTGGTGCTGCTGGAGCCGGAGGTGGTCGTGGTCGACGAAGAGGTAGTCGAGCTGCAGGCCGTGGCGCCCACGGCGATGGCCAGGACCATGCCCAGCGCCGTCGTGCGGCTCTTCCATGACAGTGAACGCAAGGCTCCCCCTTGATCGTTGATGATCGTGTGTGCCCGGCCCAGGATGGCCCGGCAAGAATATGTGACTCTACGTCAGAAACTTCGTTGGGTGTCCAGCCCCGCGGAGGATTTCCCCCTTGATCGTCGTGGATTCAGGAGGTTGCCCTGCTACGGATCCCCTCGAGGAAGCGGACGACGCCCTGGGTGGTGTGCCGGGACCGGATGGACACCAGGATGTCGAAGGCGTGCTGGGTATAGGGAAGCTCGAGGTACGCCACCGGGGCCTCCGACACCTGGCGGAGGCGATCGGCGAACCGACGTCCGACCTCTCTCGGCATCAGCGTGTCGTTGGTCCCCTGGATCACGAACATCGGCGGGGCAGCAGATGTGATCCGCTGGTCCGGCGAGGCCAGATCGAAGGTGTCCCGGTCCACATGCACCGTCGTCTTCATCACCCGTTCCTGGAGGAGTCCGACCAGCCCGGGGCCGTGGGTCCCGCTGGCCTCGGGATGCCCGGTGACGTCATGGACCCCGTAGAACGGGATGCAGGCGTCGACGGAGGTGTCGGCCTCCTCGAAGCCGGGCTGCCACTCCGGCTCGTTGGGGGTTACCGCCACCAGGGCGGCCAGGTGACCCCCGGCCGACCCACCAGAGACAGCGACGAAGGACGGATCGCCGCCGTACTCGGCGATGTGCTCTCTCACCCAGGCCAGCGCCCGCTTGCAGTCCACGACATGGGCGGGCCACGTCGCCTTCGGGCTCAACCGGTAGTTGATGGCCACACACACCCAGCCCCGTTGGGCCAACTCGTGCATCATCGGGATGCCCTGCTCACGCTTGTCCCCGATGACCCACGCCCCGCCATGGATGTACACCAGCACCGGGGCACCGATCGGCGGGTCGGCCCGTCGGACGAGCACATCGAGCGTATTGCGGTGGATGCCCGTACCGGCATAGTCGACACCCCGGATCCGACGGATGCGACGTGGACTCAACGGCAACGCCAGCACCAGGCGCCACCACGATCCCCAGACCGGACGCAGGTCGACGCCGGGAGCCACGATCGGTCCCCTGGCCGCATCGTCCAGGGAGGCCAACGTCAGACGTCCCGAACGGTGGGCCATGACGGCCAGGAAGATATAGGCCACGGCGGCGCTCGCAGCCAGCAGCAGCGCCATCCACCACGCCCAATTGTGGTCTGACACACCGGTGGCGAACGCGGTAGCGCCCACCAGGACCGCCACGGCCAAATGCACGGGAAGCTCAGCTACCACGAAGACGGCTCCGAAGCACAGAACCGACCATGGCTCGCGCCGGGAAGGCGCGACGATCACCAAAGCCACCAGCGCTACAACTACAGAGAACGCCAGCGAGACCCAGATCACCCCCCCATCAAACACCGTTCCGGGCATCGAGCGGTAACCGGTTGCGGATCGATGCCCACAATGCTCAGAGGCGGCAGAAAATTGCCCATAGACCGCACGGTCCCGGTGGGGCATTATCTGGGGGCTTGATCCGTAGGGGATCGGCCAAGAAAGGTAAGGCGTGGAACAACTGAGCGGGCTCGATGCCAGCTTCCTCTATCTGGAGACACCCACGCTCCACATGCATGTGGAGATCATTACCGTGTTCGACCCCTCCACCGTGCCCGGGGGTTACTCGTTCGCCAAAATGCAGGCCCAGATCGCCTCGCGCACCTTCCAGGCCCCGGTGTTCAGACGCCTGCTGGTCGAGGTCCCGTTCAGGCTGGGCCATCCGGTCTGGGTCGACGACCCCGACTTCGACATCGACTATCACGTGCGGCGCACTGCGATCCCGTCCCCGGGGGGCCGGCGGGAGCTCGCTGACCTGGCTGGCGACATCGCCAGCCGTCAGCTCGACCGCTCCAAGCCCCTGTGGGAGTTCTGGATCGCCGAGGGCCTCGAGCACGGCCACATCGCCGTCATCGCCAAGATGCACCACTCGACGGTCGACGGCATGTCGGGGGCGGCCCTACTTTCGGTGCTCTTCGACCTCGAACTCAATCCCGGCCCTGACCCACAGCCACCGGATGTCATCGGGGACTCCCACATCCCCTCGAGTGCCGAACTGATCAGCGAGGCCGTGGCTGCCCGCGTCTTTCGCCCGTTCGAAATGACCCGCGACATCATTCGCACAGGAAAGCACTTGGTCCGTGTTCGGCGGGTCCGCCGGGAACCGGACCACCGAGGACCCCAAGCCAAGGCTGCCCTTCCCCTGTCTGCGCCCAAGACCTCGTTCAACGGGACACTCACCCGTCGCCGGCAAGTGGCTCTGGCCTCCATCGGGCTCGACGATGTGAAGCGGCTCAAGAATGCCACCGGGACTACAGTGAACGATGTGGTGCTCGCTGTATGCACCGGGGCGCTACGCCAGTTCCTGGTCGACGGGAACGAACTGCCCGACAAGCCGTTGGTAGCAGTAGTTCCGGTATCGGTCGAGCCCGGCAGCGACGCTCCCTACGGCTCCAACAAGATCTCCACGATGTTCGTACAATTGCCGGCCAACCTCGACGATCCGTTGGCGCGGCTAGCGGCCATCCGAGAGGGCACCAAGGGGGCCAAAGAGGAGCACAACGCGCTCGGAGCGGACATGCTCGTGAACTGGGCCGAACACGCCACTCCGAACACGTTCGCTGCCGCTGCCCGCCTTTACAGCCGAATGAAGCTGGCTGACCATCATCGTCCGATCGCCAACCTCATCATCTCCAACGTGCCCGGACCAGACTTTCCGTTGTACCTGGGTGGTGCCGAGATGGTGGCCGGCTATCCCCTCGGCCCAGTCATGGACGGGCTCGGCGTCAA
>JBAXCY010000131.1:0-8111 GCA_037141235.1 Acidimicrobiales bacterium | reverse complement strand
TACCGAGTGGTTGTCGCCAAACCGGGTCTGGATGGTCATGACCGCGGTGCCAAAGTCATCGCTCGCGCCCTTCGTGACGCTGGGTTCGAGGTCATCTACACAGGCCTCCACCAGACTGCCGACCAGGTGGTCCAGGCCGTCATCCAAGAGGACGCCGACGCCGTCGGACTCTCCTTGCTCTCGGGAGCCCATCTGACGCTGGTGCCCCGGGTGATCGACGGACTGCGCGAGCAGGGCCGGGACGATGTCCTGGTGCTGGTCGGAGGGATCATTCCTGAAGCCGACATTCCGGTGCTGAAGGAGTTGGGTGTGGCCGAGGTGTTCACCCCTGGTGCACCGCTTCCGGCCATCGGCGCATGGTTGGGTGAGGCTCTCGACGAGCGAGAGAGCGGAGAGAGCGCCTGACCGCATCGTTTTGACGGGGTCGTCCGGCTCAGCCCGGCCACCTCGACCGTCGGCACCATCAGATACGGCCATTCCTGTGGATCCCGCCTCGTCTGGACCACGCCGTAACGCATCTCGTATCCCACATCTCACTTCACCAGCACGCATCTCGTATCTCGCATCACGAACACGATCACCAACCAGTCGACACAAGAACCAGTCGCACAAAGCAGAGAGGAACAGATCCTGTGGATCTCTTCGAATATCAGGGTAAGCAGTACTTCGCCCGGTTCGGCATCCCTATCTCCAAGGGAGGGGTGGCCGACACCGTCGACCAGGCCTTGGCCCAGGCAGAGGAGTCGGGCTACCCGGTCGTCGTCAAGGCGCAGGTCAAGGTAGGCGGCCGCGGCAAGGCCGGCGGCGTCAAGCTGGCCAACGATGCCGACGAGGTCCGTCTCCATGCCGGCAACATCCTCGGACTCGACATCAAGGGCCACGTGGTCAAGCGCCTGTGGGTCGAGCACGCCTCGGACATCGCCAAGGAGTACTACGCCAGCTTCACTCTCGACCGCAGCGCCAAGAAGCACCTCGGTATGCTGTCGGCCGAAGGCGGCGTGGAGATCGAAGAGGTGGCCGTCACCAACCCCGACGCCATCGCCCTCATCCACATCGACCCGGTCGACGGGCTCACCCTGGAAGCGGCCACCGACTGGGTGAACCGGGCCAACCTCGATGAAGAGGCCCGTGGCCAGGCCGCCGAGATGATGGTCAAGCTGTACGCCTGCTACACCGAGGGTGAC
Organism: Acidimicrobiales bacterium; assembly: GCA_037141235.1. Taxonomy (GTDB): domain Bacteria; phylum Actinomycetota; class Acidimicrobiia; order Acidimicrobiales; family RAAP-2; genus Bog-756. The sequence continues at coordinate 6,927 of JBAXCY010000131.1, read as the reverse complement.
TGCGACCTCGCAGAAATCAACCCGCTCATCCTCACCCCCGAGGGTCGGGTGCACGCACTCGACGCCAAGGTGACCCTCGACGACAACGCCGCCTACCGCCACCCCGAATGGGAAGAGTTCGCCGGCAGCGATGTCGAGGACGAGCGCGAGACCAGAGCCAAAGAGCGTGGCCTCAACTACATCGGCCTCGACGGCTCGGTGGGCATCATCGCCAACGGCGCCGGATTGGCTATGAGCACGCTCGACGTGGTCAACCAGTGCGGAGGCTCTGCGGCCAACTTCTTGGACATCGGAGGAGGTGCCAACGCCGACGTCATGGCCGCGGCCCTCGAAGTCATCAACTCCGACCCGGCCGTCAAGTCGATCTTCGTCAACATCTTCGGCGGGATCACCCGGGTCGACGAGGTGGCCAAGGGCATCCTCGAGGCACTCGATCGGGTAGAGATCAGCTCGCCCATCGTGCTCCGTCTCGACGGAACCAACGCTGTAGCCGGTCGGGAGATCCTGGCCGCCCATCTGTCCGATCGCCTGGTCGCTGAGCCGACCATGCTCGATGCTGCCCGCCGGGCGGTTGCGCTTGCTGGAGGCCAGTCATGAGCATCTTCGTAGACGAGAACACCAAGGTCGTGGTCCAGGGCATCAGCCCGACCAGTCAGGGCCTGTACCACGGCTTGCGCAACCGGGCCTACGGCACCCAGGTGGTGGCCGGCACCAACCCGAACCGTGGTGGTGAGGAGATCGAGGGCATCCCGGTGTACGCCACCGTGGCCGAGGCCGTCGAGGCGACCGGGGCCAACGCTTCGTTCATCTCGGTGCCGCCCAAGTTCGCCGCCGCCGCCATCGTGGAGGCCGCCGCCGCTGGCGTGCCCTTCGTGGTGTGCATCACCGAGGGCATCCCGGCCATCGACGAGGCCCTGGCCTTCAACCGGCTGCTCCGGGACTTCCCGGGCACCCGCCTGCTCGGCCCCAACTGCCCCGGCATCATCTCGCCCGGGAAGTGCAACATTGGCATCACCTCGGGCGACATCGCCATGGCCGGTGGCCCGGTGGGCATCGTCAGCCGCTCGGGCACCTTGACCTATCAGGCACTCCATGAGCTCAGCCAGCAGGGCGTCGGCCAGACCACCTGCGTCGGCATCGGTGGCGACCCGGTCCCTGGTACCAGCTTCATCGACTGCCTCGAGGCGTTCGAGGCCGACCCGGATACCCGCGCCATCATGATGATCGGTGAGATCGGTGGCTCGGCCGAGGAAGAGGCGGCAGAGTTCATCGCCAACTCCGTCACCAAGCCGGTCGTCTCCTACGTCGCCGGGGTGACGGCTCCCCCTGGACGCAAGATGGGCCATGCTGGCGCCATCATCTCCGGGTCCAAGGGAACCGCCCAGGCCAAAATGGACGCCTTGAAGGAAGCGGGCGTCACCGTCGCCCTCAACCCGACCGCAGCTGGTGAGGCCATGGTCGACATCGTCCGGAACTTGGGCTGACCATCTCGACGAACACCCCGCACCCGCCCCCCGGCCTTCCCTCGGCCGATGCCCACGCCGGGCGACCGGTGGGTGCGGTGGTGTTCGACCTCGACGGACTCCTGATCGACTCGGAACCGTTTTGGCGCCGAGCCGAGATCGAGATCTTCGGTGGGCTCGGCCTCGTGCTCGACGAGCTCGATGTGCGCCAGACCATGGGACTACGCATCGACGACGCCGTCCGTCACTGGTGGGATCGGTTCCCGTGGGAGGGGATGACCCCGGTAGAAGTCGAGCGAGCGGTCACCGCCCGTGTGGCTGAGTTGATCGAAGACGAGGGTGTGCCCATGCCGGGAGCCCTCGAGGTTATCGACCTGTGTCAGCACCGGTCGATCCCGATGGCTGTCTGCTCGGGTTCGTACGCCGTCGTCATCGAGGCGGCCATGGACAAGTTGGGGATCACCTCGTCGATGTCGGCCTGGCACTCGGCCGAGTGGGAGCCGCTCGGTAAGCCCCACCCCGGCGCGTACCTGACCACGGCGGCCAAGCTGGGCGTCGACCCCATTGCCTGTCTGGCCTTCGAAGACTCGTTCTATGGCGCTATCTCGGCCAAGGCGGCCCGCATGCGGGCGGTGGCCGTCCCCGAGCCAGCCGCCCTGGGCTCGCCCCGGTGGGGCTTCTGCGACCTGGTGCTGGCCTCGCTCGAAGAGTTCGACAGCGCAGCGCTCGACCTGCTGGAGGGGTCCGGGACCTGATCGGCCGAGTACCCAGCGTCATCTGGCGTGATCTGGCGTGATCTGGTCCCGACCAGGGGTGATCGGGCCCCTATCGGACGGGAGCCTCCGGACTTCAGTTGCAGAACGGTTGCAGATCAGTTGCTGCCCTTCGGTTCCATGTTCGGCGTGCCGATAGACCGTTCACGAGGGGCAATCCCCTGGGCAGGGGAACCGGGTGATGCCCATACCCATCTGGCGGGCAGGCCAGATGGGTGGCATCCCCGGTCATCGCCGCGTCGCCAGGCAGTTCTTGGCCGCCGACATCGCCTGACGACAGGACCCGGCGAGCCCGGGAACCCTCCTGTTGAGGCGCTGGTATCGTGCGCCCGTGGCCTCCGGATCGACACCTGACCCCGAGCGGACACCGGTCCGGATCGGAGTCCTGGCCTCAGGAAGCGGCACCATCCTGGAAGCGATCCTCGACACCGACCTGCCTGTTGCCCTGGTGGCCGCCGACCGCCCGTGTCGAGCCCTCGATGTCGCCACCGAGGCGATGGTTCCCGCCGTGCTGGTGGATCGGGCCGATTTTGGCGGCTTCGGCCACGAGTTCGACCGCGAGTCCTACTCCCAGGCCGTGGCTGATGCTCTGGTGGGCGCCGACATCGACGTCGTGGTCATGGCCGGCTTCGGCACCGTCCTGGCCCAACCGGTCCACAACGCCTACCCGGGCAGGATCCTGAATACCCATCCGGCCCTGCTCCCGGCATTTCCGGGTTGGCACGCCGTTCGTGACGCCTTGGCTTGCGGTGCGGCCACCACGGGAACCACCATCCACGTCGCCCAACTAGAGATGGACACCGGCCCGATCCTGGCCCAGGCCTCGGTGACCATCGAACCCGACGACACCGAGGCCACACTGCACGAGCGCATCAAGGCCGTGGAGCGCACGCTCTACCCGGCCACCATCCGTACCTTCATCGATGGTCTGGCGGACCATGCCATCGATGGGGGAGCATCATCCGAGCCCGACGCACCAGAGGAGATCACCGAATGAAGGCACTGCTGTCCGTCTACGACAAGACCGGCATCGAGGAACTGGCCCGAGGGCTGTCCGAACTGGGCTGGGACCTCATCTCGAGCGGCGGCACGTCGGCTGCCCTGACGGCGGCTGGCATCGACCACATCGAGGTAGCCGAGCTCACCGGCGCCCCCGAGATGTTGGGTGGACGGGTCAAGACCCTCCATCCGGTGATCCACGGTGGAATCCTGGCCGACCGGTCCAAGCCCGACCATCTGGAAGCGCTCGACAAGTTGGGTATCGGACTCATCGACCTGGTGGTCTGCAACCTCTATCCGTTCTCCTCGGACCCCTCCATCGAGTTGATCGACGTCGGCGGGCCCACCATGGTGCGGGCCGCGGCCAAGAACCACGATCACGTGGCCGTGGTCGTAGACCCGGCTGACTATGCCGCTGTGCTCGACGAACTGCGCAACGGCGGTTCGATCTCCTTGGAGACCCGACGCCGCCTGGCCCGCCAGGCCTTCGCCCACACCGCCGGCTACGACGCCGCCATCGTGGAGTGGCTGGACGAGCGCGAGCATGCCGCCCAGTCCGAGCAGTCCGACGCCGATGTGTCCGCCCTCGACGAGGCCGCTCTGCTGCCCGAGTCGATCCACCTCACCTTGGAGCGGGCCGGAGGCCTCCGCTATGGGGAGAACCCGCACCAGCACGGGGCCCGCTACCGGGTGGTCGGACAGCACTCGTGGTGGGACGACGTCGTCCAGTACGGCGGCAAAGAACTCTCCTACCTCAACGTGTTTGACGCCGATGCGGCCTGGCGCCTCGTCCACGAGCTCCCGTCCAGCCCGACCGAGCTGGCTGTCGCCATCATCAAGCACGCCAATCCGTGCGGAGCAGCCCTCGACGCCGACCTGGTGACTGCCTATCAGCAGGCGCTCGACTGTGACCCCCAATCTGCGTTCGGTGGGATCGTGGCTATCGGCGGTCGGGTGACCATGGCCGTGGCCGAGGCCATCGCCGCTGGCCCCCAGGCCGACGTGATCATCGCTCCCGCCTACGACGAAGAAGCCCTGGCCCAGCTGTCGTCCAAGCGGAAGGCCACCCGGCTCTTGTCGGCGCCGTCGCCCGAGCCACTAGTGCGCCAGTACCGGTTCTTGGGGGCCAGCGTCCTAGTTCAGGACACCGACCGATTCCTGGCCGACCCTTCCACCTGGGAGGTGGCCACTGCCCGCCAGCCCACCGAGGCCGAGTGGCAGGACCTGCGGATCGCCTGGAAGGTGTGTGCCCGCACGACTTCGAACGCCATCGCCATCGTGACAGCGGGACAGGCCGTCGGCGTCGGGGCCGGCCAGCAGTCCCGGGTGGTGGCCGCCGAGATCGCCGTGGGTAAGGCCGGGGAGCGGGCCCGGGGCGGTGCCGCCGCATCCGATGCCTTCTTCCCCTTCCCGGACGGGCTGATGGTGCTGGCTGATGCCGGTGTGTCTGCTGTGGTGCAGCCGGGGGGGTCGATCCGTGACGCGGAGTTGATTGCCGCAGCCGACGAGGCCGGGATCGCTATGGTCATGGCAGGCGGCGAGCGGCACTTCCGGCACTAGACCGCGCACCGATGTCAGGAGAGACAACAGAAGTGACGACACACCGATGACAGCGACACTGCTCGACGGCGAGTTGCTGGCCGCCCGGATCCGTGGCGAGGTGACCGATCGGGTGGCCCGCCTACGCGGTGCTGGGGTCACGGTCGGACTGGGGACCATCCTGGTGGGCGAGGATGGGCCCAGCGCCCGTTATGTCGCCATGAAGCACGCCGACTGCGAGGAAGTGGGCATCACCTCGGCCCACGAGCATCTGCCGGCCGACGTGTCCCAAGGCGAGCTCGATGCCGTCATCGCCCGGTTCAACGCTGACCCGGCCATCCACGCCTACTTGGTGCAACTGCCGCTGCCCAGCGGCCTCGACGAAGAGCACACCTTGCTGGCCGTCGACCCCGACAAGGATGTTGACGGGCTCCACCCGGTCAACTTGGGCCGCCTGGTCATGGGGGCCAACGGTCCGCTGCCGTGCACGCCGGCCGGCATCGTGGACCTGCTCCACGCCAACGACGTGCCCGTCGAGGGCAAGCACGTGGTGGTGATCGGCCGGGGGCTGACCATCGGCCGCCCGCTGGCTCTGCTGCTGGCCATGAAGCGGACCGGGTGCAATGCGGCGGTCACGATCGTCCACACGGGCGTGGAGAACATGGCCGACCTGGTCCGCCAAGGTGACGTAGTGGTGGCAGCTGCCGGCCGAGCCGGCCTGGTGACCGCGGACATGATCAAACCCGGTGCTGCGGTGGTCGGGGCCGGAACCTCTTGGGAAGGGAAGAAGCTCTTGTCCGATGTCGATGAGGGTGTGGCCGAGGTGGCGGGGTGGATCACCCCCCGGATCGGCGGAGTGGGTCCGATGACCCGAGCCATGCTGCTGCGCAACGCCGTCCGGGCCGCCGAGCGGGCATCATGAGCGACTCCCTGGTGAACCCCGTCGGACTCGAGACCGACCAGCGCCCGTGGGGTAGCTACATCGTGCTCGACGACCAAGCCACCTTCAAGGTCAAGCGCATCGAGGTGCTCCCGGGCAAGCGCCTCAGCTACCAGCGTCACGCCCAGCGGTCCGAGCACTGGTTCATCGTCCATGGGACCGCAACCGTCACCCTGAACGGCGAGCACCGCGAGGTGTCTGCGGGTCAGGCCGTCGATATCCCGGTGGGCACCAACCATCGGATCGAAAACGCCTCGGATGCCTTGGTGGTATTCGTGGAAGTACAGCACGGCGACTATTTCGGGGAGGACGATATCGTCCGACTCGAGGACGACTATGGGAGGACAGACGCATGAGGGACTCGGTACGCAGGACCACGTACGCCACGACTGGTCGGTGGACGGCTCGGTTGGCACTGGCCGCGGCAGGCGCTGCCACCACGGCCATCTTGACCGTGGGCGCGGGCGCGGGCGCGGTGCCGGCTGGGGCAGCCGTGCCAGACGGATCGTCGGCGGCTCGTTCGATCGTGCTGGTCGACACCACCACTACTACGACGGACACGTCGACCCCCACGTCGACTTCCACCTCCACATCGACATCTACGTCGACCTCCACTTCAACCTCCACGTCAACCTCCACCTCGACGACCCAACCGACCACCACGACCAGTGACCCGGTGCCGACCACCACCACCGCTCCGTTGGTGACCACGCCGACCAAGACTCCGTGGGCCCTGATCGGGTTGTTCGTCATCCTGCTCATCGCCGTCATCGTGGTCATCTTGGTGATGATGGCTCGCAAGAAGAACACCGCGGTTGCTGGCTGGCAGCGGCGGGCACTTCCGGCCCTGACCGATGCTCAGTTGGCCCGTGAGGCGCTGCTGTCTCCCTCTGCTGTGGCCGACGATGCCGACCTGCGAGGTGCTGTAGCCGTCCAGGTGGAGAAGGCATCGGCTGCGCTCGAGCAAGCTGGCTCCACTGCACCCGACCCTGCCGCCGGTGGATCAGCCACCACGGCGGCTGGGGCCCTGCGTGGCCTGGCCTTCGCCATCGAAGCCGACCGGCTGCTGCGCAACGGTGCCGGTGCACCTACTGGCGTGCAGTTGGCCCAAGCCGACCAGGCCCGTCGGGACCGTGACGGCGAGCTGCAAGGGGCGCTGGCACGGCTGCAGCAACACGTGACACCACCGACCGACAAGGCCTGAGCGACCCCG
>JBAXCY010000130.1:0-8126 GCA_037141235.1 Acidimicrobiales bacterium | reverse complement strand
GATCCCTACGCCGCCTCCGGTGCCCGCAGGCCGGTGACCGATGGAACCAGCAGCACCCCGGCGGTCAGCATCACGGTGAGCGCGGCCACGGCGACCAGGACGGTGGTGGTGCCGAGGGATGTCGACAGCGGCCCCACTAGGGCCATGCCCAGCGGCAGGAACACCAACGACCCGAACCAATCGTAGGCACTCACCCGCGACAGCACCTCAGGAGGGATCTCGCGCTGCATGGTCGTGTTCCAGAGCGCTCCGAAGACAGACATCGATCCACCGCTGAGAAACGCTCCGACGGCAATAGCCAGGATCGACACCGGAAAGGCCAGGGCCAGGAGGGGGACTGCCCACAAGAACGTGGTCATCACGGCGATGAGGAGTGGACGCCGCGGATGCACCCGGAGCATCACCGTCCCTCCGACCATTGCACCAGCACCCAGTGCGGCCAGGATGATGCCCCATGCCGTAGCCCCACCCAGGTGCTCCTTGGACACCACCGGACCGAGCACAAAAAACGGGGCGTAGATGAGCATGTTCACCACCGATGCCTGCACGACGATGACCCACAGCCACGTCCGACTCCAGAACTGATCCCAGCCCTGACGCATCAACACCAGGAAGGTGTCGCTTGTTCTGATGATGCTCCAGTCAGCTCGCACCATGGCCAGTGAGACCACGCTGACCAGGTACGACAAGCCATCGACCAGAACGGCCCAACCCGGGCCCGAGATTGCGATGATGATCCCGGCCAAGACCGGGCCCGCGATCCCACCTCCCGACTCGGCGAGACCGTTCAGTGCATTGCCCTGCTGCAGGTTCGTCTCGTCCACGATCTGTGGCACAAGTCCGGTCATGGCCGGAGTGAAGAACGCCATTCCGATTCCGAGCAGCCCGGCGAGGAGAAGGAAGCCCCACAGGGGTGGGGTCCCCACCAAGATCCAGATGCCCAGGGCGGCCTCGGCGGCAAAGCGAAGCACGTCCGAGCCCAGCATCACCAACCGACGGCTGAACCGATCGGCGATCACGCCCCCGATCAACAAGAACAGCACCAGGGGCAGGGTCTCGGCGGCCAGCACGAAGCCGACGTCGCTGGCCGAACCATGTTCGAGCACGGCGAAGGCAATGGCCACCGGGGCCATGCCGGTTCCGATCTGAGATGCGGCCTGGCCGATGAAGAAGACCCGGAAGTTCCGCTCCTTGAGGGCTCCGATCCAGTTGGTGGCGCCCACCACCGGAATCTACCGGAATCTACCGGCAGCCATTCGACCGTGCCATCGGACAAGCACGCACGCCCAGCGCTCCCAACTGGGGAACACCTCAGTCTTGTGACCGCGCCTGTAGTGTTCGGATCATGACGTCCTCACCTCCTTCGACCAAGACCACCCTGGCCGTTTCCAGTGCCATCGCTCGGTTGCGCAGCTACAACCTGGTGGCTGCATGCGCCCATCTAGCCCAGGGAATCCTCATCCTCGTGCTGGCCAACAGCTTCGCCCTACCGGTCACCGCCAGCTACATGACCGGCCCCCCGGGTGGCACCGAGCCCCGCGACTTGGTCCAGCTGTTCGACCTGCGCACGGCGTGGGTGGTAGCCGCCTTCTTCTTCTGCTCCGCCATCGCCCACTTCGCCGTGGCTGGTCCAGGGTGGAGCCGGTACTCCGCCGATCTGGCCCGCTCCCGCAATCCCTATCGCTGGATCGAATACTCGGTCAGCTCGTCGCTGATGATCGTGCTCATCGCTCAGCTGGTCGGGATCGAAGACATCGCCGCATTCGTAGCGCTGATCGGAGTCAACGCCTCGATGATTGCCTTCGGGTGGCTACAGGAGCGCTACGAGTCCCCCGGGGGAGGCTGGTGGCCATTCATCCTCGGGTGCGGAGCCGGCATTACCCCGTGGCTGGCCATCGGCATCTACTTGGCCGGCCCCGGCTCCAGCGCCCATGCCCCCGGCTTCGTCTACGCCATCTTCTTCTCGCTCTTCATCTTCTTCAACGCCTTTGCCATCAATCAGTTCCTCCAGTACGACCAGGTGGGCAAGTGGCGGGACTATCTGTTCGGCGAGCGGGCCTACATCACCCTCAGCCTGGTGGCCAAGTCCCTGCTGGCTTGGCAGATCTTCGCCTCCACCCTGGCATCGCAGTCAGGTAGCTGACGCCAGCAGCCATGGAGGGTCCGACCACGGTCGACGACGTCCCCATCGCTGGGCGCTGCGACCCCCGTTTCGACGAGGTCCGCCAGCAGTTCGCCCGTAACTTCGTCGAGCGAGGTGAGGTCGGGGCGGGGTTGTGCGTGCTGGTCGACGGTGAGCCAGTGATCGATCTGGTGGGGGGATGGGCCGATGCCGACCGCACCCGGCTCTGGCAGGCCGACACCTTGGTCGACGTGTACTCGGTAGGCAAGGCGGTCGTGGCGCTGCTGGCGCTGCAGCTGGTCGACGAGGGACGCATCGCCCTCGACGACCCGGTGGCGTCGGTGTGGCCCGAGTTCGCCGCTGGCGGCAAGGAGTCGGCCACCATGCGCCACGCCCTGTGTCACCGGGCCGGGGTCCCCGCCATTCGGATTCCCCTGACGGACGCCGACCTGTGGGAGTGGGACACCATGACCGCGGCCCTGGCCGCCACGGAGCCGTGGTGGGAGCCGGGGACCCGGCACGCGTATCACACCAACACGTACGGCCATCTGATCGGCGGAATCATCCACCGGGTCACCGGCGAGCTCCCGGGCACCCGGTTGCAGTCGGTGGCCGAGCCCCTCGGCGCCGACATCTGGTGCGGCCTCCCCGAGGTCGAACAAGTCCGGTGCGCCGAGGTCATCTGGGCCCTCGGGGAGATGCCGCCCCTCCCCGACCCAGTCACGCTGGCTGACGATGCCCGGATGACCCAACTCAGTTACTTCAATCCCCCGGGCTACTCGTCGATAGGTGTGGTCAACACTCGGCCGTGGCGCGCCACCCAGATACCTTCCACCAACAGCCATGCCACGGCTACCGGAATCGCCCGTATCTACCAGGGGCTGCTCGAGCCCGGTCGGTTGCTCTCGAAGGCCCTGCTGGCCGAGGCCACCGCACCGCAGTCGGTGGGCTACTGCCCGATCCTCGGCGAAGAGGTCACCTTCGGGCTCGGGTTCAAGCCCACTACCGAACGACGGCCGTTCGGGCCGAACCCAGCGAGCTTCGGACACTTCGGCACCGGCGGGGCCCTCGGGTTCGCCGACCCGGATGCCTCGGTGGCCTTCGGCTACGCCATGAACCACGTGATCCCCCGGTGGCAGAGCAGCCGCAACCGTTCACTCATGGACGCCCTCTACCGCGGCCTGTGAGCCATGTGGGTGAAGACGGTCCGCCGGTACGCCGTTCTGCGAGGATGAACCGATGCGGTTCATCAGGCTCTACAGCGATACAGACGGCGTATCCCGGTTCGAGGACCTCGAGATGGCCTTCGCTCCCCGGGAGTTCGTCCCTCCGGCTCCTCCCTTCGACGTGTCGGAGCCGATAGCAGCATCCGAGTACCTGATGATCCGAGTGCCGGCCGGTTGGAGCGATTCGGCCCACCCGGCACCAGCCCGCCAGTTGATGCTCTTCATGTCCGGCGCTTTCGAGGTGACGGCCGGTGACGAGATCCGGCGCATCGCGGCCGGCGACATCGTCCTGCAAGAAAACACCCGAGGCCCTGGCCACGGGACCACTGCACTCGAGGACACGATCATCGCCGTGGTGCGACTGAGCGAAACCGGCGAAACCCCGGGCCCGTTGGATTGAGAGCCAGACGCTGAAGTTGCCGGCCGTCTGCCTGCCTCTCCGCGCCTCCTGCCTCGCTCTTCTCTCCTCTGTCGCGTTGGGTGATACACCCGTCTGGCAGTGTGTGCCGGTGAGGGGAACGCGGCCATGAAGATCATCCATACCAGCGACTGGCACATCGGGCGCCGGTTCGAACGCGAGTCGATGGAAGCCGAACAGCGTGCCTTCTTGGTCTGGCTGGCCGGACAGGTGACCGAGCACCGGGTCGACCTGGTCATTGTGGCCGGCGACATCTACGACCGATCGATGCCCGCCGAGGATGCCGTCGCCCTGCTCGACGAAGGGCTCGAGGGGCTCCTTGCCGCCGGAGCCGTGGTGGCCCTCATTTCCGGCAACCACGACAGCGCCCGCCGCCTGGGCTTTGGTGCCGCCCGCCAGGCCCGTGGAGGTGTGCACGTCTTCGCCGATGATCAGGGTCAGCCAGTCCCATGGATCTTCGCTGCCGGTGCCGAGCGTGTGGCCGTGCTGGCCGTCCCGTTCCTCGACCCGTACGCCGTACCTGCCCCGCATCCGGAGATCGACGGATCGGTTCGGACTCGTACCCATCAGAACGTGCTGGCCGACGCCGTCGAAGCCGGGCGAGCCCATCTTGACCCTGACGACCCGGTACCGACCATCTGCGTGGCGCATGCCTACGTAGCGGGGGGCGTGAACTCAGAGTCCGAGCGCATCTTGTCCATCGGTGGTACTGACCTGGTCGACGCCGCGGTACTCGCGGGGTTCGACTACGTCGCCCTCGGTCATCTCCACCGGCCGCAGCGCATCGGCGGCGACGACACGGTCGCCTATTCGGGATCCCCCCTCCCCTACTCCTTCAGCGAGGACCACCCGAAGTCTGTTCGCCTGCTCGACGTGGATGCCTCTGGCCTCACAGGCGTGCGCACACTGTCGGTGCCAGTCGGACGCCCGGTGGTCACCCTCACCGGCACCCTCGACCAACTGCTGGTCGATCCGGCTCACGACCGCTACGTCGGCCACTGGGTGTCAGCCCGGCTGACCGACGCCACCGTGCAGACTCAGCCGATGGAGCGTCTCCGCGTCCGATTCCCCCACGCCGTCAGCCTGCGCTACATGCCGGCCGGCCTCGAAACGGGTGCACCGATCTCTTCTGGACCAGGACGGACAGCGCTCGAAGACCAACCCAAGGAAGACGTCATCGTCGAGTTCTTGACCGAGCTCCGCCAAGATGCACCCACGGAGTCAGAGCGCGACATGATCCGCGATGCGCTGGCTGGCGCCCTCCGATCGGCAGACGCATGAGGCCGCTCACCCTCCGTATCCAGTCATTCGGCTCCTACGCCGGAGCGTTCGAAGTCGATTTCGCCCGGCTGGGCCGCCATGGCGTCTTCTCCATCACCGGTCCCACCGGGGCCGGCAAGTCCACGATCTTCGACGCCATCGTCTACGCCCTTTACGACGACCTCCCCGGATTCCGTTCCGACAGCCACGTCCGCAGCCAGTACGCAGACGACCAGTCGATGACCACGGTGTCCCTCACCTTCGAAGCCGATGGGAAGGTGTGGGAGGTCGAGCGCTCACCTGGCCAGTACCGGCCCCGCATCCGAGGTGTCGGGGCTCCGGTGTACGACGAGTCCAAGGTCGTACTGAAAGAGGCTGGAGCCGATGGCGGCGGCCTGACCCGCAAGAACGCCGTCAACACAGAGATCCTCCGACTGATCGGCCTCAGTAAGGAGCAGTTCGAACAAGTCGTCCTCATTCCTCAGGGCAAGTTCGAAGAAGTGCTCAAGGCCGATACCAATCAGCGCGCCGCCCTGCTCGGGCGCCTCTTTCCGATCGCCAGCTACACCAAGACCACTGAGGCGCTCAAGGAACTGGCCGCAGCACGCCGGGTGGCCTACGCCGAGCTCAGCAGCGGTAGTGCCGCCTTGGTCGAGCAGATCCGGACCGACATTCTGATCGCGCTTCGATCGGCCACCGAGGACGTCGACCCACCGGCCCTGCCCGACCCGTCGCTCACGGCGGAAGCCTTCGATCCCGGCGACCTCGACCGCCACCGGTCCGTGCTCGACGACCTGGCCGGGGCCATCGCAACCGAACGGGACAGCGCCACCGCAGCCCTGGCCGAAGCCCGCTCACAGCGTGCAGTGGCAGAGGCCTCGGCCACAAGGTGGGATCGCTGGCGGGCCGACCTCCTGGCCGCACAAGACTTTCCCGTCCAGGCCGAGGCCGATCGGCTGGCGCTCGAGGCGCTCGATCGTGCCCGCACCGTGGCCCGGTTGGGTCCAGCTCTCACTCAGTGGCGGAAGGCAACCGACGCGCTGGTCGCTGGTTGCATCGATCGGGACCGCCTGCGGACCGTCATCGACGGGGCATGGATCACCACCTACGACGCATCCACCCTCGATGGGGCCAATACCTCGGCTGCCTTGGCTAACTTGGCCGCCTTGGTTGCCGCCGACGCCGTCGTGCTCGGTAAAGCGGACGGCGACTACGCCGACCTGATCCGACGCCAAGGAGAGATGGCCTCCGTCGAACGGAGCCTGGCGGAGCGTCAGACCGCCCTCGACGAATCATCGGGTTCCGTAGACGCACTCGGCACCGCCCTAGTCACAGCCAAGGAGTCGCTCAGCACAGCAGTGGCGTCTGCGGTTGGACGCGTCCCAAGCGAAGTCCGGGTCCACGAACTCGCCCAGGCCGCCCGCCAGGCCGCCCAACGGGATACTGGCCTGTTGCGGGTCACCACCCTCGAGGCCGACGTCGACAAGGCGGCCGATGCCGAAGCACAGGCCCTCGTGGACGCCCACACGGTCCGCGCCGCGTGGCGGGCTGGGCTGGCTGGCCGCCTGGCTGAACACCTGGTCGACGGCGCGCCGTGTCCCACCTGTGGATCCGGGGAACACCCCTCGCTGGCCCAACTCACCGTGGATGCCCCCACCGACGAGATACTGCAGCAAGCCGAAGAGACTGCGGCCCGGCTCAGCTCGGTGTGCCAGGCCCGACGGGTCGAGCTGGCGGCAGCCAATGCATCGGTGGAGTCGTTCGGTGATCCGGGGGACGTCGAGGATCTCACGCTTCAGCTAGCCGAAGCGCAAGCCGTGTTGGATGCGATCATCGGGTTCGAGTCCGAAGGCTTGCGGCTCGGGCAAGAGATCGAACAGCTCACCGAGGCGCATAGCGCTGGACTGAACGCTGCGGCAGCCGAAGTGGCGGCACTGCAGACCGACCGGGCTGTCCTGGCCGCCGCAGGCACCCAGTGGGACCTCGAGCGCGATGCATTCATCACCGCACACGGCGCATTGGCCTCAACAGCCGATGCGGCACGGGACCGCCGGCTGTTGGCAGAAGCCATCACTGGACTCAGCGTCGCCTTACGCTCCGTCGAGGAGGCGACGGCCGCCCTGGACCAGAACCTGACGGTGCTGAAGCCGACCCTGACCGAGTTCGAGGTCGACGACCCATCTCGACTCGAGTCGTGGGGACGGCCGGCCGAGGAGGTCGATCGGGAGTCCACATCGATCGAGGTGCGTGCCCACGAACGTCGAGACATCAGCGCCCGGATCGCCCAGTACCAGGAGGACGGAGGACCGACGGAACGTCCCGATCCGACACCCCTAATGGAAGCCGAGAAGACTGCTGATGGCAGGTCAGCCGGGCTGATCGGCCGGTTGGCCGTGGTGACATCGCGCATCAAGTCGATCGATACCGCCACGGCTGAGGTGGCATCCCGGGTCGGTGCCATCGACGACGCCCGCAAGAGCAAGGAGGAGGCCGAGCACCTGGCCGCCATCTGCGCCGGGACAGCATCAGGGGCAGTCGGTGCCCGGGTCGCCCTCGACCACTGGGTGCTCGCCTACTACCTGCGCCAGGTACTGGCTCAGGCCAACCACCGGCTCGAGGCCATGACCGGTGGCCGGTATGCGTTGGAGCTCAATCGCGAGTACACCGACGGGCGCAAGCCCTGGGGTCTCGACCTGTCCGTCCTCGATGCCGAGACCGGACAGTCCCGTCCAGCCACCACGCTGTCCGGCGGGGAGACCTTCATGGCCGCGCTCTCCCTGGCGCTCGGTCTGGCCGACGTTGTGTCGGCCGGATCGAACTACACGATCGGTGCACTCTTCGTCGACGAGGGATTCGGATCGCTCGACGGCGACTCGCTCGACACCGTGATCGACGTACTCCGCTCGTTGCAGGACGGAGGTCGGATGGTTGGCGTCATCAGCCACGTGCAGGAGTTGAAGGACGCCCTCCCCAACGGCATCACCATCGAATCGACCAGTCGGGGCTCAGCGGCCACCATCCACTACCCAGACAGTTGATGCGCTCGCACACCAGCACCCGCAGTCGCACCCGGGCTCACCACTACGCCGTAGCCGTAGCC
>JBAXCY010000129.1:0-8372 GCA_037141235.1 Acidimicrobiales bacterium | reverse complement strand
GGGCATCGCTGCAGCCCGCGCCCGCCTGCGCTCGTCCGCCCAATCGACAAACATGCGCGATCCATCACCGGGGCGTGGGCGCGATCCCGACCCTGGTCGCCGAGCCAATGGTCGCGCTGCCTGACCGGACGGCGACTACGGTCATGGCATGGCGACCGTGGCAGAGAGGCTCGGGGAAGACCCCGAAGCCCGTCTCCTCATACTCAACTGCGCCGATCTGGGCTTCTGTCACTCGTCGAGCACGGGGGTCTATGACGCACTCCGCTTCGGCCTCGGCACCTCTGCCTCTCTTTTGGTTCCAGCACCGTGGGCCCGCGAGGCGGCATCCAGGTTCCGGGGCGATGATGTCGGCGTACGCCTGACGCTCAACGCGGAGCACGACCTCTACCGATGGGGGCCCATCACCCAGGCCCCGTCACTCCTCGACGGTGACGGGGGCTTTCCTCGCACGGTCACTGACGTCTGGGACCATGCTGATCTTGATGAGGTCCGCCGGGAATGCCGGGCGCAGATCGAACGGGCTGTCTTGTGGGGATTCGACATCAGTCACATCGACGCCCACATGGATGCACTCCTGCTGCGGCCGGAGTTCTTCGACATCTACCTCGAGTTGGCCCTCGACTTCGAACTCCCGCTTCGCCTACCGGATGCCGGCATCGAGCCGAGCGTGGGCTTCCCCATCCGAGACCTCGCGGCGGCCGAGGGAGTGCTCTTTGCCGACCACGCCCACACCATCGGGGCGAATGGTGGACGTGATGCCCTGCTCGACATCGTGGCGAACATGGCACCGGGAGTGACCGAGGTCACCCTCCACCCAGCGGTCGACACCCCTGAGCTTCGGGCCGCCGCCTCTGACTGGGAGGCTCGAGTCTCGGACCGCTCCCTCCTGGTCGACGATGCGGACGTGGCATCTGCTGTGGCCGAGTCCGGTGCAACCCTCATCGGCTACCGCTCGTTGCGCGAGGCCATGCGACACATGCCGGGGACGTGAGTACGGCAACTGCGTCCGATCCACCGGACCCCGCGATCGTTGTTGAGATTGCTCCACTGACGATCACCGGCTTACTGCTGCTCGATCCCCATGGACACGATCCAACCGTCATCGAGTCGGTGACCTTCGATGATCGAGGGATAGCCGTCATCCGCAGTCGAGGCCAAGACCCACGGATACTCCCTTGGGAGTCCGTCGCTGCCCAGGCCGTCGAAATGTGGGCAGGAGGGTTCATCCCTGGACGCCTTATGGATCCTCAGACTGACCGGACCACGTCGTTCGACTCGCCAGCCTCACCAGCCTCGAGTCCCGATGCGTCGGTCGATCCTGCAGATCCTGCAGATCCCGTTGGTAGTGCCGCCTTGGAGCCCCCAGCCGAGGTCGATCCTTCGTCCAACGATGCCCGGACTAGTCGACCGTCGTATTACACCGACGCCGGGGCTCTCATCAGCATCCAAACTCGGACAGGCACCTACCGATTCTTGAGGTCTGGCGGAGACCCGGCCGAACTAGCTGCCCGCATCAGCGAGCTTGCCGTCCACCACCAAGGCCCTTCTGGGGCATCGACGGTGACCACTGTGGCCATGGTGCGCCGGCGTCGTGGGGCGCCATCCGGCCGCTCGACCTGGCGGCGGATCCGGCCATGGCTGGTCGGACTCTTGATCGTCATTATCGCCGCTGCTATCACCGCGATCTTGATGCAGAGCGCCGGCAGGATCCATCTGCCCTACCTTGGCGGCACCGGGTCGACGTCCTCGTCGACTGGGTCGATCCTGAGCGATCGGTAGCGCTGCGGCTACACAATCGGACCGACCAGTTGGTGCGCTGGCCTCTGATCGGCGATATGCCTGGTGGTAGCGTTCTGCTGGGCACAGATCAGGGGGGCAATGTAGTGGCGCGGGGCACCAACATCGAAGTTTCCGGTCAGGGCAGCATCATGCGGCGCAAACGGTGGGCTCCCCGCACCCGTGCCTTGGCTGCACTCTTCGTGCTCTTCGCTGTTCTGGCCGGCGGGCAGTCAGTGTCTCTACCGGAGGCAGGCGCGTCGCCCTTGGATGCAACCACACCAGGCACCACACGCCTGATCGTGACGACATCCAGCATCACGACCGGTCCGAGGCAGTTCGCCAAGATCATTGGTCGGGTGGCCCTTCCACCCGGAGGGCCCACAGTCACTATTGGTCGCTCCCTCGGCTTCGGCATGCACGAGGTGGTCCTGTCCGGCAACGTGTCTGCTGCGGATACCCGAAGTATCGCAGCCACCATCGGAGCAGCTCCGGGAATCGCCGGGGCTGAGCCCGATCGCGTCGTCACGGCATCGACGACTACAGAAAATCCTGCCGACTGGGGTCTGGACCGGATGGACGCACGTTCCGGTCTCGACCACTCGTACTCCTACGACACCACCGGGGCCGGCGTGACGGCATACATCTTGGACAGCGGGATCCGATCGACCCACCAGGAATTCACTGGCCGGCTGCGTAGCGGGTACTCCACCGTCGCCACCGGGGGTACCGACGACTGTGCTGGCCACGGCACCGCAGTATCCGGCATCGTCGGCGGTACCGTCTACGGCGTGGCCAAGGGCGTCACCGTGGTGCCGGTCCGGGTCTTGAACTGCGCTGGAAACGGAACGGTGTCCGACATGATCGCTGGGATCGCCTGGATCGCGGCCGATCATCTCCCGGGCACGCCTGCTGTGGTCAATATGAGTCTGGGCGTACCGGGCACCGACGCCGGTCTTGATGCCGCCGTCAATCAGCTGATTGCCGACGGCGTGACCGTGGTGATCGCCTCAGGCAACAGCACTGCTGATGCCTGTCAGTCCAGCCCAGCAGATGTCACCGATGCCATCACCGTGAACGCGTCCTACCGCACTGGATTCAACGGCGTCGACACCCGGTCGGCGTTCTCCAACTTCGGTCCGTGCACCGATCTCTACGCCCCCGGACAGGCCATCACCTCGGCCTGGTTCACATCCGACACAGCCGTGAGCGCCTACCTGAACGGCACCTCGGTCGCCGCACCCCATGTGACCGGCGCAGCAGCCAGGATCCTCGAGGTCCACCCGAGCTACACGCCCGCGCAGGTCTGGTCCACCCTCGATGCCGCAGCCACCGCAATCGACTTCGGCACCCCGATGACCGGGGATCCCAACAAGCTGCTGTACACCGGCCTGGCGACCCCTTCGGCTTCCTCTCCGCCGACCTCCGTGGTCGTCACCGGCTCGGATCGCGCACTCGGCATCACCTGGTCGCCTCCCTCGTTCGACGGCGGAAGCACTATCGCCAGCTACACGGCCACGGCCTGGGCTTCCCTCGACGCCACCACCGCCAGCGGATCCTGCTCGACGATCGGTGCCACGTCCTGCATCATCAGCGGACTTCCGCCCGGGACCGCATTCTTCGTTGACGTGACTGCCACCAACACCACCGGCCCCAGCGACGCATCCACACCCCGTGCGTCCGCATCCACCATCCAGACCGTGCCGGATGCACCGACGATCGGCACCGCTGTAGCTACCGGGGCAACCACCGCTACCGTCTCAGTGACCGCACCGGCCACCGACGGCGGCTCCGCCATCACGGCCTATAGCGCTGCGTCAATACCGCCAGGGGGCAGTGGAACGCTGTCCGGGCCTGCATCCGGGACGATCGCCATCACCGGTCTGACCCCAGGGACGGCGTACACCTTTCATGTCGTGGCCATCAACGGCGTCGGCCCTTCGCCTGCTTCCGCTGAGTCGAACTCCATCACCACGCCTCTCGGTCTCCCGTCGGCCCCCTTGGCTCCGTCCGCTGTCTCCGCACTGGGGTCGGCTCAGGTGTCCTGGTCTCCCCCCACATCAGACGGAGGCAGTTCGATCACCGGATACACGGTGTCGGCAGATTCAGGCGGGGGTACCTGTACGGCCGTAGCGCCAACTACGACGTGCGTGGTTCTGGGGTTGAACAACGGGAGCCAGTACTCATTCTTCGTCACCGCCACCAACGTGATCGGCACGGGCGATGCATCCACTCCCTCGAATGTGGTCACCATCGGATTCCATGTGGTCAACACCACGCTCAGCCCATCGTCGGTGACCTATGCCGCGACATATTCGAGCGCCGCCCTGTCGACGGCCTTGGGCACCGGAGCGATCAAATGGAAGGTGACGGCCGGAGCCCTCCCCCGTGGCCTACGACTGTCCGCATCCACTGGCGTCATTTCGGGAATGGTCAAGGCCCCCAAGAAGGGACCGACCACGCTCTCCTTCACCTTCACCGTCACCGCTACTGACCATGCCAAGCCTACGAAGCACCAGGCCAGCACCGCCTTTACCCTGGTGACCCACCCCTAGCCTCGGCCGGAAGTCCGGACGCCCCTACCGCCGTTGGTTCAGACGGAAACTCTGTGGAACCTACGAGTCGGTACCTGCAGCCACCTGGTCGCGGCAGGCCCGGGCATCGTCGGTGGCGGCCAGGGCCAGCAGATCGAGGACCGGAGCCATCGACCCCTCGACCTTGAGACGGCCCCGCATGAAAGCCACGTTGATATCGAGATCTCCGGTCAGCACGGCGCGGGCGTCTGCTTCCGACATCGTGAGGGTGGCATCGGCGGGTGCAGCCGTACCCAATCCGGCGCCTGTCAGCCGACCTTGGACGAACTCGACGTGGACCACCGAGTCCCCCTCTGCTCCCCCGGTGATGACCACCTCGATGGTTCCGGACAGGGACTCCGATCCGACCAATTTCGATGCCGAAGACAACAGCGCATCGAACCACGCTTCCGACAGCCAGGCCGTCATGAGGACGCGGTTGCCGGCACGCCAGCGAACAGATCCGTCTCCACCACGCCGTCCCACTCGTAGGCCGACACCGTGCCGTCCGGGGCGCCCAACAAGGCCAGTCGGTAGTCGTCGTGGGGCTGGATGGTCCCCATCACCTCGGGTGGAAGACCGAACCAGAACTTCGACTCCGGATCGACCTGGGTGGCATGAGCCAGCAGCGCCAAGCGCCGCACATCGGTGTGGTCGGTGATGTCGATCACCGTGGTCGGCACATCGTCGGGCATCGAGTCCCACCGGTCGCGCCAGGCCTCATCGAACGGCGACTCCAGGCCCAGCTCCTCGAACTTGTCATGGATGGCTCGGAACCGAGCCGCAGAATGGACCGTGTAATAGAGCTTGGCCGGCTGGTACGGCTCGCCGGCATCAGGGAACTGTTCACGATCTCCGGCAGCCCGGAAGGCGGCCAGGCCGGCGTCGTGCACCCGGAGGTGATCAGGGTGCGGATACCCGGTCTGATCGTCTCCGTAGATGACCATGGCCTGGGGACGGCATCGGCGGATCACCGCCACCAGCCGTTCCGTAGCCTCTTCCATGGGGGCAGCCGCGAAGCACTCCGGATTGGCGTTGGCCTCCGAATCGGCCATGCCGGAGTCGCGATATCCCAGCATGACCAGCTCGTCGTAGCCAATGATGGCGGTGGCTCGGTCCAGTTCCTGACGCCTTACAGCGGCCAGGTCCCGGTGGACCTCGGGGGTGTCGAGGGCCGGGTTGAGGATCTCGCCCTCTTCCCCACCGGTGCAGCACACCAGAACAGTGTGGACACCGTCGGCGTGGTAGCGGGCGACGGACCCCGCACCCTTGGACGCCTCATCGTCAGGATGGGCATGGACGGTGAGGAGGCAGCGCTTGTGGGACACGCCGCTCACGCTACCGGGACGGCGGCGCATACACTGCACACTGAGCGTGAGGAAGGATCGTCGCCAATGGGTGTCATGAAGCGCATGTCCGGGATTCTGCAGGCCAAGACGAACAAGCTGCTGGACAAGGCAGAGGATCCGAGGGAATCCCTCGACCTCTCCTACCAGAAGCTCCAGGAGAACCTGCAAAAGGTGCGGCGCAGCGTGGCCGACGTGACAACCGCCAAGAAGCGGATCGAGCTCCAGGCGGCCCAACTGCAGGGCCAGGCCGACAAGCTCCAGCAGCAGGCCAAGGATGCACTGGGCCAAGACCGG
This sequence comes from Acidimicrobiales bacterium, assembly GCA_037141235.1. Classification (GTDB taxonomy): domain Bacteria; phylum Actinomycetota; class Acidimicrobiia; order Acidimicrobiales; family RAAP-2; genus Bog-756. Next base: position 2,380 of record JBAXCY010000129.1, on the reverse strand, counting down.
GAGGATCTGGCCCGCGAGGCACTGGCTCGTCGCGCTGCCCTAGGCCCTCAGTTGGCTGAGCTCCAGACCCAGCATCAGCAGGTGGCCGACCAGGAGCAGAAGCTCATCACCACCGCCCAAAACTTGCAGCTTCAGGTGGACGCCTTCCGCATGAAGAAGGAGACCATGAAGGCCACCTACACGGCGGCCGAGGCTCAGACCAAGATCGGCGAAGCCGTCTCGGGCATCTCCGAGTCCATGGGTGACGCCGGCATGTCAGTCCAACGGGCCCAGGAGAAGATCGACAGTATGCAGGCCAGGGCTGGCGCCATGGACGAACTGCTGGCCTCGGGTGCGCTCACCGACCTCACCAACCCGGTCGACGATATCCAGGCCCAGTTGGATCAGGTCTCCACCACCAACGCCGTCGATGCCGATCTGGCCGCCCTCAAGGCCGAACTGGGCGCAGCCAGCCCGGCGCAGCTCGGTACGGCCGAGTCAGCGGCTGCTGACACCACGGAGCCTCTGGCGTGATCGTCCGCATCCTCGGCGAGGGGCAGTACGAGGTGGCCGAGGACGACCGCAACGGCATCCATGCGCTCGAGTCGGAACTGAACGATGCGGTCGAGAGCGACAACGACGACCAGTTCGTCGCTGCATTGGCCGCCGTAATCGAAGAGGTCCGACGAGTGGGAACGCCTTTGGCCGCCGACACGTTCGCCAGCTCAGACCGTGTATTGCCGTTTTCCGATTCCACCTTGGACGAGACGAAGGCACTGCTGGCTGAGCCCGGTGCCGACGACGACTGAGCCGATACCGATGAGTCCGAGGATCCAGCCATGAGCACCGCACGCAACATCCCCAACGACCGGGGCCTTAGCCTCCGCATGTTCATCACCGGGCTGATGCTGGTCCTGCTCTATGCCGTGGTGATCGGCCTACTCATCGCCGTGGGGATCTCGTACGCCGTCGTCTTGGTCTTCGCCGGAGCCATCATCTTCGTGCAGTACTGGTTCTCGGACAAGATCGCTCTGTTCGGCATGGGTGGCCGCCTCGTCACCCCCGAGGAGGCGCCACAGCTCCACGGGGCCATCGACCGCCTGTGCGCCATGGCCGACATGAAGAAGCCCAAGGTGGCCATGGCCGACAGCGACGTCCCCAACGCCTTCGCCACCGGCAGGAGCCCCAACAGCGCCGTGGTGTGCGCCACCACCGGGCTCATGCGCCGCCTCGACGAGTCCGAACTCGAGGCCGTCTTGGCTCACGAGTTGTCCCACGTCGCCCACCGCGACGTGGCCGTCATGACCATCGCCAGCTTTCTCGGCATGGTGGCGGGCATGGTCACCCGGATGATGTTCTGGACCGGGATGATGGGCGGATTCGGTGGCGGGCGCGACAATAACGACAACCAGAGTGGCAATCAGACCGTGCTGATCGAGATGGCCGTCTTAGTGGTGTCGGTAGCCGTCTACGCCATCAGCTTCCTGCTGACCATGGCCCTGTCGCGCTACCGCGAGCTGGCTGCCGATCGAGCGGGTGCCATCCTCACTGGCCAGCCATCGGCCCTGGCCTCGGCTCTGGTCAAGGTGACCGGAGAGATCGCCCGGATCCCGACCCGGGACCTCCGCACCACAGAGACCTTCAACGCCTTCTACTTCACTCCAGCGATCGCCAAGGGCGGCGTCAGCGTCTCCACCCTGTTTTCGACGCACCCGTCGCTCGACAAGCGTCTGGCCCAGCTCGCCGAACTCGAGGCCGAGATGGGCCGTCCCTCATGATCGCTACAAGACCCCTCATCTCACTACCCAGATGACCAGCTACTGATGGGCCTCTTCGACACGCTGCTCGGGCGCACCAAGCCAGTCCAGTCCAACCTCGATGCACTGTTCGGCCTGCCGTCGGCCTCGATCACCCTGCAGAGCGCGGCGGGCATGACCTGCTCGGGACATGCCGGTGTGTGCTTCAAGCCTCCGTCAGGCCAGGGGTTCGCCGACATGGAGGCCGAGGTGATGAAGCTGCTGGCCATGGACGGTGGGTCCCCGCTGACCAAGTCCGAGGACAGCTTCGGCTACACATGGCTGGTCGTAGCCGACCCCGACATCGAGTCCCTGGTCACCCAGGTGCACCTGGTGAACTCGTCGTTGAGCGATGCAGGCTGGGGCCCGCAACTCCTGTGCACAGTGTTCGGCCTGGCCAAACTGGCGACCGATGAGACGGCAGCCACCGGCAGCGATTTGGTGCGCGAGGGGGCCGTGGTGGGGTCGGGCACCGTCCTTCCCTCGACGGCTTACCTGGTCTACCTGTTCAAGCGGGGAACCTTCTACCCCTTCGTCCCCACCGGGCACGAGCAGCGGTCGACCGAGGAGGAGTTTCGGCTTCGGAGCTTGGTGGCCGAAGACCT
>JBAXCY010000128.1:0-8426 GCA_037141235.1 Acidimicrobiales bacterium | reverse complement strand
ACAATGCCACCCAGGCCGTCGAAGCCGTCGAAGCCGTTGAGGCCGTCGAGGCCGTCGAGGCCGTAGCGGCCGTCGAGGCCGTAGCGGCCGTGAAAGCAGTCAAGGCCGTGAAGGCGGTGAAAGCGGTCAAGGCCGTGAAGGCGGTGAAAGCGGTCAAGGCCGTGAAGGCCGTGAAGGCCGTGAAGGCCGTGAAGGCGGTCCCGGCCACCAAGACGACCAAGGCCGTCAAAGCCGTTAAAGCAGTGAAAGCGGTCAAGGCAGTCGAAGCCGTCGAAGCCGTGGAAGCGGTAGCGGCAGTGAAGGCCGTCAAAGCCGTGAAGGCCGTGAAAGCCGTCAAAGCAGTGAAAGCGGTCAAGGCGGTCAAGGCGGTCAAGGCCGTCAAGGCGGTCAAGGCGGTTCCTGCGACCAAAGCAGTCAAAGCGACCAAGTCCGCCAAGTCGTCCAAGGCCAACAAGCAGACGGCAGCGCCCACTCCCGGTATGGGTCAGTCCAGTAACCGCAACGACGGGCGACATCTTCGCGATGTCCCGGTGGCCGAGGCTCTGAACGATGCCATGACGTTCATCACCTTCGTGGCTGCGCATCCGCTCGGCAGCACATTCGACGGCGAAGTGGTGTCATTCACCTCCCACGGCGCCCACATCGATGTCGGCGGCATGCTGTGCCACGTCCCTCTACGAGGACTCGGAGACCCGGCGCCCCAGAAGGCGCGCACGGTCCTGACCAAGGGTGAGACCCGCACCTTTGCGCTCCGGTCACTCGATGCTCCACGCCGCCGGGCCGAAATCGTCCTCCCCGGTTTCGGCGACTGAGCTCAGACGCCGTGGGCGGCGCCATGGGCCGGTAACCTCGCCACTCGTGCGAGCCGATGACTACCTACCCCACCGCGACCCCTTCCTCTTCATCACCGAGTTGCGCTCAGTCGAGCCCGGCCAATCGGCCACCGGCGCCTGGCAGTTGACCGGCGACGAGGCATTCTTCGCCGGTCACTTCCCCGGTCGACCCACCCTGCCTGGTGTGCTCATGGTCGAGTCATTGGCCCAGTTGGGCGGTGTGGCCGTCCTGGCCGACCCCAAGTACGCCGGCAAGCTTCCCCTGTTCGGGGGCATCGAGCGGGCCCGGTTCCGCCAGCAGGTGCTGCCTGGGGATCTACTCGAGCTCGAGGTGACCCTGGGGCGCATGTCGGCCCGGGCTGGCAAGGGCTCGGGGCGGGCCACGGTGAACGGCAAGCTGGCCTGCGAGGCCGAACTGCTCTTCGTCTTGGTCGACGCCGCCCCCCAGGCAGAAGGCTGAGGGCAGCGGTGCGCATCGCCACCTGGAATGTCAACTCGCTGAACGCCCGCCTCGCCCGGGTAGAGGAGTGGATCGCCTACGCCCGGCCTGATGTCCTGTGTCTGCAAGAGACCAAGCAGGCCGATGCTGCCTTCCCTCACGGTGCGTTCGCCGCCTTGGGCTACGAGTCGGCCCACCACGGCGATGGGCGGTGGAACGGGGTGGCCATCATCTCCAAGGTCGGCCTGGAGAACGTGACGACCGGGCTCGACTCGGCCGACGACGCCGAGGGGACCCGGGTGATCGGAGCCGACTGCGGCGGGGTCCGGGTGGTGTCGGTGTATGTGCCGAACGGGCGCTCGCTCGACGACGAGCACTACCCGGCCAAGCTGGCGTGGCTGGCCCGACTGCGCGATGTGCTGGAGGAGACAAGTGCGCCGGACCGCCCGCTGGCCGTGTGCGGTGACTTCAACGTGGCCCCTGATGACCGGGACGTGTGGGACCCGTCTGAGTTCGAGGGGATGACACATGTCAGTGCCCCGGAACGTGAGGCCCTGGCTAATTTGGAGGCGTGGGGACTGGTCGATGTCTTTCGCCGGCTCTACCCCGATGACCGGCTCTTCAGCTGGTGGGACTACCGGGGCGGATCGTTCCATCGCCACCGGGGCATGCGCATCGACCTGATCCTGGTCACCGAGGTCGTGGCCGAGCAGACCACCTACGCGCTGATCGACCGCCAGGCCCGCAAGGGAGAGAAGCCATCGGACCACACGCCGGTCTTCATCGACGTGGCCGTCGACTGAGGCCCCGCCAAAGGGTCAATGCTTCAAGTTGGCCCGAAGGTCGGCGAAGCGGCTGGCCGCATCCTGGGGTGTGGGCCGTGTCTCACCAGGGACACAGGCGGCGGCCAGATCGTCCAGCCACGGCGAGGGGCGCCGTGTCATCGCCCGCCCGCTGCTCATGGTGCGTGACCGGGCCCACGAACATTCGAGGACCCGCCCCGCCCGGGTGAGCGCCACATACAGCAGGCGTCGCTCCTCATCAAGGGCTTCAGGTGTGGTGGCGTGGACGATCGGCACGAACCCTTCCTCGAGGCCGACCACGGACACCGCATCCCACTCGAGCCCCTTGGCTCGGTGGAACGTGGCCAGCTCCACCCCGCCGCCCGGCTCACCTCGGCCAGCGGTGGAGACCGTACGGGGCTGCGGCCGCACTGATGGGGTGGTGACTGGAGGGTCGACCTCGGGGGACTCGGGGGCGGGTGCGAATCGGCACGGAACTCCGACCTGGTCGAGTGCTCGTCGGATCACCGAGAGCTGATCGTGAGTCCGTGCCAGCACGGCCTGGTCGGACCAGGCCATCCCGGCCTCGGCTCGGGCCAGGATCTGCGAGGCCACGGCCTCGGCTTCGGCCCGGTCGTCTTCGTAAGCGGTCAGAGTGGGGATCGGTCCGCTTAAGGCTGCCGACTGGGGTGGAGCCACCTCGGCTGGGCCAAGTGCGGCGGTGGCCGCACCCACCACCTCGGGAGTGCAGCGGTGGTTGGTATCGAGGTGCACTATCTCTAGGCCGGCCACGGTGTCGGCCAGCGAGCCGAGCAGGCCAGGGTCGGCTCCGTTCCACCCATAGATGGCCTGGTTGGGGTCGCCGACGGCACACAGGTCACTGCGGGTGCCCATGAGTGCTGCGACCAGCCGGAACTGCGCTGGGTTCACGTCCTGAAACTCGTCGACGGCCAGGTGGCGGTAGCGCCAGCGGGCCTGCTCCGCGAAGGTGGCGTCGTCCAACAACAGGTCGCCAGCCCGCAGGAGCACGTCGTCAAGGTCGTGCAGACTCCGCCGGCCGAGGAGCGCCTGGTAGGAGGTGAACAGCTCGACCACTCGATCGGGGGCGATCGACGGCGACCGGCCCGAGGCGTGTGCGGCGTCTACGTACTCGAGGGGTGACAGACAGCGGGCCTTGGCCCAGCCGATCTCGGTGTCGGCCGCCGAGGCTGCATTGCGGTCGCCCGCCAGATCAGCCAAGGCGCGCCATCGGTGCTCCACCAGATTGGGCGGAGCCTGTCCGGTGTCGGTGGCTCGGCGCCGCATCAGGGTAAGGGCTAGTTGATGAAGGGTGCCGGCTCGGACCCCTGGCGAGGGAGGGCTGCCCCGACCTGCGGGCACCGAGACCGGGACGCGGTAGTAGCTGAGCCGGTTCTGCAGCTCGACGGCCGCCTTGCGGGTGAAGGTGCAGACCACGGTGTGATCGGCATCGACCGATCCGTCTCGGATCCGGCGGGCCACACGGAGAGTGAGGACACGGGTCTTGCCCGATCCGGCACCAGCCACGATGCACAAGGCGGCTGACGTGGAGTCCACGGCTCGGCGCTGGGCCGGGGTGAGCCCGTCGACGGCCTGGGCAAAGCGGTCGTCGCGATCTGGCGACGGGGACGGCGGCGCGATCGGTTCCACGAGGGCCGAGGCTATAGCGAGGGTGTCACACGCGGTCCCATCGGTCCCTCGGTAGATTGATCCGGTGCCACCGACCGAGCCTCCTCCTTTGTCAGCGTCGGGCTGACGGTTGTCGGCACGCCGCCCGCCGCTCTTGCCTTCCGAGCAGGTTCTGGTCGACATCCGACCCCACTGGACGTTCCTGGCCGGTCCGTTGGTGGCTGCCCTGGTGACGATCGTCATCGGAATCGCCCTCGATGTGGGGATCCCGCACACCTCGGTGACACTCCACTGGATCGAAGGGGCCGTGGTGGCCATCCCCTGTGCATGGCTGGCCGTCCGGGTGGTCCGCTGGAGGAGGGCGTGGCTGATGGTGACCTCGCTCCGGATCGTCGATCAGTGGGGGGCCGCCAGCGGAAACCAGATCGATATCCCGCTGGACTCGATCGAGCGGGTAGTGGTCGTCCAGAGCCTGGTGCGCCGCACGTTTGGGACCGGCAGCATCGATGTAGCCGTGTGGGAGCAGGGAATGCTCCACCGTGTCGAGGACGTGCGTCGTCCCGACGTCCTCGCTCGGATCGTGACCCGGCGGCTCGTACCGCCCGGCGACTGGGGAAGCGCCTAGGGCATCGAGCGGTCGGCTCGGCGGGCCGCAACGATCCCGTCGACGGCCTCCACTCTCCACGCCGCAGTGGCGAGCGCGTCTGGGTCGATGGCGCCGGGCGAGCCCAGCACTACGACACAGCCACCGAAGCCGGCCCCGGTCATGCGGACACCGTGGACCCCGGGCCGCGACCGCAGCTCAGCTACCAGTGCGTCAAGCTCGGGCGTGGACACCTCGAACTGCTCGGTCAGGCTCCGGTGACTTTCGTCCATCTGGCCGCCCGCACCGACGAGGTCACCGGCGAAGAGTGCCTCGGCGCACGCATCCACTCGGGCACACTCATCCACTACGTGGCGGGCCCGTCGCCGCAGCAGAGGATCGCGCAGCCCAACCAGGTCATCATCGCCAGCCAGCCCCAAGGGGCCGATCACCGAGGCTGCCGCATCGCACTCGGCTACCCGTTCGGCGTACGCCGACAGTCGCAGATCGCGGCGCTGGCCAGAGTCGACGATGAGGATCTCGGCGGAGGGAGGAATCGCCACATCGGTAGTTCCACCGGTAGCGAAGTCGATCCGGAGGGCGGAGCCGGCCCTCGCCCCGGCACACACGAGAGGGTCCATGAGGCCTACGGGCACGCCGATGCGATGCTCGGCCTCTCGGCAAAGTACGGCGACGGTCGAGGCGTCACCGTCTACGCCGAAGAGATCGGCCAAGGCCACCGATAGGGCGGCACTCGACGACAGACCCGCACCTCGGGGGAGCGTGGAGGTGATGTGAAGGGCGCCCCCTCGCTCGGGCCGAGCCAACGACACGACGGCCATGATCAGGCGGGCCCACGCTGGCTCCAGGGTCCCGATGGCATCCACGTCGGGATGGAGCGGAACGATGGCCTGAATGTCAGGGTAGGCATCGGAGGTGACGGTAAAGTTCAGGGAATCCGTTGGGGTGTACTCCACCGTCACCCCGAGGCCGATGGCCATGGGGAGCGCCAGTCCCTGGTTGTAGTCGGTGTGGTCCCCGATCAGGTTGACCCGCCCGGGGCCGGTGCGCGGTGCGAACTGCTGGGCTAAGGACGTCTCTCTGGAAACGGATGGTGGCACCACTTGGCTCCTCCACGGGCGGGCTCCCGGGAGGCAGCCTCGATGATGCAACACGCTACCGTCCGACGTGCCGTGGCCGTCGCCGGAGTGGTGCCGCTCGGCCTACGATGCGGGCAACATGTTCTACGATCTGCTGCAGGCCAACTCGACATATTCCGGGGCGTTCACCCTCCGGGGCATCCCCCCGGTAGCTGCTCGTGAGTTCGCTCTCGTCACCTGCATGGACAGCCGCATCGAGCCGCTGACCATGTTGGGTCTGCTGCCGGGCGACGCCAAGATCCTCCGCAATGCCGGCGGCCGGGTGACCCCCGACGTAATTCGCTCGCTGGTCCTGGCCACTCGGTTCCTGGGTGTGCGCGAAATAGCGGTCATGCAGCACACCAACTGCGCGCTGGCCATGCAGAACGACGACGAAGTCCGTGCCCGCTTGGCCGACGATGGTGTCGAAGGGATCGACGGCTGGGAGTTCCTGGCCATGCCCGATCCGGACCGAGCCCTGGCCGACGACGTGGCCCTGTTGCGTGCCTGCGACCAGCTGCCCGTCGGGGTGCATATCGAGGGCTGGCGTTACGACGTGGAGACCGGCCTGATCAATCGGGTCATCGCTTCTTCGCTCTGAGGACTTTGTCTGCATTTGACCCACGAGCCTTGGTGGGACACCATCCCGCTATGTCGTATTCCGCCCGTACCCATCCGACAGCGGTGACCACCATGCGTGGTATCACCCCTCTGGCGTCGTTCACGGGAGGTGGGCGATGAGCGGGCCGCTCGAGGGAGTGCGCATCATCGAGCTGGCCGGACTGGGTCCAGCGCCATTTGCCGGGATGATGCTGGCCGATGCCGGGGCCGACATCATCCGCATCGACCGTGCCGACCGCGCCACCTATCCGCCTCGCCAAGAGGCCCACGTCGACCTGTTGAACCGTGGGCGGCGCTCGGTGGCCGTCGACCTCAAGCATCCGGAAGGAGTCGATCTCGTCCTCCGTCTGCTGGATGGCGCCGATGGGCTCATGGAGGGCTTCCGCCCCGGTGTGGCCGAGCGCCTCGGTCTGGGTCCCGAGGTCTGTCTGGCTCGTAACCCCAAGTTGGCCTACGGCCGGATGACCGGGTATGGACAGGATGGCCCGATGGCTCTGGCTGCCGGTCACGATATTGACTACATCGCCATGTCCGGTGCTCTGGAGGCCATAGGCCGGGCGGGCGAGCGCCCGGTGCCACCGATGAACCTGGTCGGTGACTTCGGTGGCGGAGGGATGTTGCTGGCCTACGGCATGTTGGCAGCCATCTTGAGTGCCCGCACCACGGGTAAGGGACAGGTCATCGATGCCGCCATGGTGGATGGCGCCGCCTCGCTGATGACGATGACCTACACGTTGCGCAGCGCGGGGATCTGGCAGGATGCGCGAGGGACCAACATGCTGGACACCGGAGCGCACTTCTACGAGGTGTACGAAGCTTCGGATGGTGGCTACCTGAGCGTGGGGGCCATCGAGCCTCAGTTCTACGCCGAGCTCATGCAGCTGCTCGGCCTAGGCGACGAGGACCTCTCCACGCAGATGGACCGGACCATGTGGCCGGCCATGAAGGAGCGGTTCGCCGCTATCTTCGCCACCAAGACTCGCGACGAGTGGGAGGCCATCTTTGCTGGGTCCGACGCCTGCGTCGCACCTGTGCTGTCAGCCACCGAAGCCGCTGATCATCCGCACAACAAGGCCCGGGGAACCTTTACCGAGGTGGCTGGTGTGCTCCAGCCTTCTCCGTCCCCTCGGTTCCTGGGCACTCCCGGGTCCATCCGCCGACCTCCGCCCAACCCCGGCCAACTGGCCGATGAGGCACTGGCCGACTGGGGTCTGTCCACCGACGACGTGGAGAGTCTCCGCACGTCTGGCGCCATTCGTTAGGGCCCAGGGATGCCAGTCTGACTTCGACCTCTACAGGTTCACCACCGGGCAGGTGACGGTGCGGATGATCCCCTCGATGCCCTGGATCCGTCCGACCACCATCTGTCCGAGTTCGTCCATGGTGGCGGCCTCGGCCTGGGCGATCACGTCGTAGGGGCCGGTTACGCCTTCAGCAGACACCACTCCAGCAATGGCCTGGACGGACCGGGCCACAGTGGCTGCTTTGGCGACCTCGGTCTGGATGAGGATGTAGGCGCTGACGGACATGTCCATCTCCTGGGGTGGTGAATTTGCGGGTTGTTGGGCTCGACGGCGGGTCCCTCAATCGGGCAACTGCAGCCTCCCACGTGATTGAGGGAAAGAACATCCGGCTCCGCCCGGGTCTCCAAGAACGGCGCCCGTAACGGGTGGCCCGTCGGGTTCCCCCGGTGCAAGCCGAGAGACCGGTGCAAGCCGTCGGTCACCTTGACCGAGTCCACCCGTTCTGCCGCCTACCATGCCGACATGGGCGTTCGGGAGCGTGGTGAACAGTTCCGTCGCCTGATCCGTTCAGCGGTCGACGACCTGTTCGACCAGCGGAGCCCGATCGGCCGACTGGCTCTGACTCATGTGCTCATGACGGCGGGTGACACCCTGTTCGCCATCTCGTTGGCCGGATCGCTCTTCTTTTCCATTTCACCCACAGCAGCTAAGGACAAGGTCCTCCTCTACCTGTTGCTGACCATGGGCCCTTTCGCCATCGTGGCTCCCGCCCTCGGGCCGCTGGTGGACCGGAGCCGTGGAGCCCGACGAGCCATGGTGGTGGCGTCTGCCCTGGGCCGGGTCGTGCTGTGTCCGTTCATCGCCCGCGACATGCACTCGCTTCTCTTGTTCCCCGAGGCGTTCCTTATGCTGGTGCTGTCGAAGGTCTACCTGGTGACCAAGGGTGCATTGGTGCCGGAGATGGCCGCCCTCGAGATGGCTGGCACCGGAATGTCGCCGACTGTCGCACATGACAGCACCAGTGACCCGGGCGAGTTCCTCGCGTCCGGTGACTTCGGCCCCGAGGAGCCCTACGACACCCCTCCCTACGACACCCCTCCCTACGACACCCCTCCCTACGGCATGCCGCCGACGGTCC
>JBAXCY010000127.1:0-8492 GCA_037141235.1 Acidimicrobiales bacterium | reverse complement strand
CGGCTCGGTTGGTTGAACGGCTCGGTTGGTTGAACGGCTCGGCCTTCAGGCGTTCGTGGTCCGGTGCTTGTTCGCTACTCGATGATGGCGATGACGTCGCCGGGTCCTACGGACTCACCTGGGGCCACCCGGACCTCGGTGATGGTCCCCGCCTTCTCGGCGTTGACGTTGTTCTCCATCTTCATCGCTTCGAGCACACACACGGTCTGGCCCATCTCCACGGTGTCGCCCACGTCTACGAGGACCTTGACGATCGTCCCCTGCATGGGGACGGCCACCGTGCCCGAACCTCCGGCGGCCGCAGCCGACTTGGTGCGCTTGGGCGCTGCACCGCGAGCTCCACCGCCAGATCCCTGGACGGCGACAGCATCCCCGAGGTCGGGAACCCACAGCTTGACCTGATAGCGACGTCCATCGACCTCAGCGGTCACATCGCGGAGCACCCGGGGGGTGGCCTCTTCGCCCTCGGCCGGCGCTGGTGCGGGTGGTGCGACATAGGCCGTGATGCCGGAGAGGTCGAGGGTCTGCTCCACCCAGTTGGTGGAGTGCTCACCGGCCACGAAGTCCGGGTGCTCGAGGATGGCGACATCGGCGGGCAACGTGGTGGCCACCCCTTCGATCACCGTTTCGGCGATAGCCCGAAGCATGCGCTTGCGAGCCGCTTCGCGGTCATGGCCCCAGACGACCAGCTTGGCCACCAGGTTGTCGTAGTACTGACTGACCGTGTCGCCCGATTCGTAGCCGGCATCGAGTCGCACGCCAGGACCGCCCGGGGCGACCATGCGGGTGATGGTCCCAGGTGAAGGGGTGAAGGCTCCTCCTGCCGGGTTTTCGGCGTTGATCCGGACTTCGATGGCGTGCCCGTTGCACTGCACGTCGTCCTGGGTGAAGCCCAGGGGTTCCCCGGCCGCCACCTTGAGCTGCCACTCGACAAGATCGAGGCCGGTAACCAGTTCGGTGACGGGGTGCTCGACCTGCAGCCGGGTGTTCATCTCCAGAAAGAAGAACTCGCCGTCTTGGTAGAGGAACTCCACCGTGCCGGCGTTCACGTAGCCGCACGCTTTGGCGACCTTGACCGAGGCCTCGCCCATGGCCACCCGGACCTCGTGGGGGAAGTTCGGGGCCGGGCTCTCTTCGACCAGTTTCTGGTGGCGGCGCTGTGCCGAGCAGTCGCGCTCACCGAGCCACAGGGCGTTCCCGTGGGTGTCGCAGATGACCTGCATCTCGACGTGGCGGGGCCAGGCCAGGTAGCGCTCGACGTAGCACTCGTCGCGGCCGAAGTAGGACAGGGATTCGCGCATGGCCGACTCCAGCGCATCGGCGGCGGCATCGGGGCCGGCGACGACCTTCATGCCTCGACCGCCTCCACCGAAGGCGGCCTTGATGGCCACGGGCCAGCCGAACTCGGCACCGAAGGCGACCACCTGGTCAGGCGAGGTGAGCACGTCGGTCCGACCGGGGACACCCGACACCCCGGCTCGCTCGGCGGCGTGGCGGGCGCTGATCTTGTCACCCATCACCTCGATGGCCTCGGGCGGGGGGCCGATAAAGGTGACGCCCCGCTCCGTGATGGCCCGAGCGAAGTCGGTGTTCTCGGAGAAGAAGCCGTATCCGGGGTGGACAGCATCGGCTCCGCTGCGCTCGATGACATCGAGGATGGCCTCGGTGTTCAGGTAGCTTTCCGCCGCCGTCTGCCCGCCGAGGGCGTAGGCCTCGTCGGCCAGGCGCACGTGGAGGGCGTCGCGGTCGAGTTCGGAGTAGACGGCCACCGTGGCGATGCCCATCTCTCGGCACGTCCGGATGACCCGGACGGCGATCTCTCCCCGGTTTGCGATGAGGACCTTCTTGAGCACGCTGCGCCTTTCGAAATCGAACTGGCAAGGACGGTGTCCGCCGTCAATGGCGGAACCGCTCCTTGTCCCACAGTGGGGTGTCCCCACTCTGTCATGCCGACGGTTGGTGTCCCGGCACGGTAGCGCCCGGTAATGGGCTTCCGGCACGGTTGCGTCGACGTCGGCGGTACAGACTGTCACGGGCCGTAGGGTGTCTGCCATGTCGGAGACCAGATTCGTGGACGTGCGGCGGTTCGCGTCGATCGACTCGACCAACCGGTACCTGCTCGACGAGGCACGTGCCGGGGCCAAGGAGGGGGTCGTGGCCGTGGCCGACCACCAGACGGCTGGGAGGGGACGCCTGGGGAGGACCTGGCAGGCGCCATCGGGGGCGAACCTTCTGCTGTCTGTTCTGCTGCGACCGTCTGTCCCCGCAGATGAGCGGCACCTGGTGACGGCGGCCGTGGCCCTAGCTGCCACCGATGCCATCGCTGCGCAAGGCTGGACGACGATTGATACGAGCGGGCCTGAACCTCTTCGGATCGGGATCAAGTGGCCGAACGATCTGGTGGCGCCGGATGGGCGGAAGCTGGCCGGGGTCCTAGCCGAGGCCGATCTGAGCTCCGGATCGGCGGAGATGCCGCCCCCGGTGGTGGTCGGCATCGGGATCAACCTCAACTGGCCGGCATCCGATGACGACCTTCCGCCCGAGCTTCGGGGAGCCGCTACTTCACTCCGACAGTTGACTGGGAGCCCCGTGGACCGCGACGTCCTGCTCGAGGGGTTTTTGGATAGGCTCGAAGTGCGGGTTGTGGCGCTCGACATGGCTGACGGGCGAGCCAGTCTGGCCGACGCCCTCCGATCTGGGTGCACCACGCTCGGGACGAGGGTGCGGGTGGAGCTTCCTGATGGATCCTTCGAGGGGACCGCCACCGGGATCACCCCTGAGGGACATCTGGTGGTGGATGTCGACGGTGAGCGCCGGACCGTGGTGGCGGGCGATGTCGTGCATGTACGCCCCGGCGTGTACCCCGGCACCTGATCCCGCAGTCGACGCAGGCACCGTGAAACGGCAGTAGCGATTCGCTCAGCAATCCGATGGCGTTCCCCGAGGGGTTCCCCTGAGGAGTGGCAGATCCACGGCTACGCTGTTCCGCTATGCGACTACTCGTGACCGGCGGAGCCGGATTTATCGGATCCAACTTCGTCCGCTACTGGATCGACCGCCATCCCGACGACGCCGTGGTGGCGTACGACGTCCTGACCTACGCCGGGAACCGGCCCAACCTCGACGACGTCGAGGACCGGATCGCCTTCGTCCAAGGAGATATCGGCGATCTCGACCAGGTCACGGCCACCCTGGCCGAGCACGACATCGACGTGATCGTCAACTTCGCCGCGGAGTCCCACAACAGCCTGGCCATCTTGGACCCCACCCGGTTCTTCCAGACCAACGTGATGGGCACCCAGACCCTGGCCGAGGCGGCACGTCGCCACGGAGTGGCCCGGTTCCACCACATCTCCACGTGCGAGGTCTACGGCGACCTCCCGCTCGACTCGGACGACGTCTTCACCGAGGAGACTCCGTATCGGCCCCGGACCCCGTACAACGCATCCAAGGCCGGTGGCGACCACGCTGTTCGGGCATACGGCGAGACCTATGGGCTCCCCATCACCATCACCAACTGCTGCAACAACTACGGGCCCTATCAGTTTCCCGAAAAGGTGATCCCCCTCTTCACCTCCCGCGCCCTCGACGATCAGCCGCTGCCGCTGTACAAGTCGACGCAGAACAAGCGCGAGTGGCTCCACGTGGATGACCACTGCAGCGCCATCGAACTGGTGCTCGAGCGCGGCGTGGTGGGGGAGACCTACAACGTCGGCAGCGGTGTCGAGGCATCGATCGAGCAGATTGCGGACGCCGTGCTGGATGCAGCCGGCAAGCCGCAGTCGCTGAAGGAGATCGTCCCGGATCGCCCCAGCCATGACCGCCGCTACCTGCTCGACTCGTCGAAGATCCGCCGGGAGTTGGGCTGGGAGGCGACGGTGCCGTTCGAACAGGGCCTGGCCGACACGGTGGCCTGGTATGCGGACAACCGCAGCTGGTGGGAGCCGCTGAGGGACCGGGCGCCCGTGGTCGAAGGGGCCTGGGCCGGACCTGAGTCCGGCAATACCTCGAAGTGAGCGAGCCGCAGCGCGTCCTGGTAACGGGTGGTAACGGCCAGCTGGGTCGAGACGTACGCGATGTCCTGGCTGGTGGCATCCCCGTGGGCGGGCTTGCCGAGTCGGCGCTGGCCGGCTCGATCCTTCCCGTGGTGACGCCGGGGACCTTCGAGGTCCTGGCTACCGATATCGACACACTCGACCTGGTGGACCGTGACGCCGTGCGTGACGCAGTGCACAGGTTCCGTCCCGACTTGATCCTGCACGGTGGCGCCTACACGGCGGTCGATGCATGCGAGTCGGATCCGGACACGGCGTTCGCGGTCAATGCCATGGGCACGCGGCACATGGCCGAGGCGGCCACATCAGTGGGGGCGCACATCGTCTATGTCTCCACCGACTACGTCTTTGACGGGCAGTCCGATCGGCCCTACGTCGAGTGGGATGCCCCGGGGCCGCGCTCGGTATACGGCAGGAGCAAGCTCGGCGGCGAGCAGGAGATCCGAGCGCTGTCCGGGGCCGCAGGGACCATCGTGCGCACTGCATGGGTGAGTGGTGCACACGGGGCCAACATGGTGAAGACCGTGCTTCGGGTGGCGGCCGGCGACCCAGAGGGAACCCTCCGCTTCGTAGATGACCAACATGGATGTCCGACCTTCACCGCTGACTTGGCCCGGGCCATCGTGCGACTCGGTGTCGACCGGCGGCCGGGCACGTTCCACGTAACGAACCAGGGGGAGACCACCTGGTTTGGATTCGTTCAGGCCACGATGGCGGCGGCCGGACTCGATCCTGGTCGCGTGGAGGCCATCTCCACCGCCGACCTGCAGCCCCCTCGACCGGCCCCGAGGCCGGCCAACTCCCGGTTGGACAACGCCGCATTACGCCTGTCCGGACTGCCCGCCATGCCGCCATGGCAGGACGCCCTAGCTCGGCTGGTGGCGGCCCTGCCGGTGGCGGGCTGAACGTTCATGTGCATGATGGCCCAGTCATCAGGGCCAGATGCTTCAGAAGTCTGTGTCGTCATGCCGATGCTCTATTGATTCTTCAATGCCGCATCCGTTGGGGTGCACCCGAGTCCACGATGGGATGTGACCACTGATGCCCCCGAGTTCGATGCTCAACGCACAGGGAACCGAGACCGCTACTGACCTCCGCGGACCTGCAGGCAGTTCGGGGGAGTCGGCCTTCGGCCGCCCTCCCTTGGGAGCCGTGCACACCATCGCCGTGATCGGAGTCGGTTACGTGGGTCTTCCGACCGCCGCCACCTTGGCGCACCTGGGCCACAAGGTGACATGTGGAGATGCAGACCCTCGCAAGGTGGCGATGCTCCAGCGCGGCGAGGTGCCGATCGTAGAGGAGCACCTCGAGGAAATTGTGCGAGAGGGTCAAGCCGCCGGCAATCTGAGTTTCGTCGTGGGTGCCACGGCCGCAATCAAGGGTGCCGAGTTCGTCTTCCTGTGCGTACCGACTCCGCAGGGCGATGACGGATCGGCCGATCTCTCCTATGTAGAGGCAGTAGCGGCCGAAATCGGCCCGCATCTTGCGCCAGGCACGATCATCGTCAACAAGTCCACCGTCCCGGTCGGCTCCACGCTGGTGGTCGAACGGGTGCTCGGGCGCACCGACCTCAAGGTGGTCTCCAACCCGGAGTTCCTGCGGGAAGGCACTGCCGTTCCCGACAGCCTGCACCCGGAACGGATCGTCGTGGGTGCCGATGACCAAGCTGCGGCTGCTCGCGTGGGGGAGCTCTTCGCGGGCACACAGGCCCCTCTGCTCATTACTGACGCGGCCACTGCCGAGACGATCAAGTACGCGTCCAACGCCTTCTTGGCCACCAAGCTGAGTTTCGTCAATGCCGTGGCCGGGCTGTGCGAGGCGGTCGGCGCCGACGTGCGTGACGTGATCTTGGGTCTGGGTTACGACAAGCGCATCGGATTCGAGTACCTGAAGCCTGGCCCGGGCTGGGGGGGAAGCTGCCTGCCAAAGGACACGCGGGCGCTGGTCCACATCGCCGAACAGGCCGGGTACGACTTCTCCTTTTTGCGAGGGGCCATCGCCACCAATGACGAGCAGTTCGAACGGGTGGTGGCCAAGGTGAAGACGGCCGTGGCCCCATCGCTGCCCAGCGACTCTGACGCCGGCGACTTCTCGGGGGCGGTCATCGCCATCTGGGGCCTGACGTTCAAGGCCGGCACCGATGATCTGCGGAACTCGCCGGCGGTCGAGGTAGCGCTCCGCCTGGTGTCCGGAGGGGCTGAAGTGCGTGCATTCGACCCGACGGTGCACGTGCCCGATGGGGTCGATTCGGTTGTAGTGCCAGGTATCGACCAGCCGTCGGATGGTGGCGGGTCGCTCCTGGCCTATCCGGACGCCTATGCGGCCTGCCGAGGGGCGGCTGCAGTGGTGGTGCTGACGGAGTGGGACGAGTTCCGGTGGCTCGACTTCGTCAAGGTCCGCGAGGCGTTGGCTGCTCCGGTCCTCGTCGATGCGCGGAACCTTCTCGACCCTGCTCAGGTCCGTCGGCTCGGCTTCTCCTACACGGGGATCGGCCGACGTTGAGCGGCCGTGTCGTGGTCCTCGGTGGCTCTGGGTTCCTGGGCTCGCACCTCTGCGATCAGCTCCTCGCCCGAGGTGATGCAGTCGTCTGTGTCGACAACTTCTCGACCGGTCGCCAAGCCAATGTGGCCCACCTCGCCGACCATCCCGGGTTCGAGCTGGTCGAGGCGGATATCTCGGTGGGGATCCCCGTGGACGGCGCGGTGACGGGGGTGTGCAATCTGGCCAGCCCTGCATCACCCCCGGACTATCTGGCTCTGCCTCTGGAGACTCTGGCCGTGGGGAGTGAGGGGACTCGTCAAGGCCTGGAGCTGGCCGGTCGCCACGGGGCCCGCTTCCTGATGGCCTCGACCAGCGAGGTCTACGGGGACCCAGACGTGCACCCGCAGTCCGAGACCTACTGGGGAAACGTGAACCCTGTCGGCCCTCGGAGTGTCTATGACGAGGCCAAGCGGTTCTCGGAAGCCTTGACGATGGCCCATCACCGCTCCCGGGGGACCGACGTGGCCATCGTGCGTATCTTCAACACCTACGGGCCTCGGCTCCGACCAGACGACGGCCGGGTCGTCTCGAACTTCCTCCTGCAGGCCATGCGAGGTGAGCCCCTGACGGTCTACGGGGACGGGAGTCAGACCCGCAGCCTGTGTTATGTGGAGGACGAGGTACGTGGCCTCTTGGCCCTGCTCGACTCCGATCTCACCGGTCCGGTCAACATCGGCAATCCAGACGAGTACACGGTGATCCAGTTGGCCAGGACGATCATCGACCTGCTTGGGTCCACGTCGTCGATCGAGCACCGACCGCTGCCGACCGACGATCCCACCAGACGGCGACCCGACATCACCGTCGCTCGTTCTGCCCTGGGATGGGAACCGACGACCAGCCTCGAAGAGGGACTGTCCCGCACGGCCACCTTTCTGGCCCAGGACGCGGGACTGTCCGACCCGTCCTAGGGTTGTCTGGCTGAGCGCACCTGGCTGGCATCTGAGATGCGCCAGATTTAAGGGGGCGCTTCATTGAGGGTTTCGCCTCAGTGATCGTCGCCAACCGAGCCATGGTAGAGAATGGACGCACCCCGTCGCCCGGGGGCAAACGAGGAGTAGCGGAGTATGTCTGAATCTGAGCGGTTCGATGCGACCGGGCCCGAGCCCGTAGACGGTGAATCGATGGCGCTCCCGACGTACAGCTTGTTGTCGGTGATCGTGCCGGTGTTCAACGAACGAGTAACGGTGGCCGAGGTGATCCGCAGGATCCGGGCCGTCGAGGTCCCGGTGGATATCGAGATCATCGTGGTGGACGATGGGTCCTCGGACGGGACCGAGAAGGTTCTGACGGCGCTGGGTGATTCGACGGTGCGGATCCTTACCCACCCGGTCAACCGAGGGAAGGGGGCGGCCATTCGAACGGGGATGGCCAGCGCCCGGGGCGATCTCCTCCTGATACAAGATGCGGACCTTGAGTACGACCCTCAAGACTGGCCGCGCCTGCTCGATCCGATACTTCGAGGGAAGGCCCAGGTCGTCTACGGCAGCCGGTTCACCGGCGAGCGTAAGAACATGCTGCCGCTCCACTGGATCGGCAATCGATTCCTGTCGATGGTGACCAATTTGCTGTACTCCTCGACGATGTCCGACATGGAGACCTGCTACAAGTTGTTCGACCGGGAGGTCCTCAAAGGGATCACCATCGAGTCGGACAAGTTCGATTTCGAGCCCGAGATCACGGCCAAGGTGCTCCGGCGGGGCTACCGGATCTACGAGGTGCCAATCTCCTATGCAGGTCGCGAGGCGAGCGAAGGCAAGAAGATCACCTGGCGCGATGGCATCGGTGCACTGCGGGCCCTGATCAAGTACCGGTTCACGCGGATCGACGCGTGACCGCCAGCACCGGCAGCCCCGGTGGCTCGGACAGCACCGTGAGCGTCCGGGGTGCAGGTGC
>JBAXCY010000126.1:0-8575 GCA_037141235.1 Acidimicrobiales bacterium | reverse complement strand
CGACTGACCGACTGCAGCCTGCGGGTCACTTGCACTGTCCGTCCTAGGAGTGCAGCAGTCAGACCGGTCGTACCTGTTCCGGCAGTCGCCACGTGACCCGGTGCTGCGGGGTCGGCCCGAAGCGACGGAGCGCATCGAGGTGCTCGAGGGTGCCGTACCCCTTGTTGACGTCCCATCCGTACGCCGGATACTCGGCGGCGAGGGCGACCATGATGGCGTCCCTGGTCACCTTGGCCAGGATGCTGGCCGCCGCCACCGCCAGGCAGGTCTGATCGGCCTTCACCTTGGTCACCACCGGCACCGTCGTCGACAAGATGTCCATCACTCCCCCGAGAGGGTCATCGGCGGGGCTAGTCAGCCAGTCGTGACTGCCGTCGAGCAGCACGAGGTCCGGCGGCATGGGCAGTGCAGCCAACGCCCGTCGTGCGGCAAGCCGCTGGCCAGCGGTGATCCCGTACCGATCCACCTCGAATGCCTCGGCGGAACCGACCGTCCACTGTGCCGCCCACGCTTCGATGGCGGGCACCAGCTCCTCGCGTCGTGCCGGGGAGAGCAGCTTCGAGTCACGCACCCCCTTGGGCGGCCGTCCCACCGATGCATCGATCACTACTAGTCCGATGCACACCGGTCCGGACAGCGAACCTCGTCCCACTTCGTCGATGGCACCCAGCCGGTGGACCCCACCGCGCAGGAGCCGCTTCTCCATCCGCAGCGTCGGAGATGGCCGCCGGTTCGACCGTCGCACGGGAGCGCTGCCCAGCGAGCGGCCACCGGTCGTTGTGGACTGCTGGTCGGGGGCCACCCGCGCAACCTAGTGCTGGGGCCCGCTCTGGTGATGGATCAGACGAGGCAGACCCATCGGCCACGGCTCATTCCAACTGGCTGCGGACCACTTTGCCTAGTGCATTGCGCGGCAGCACGTCGATGGTGCGCACCAGCCGGGGCTGCTTGAACGGAGCCAGCAGTCCCTCGCTGAAGGCCCGCAACTCCTCCACGGACGGGGCAGCGCCGTCGACCACCACCCAGGCCGTCACCACCTCTCCCCACTCATCAGATGCCGTACCGGTGACCGCCACCTCGCGAATACTCGGATGGCGCACCAACACATCCTCGACCTCGGCGGGGTACACATTGAACCCTCCCGAGATAATCAACTCCTTTGATCGCCCCCTAATGACCAGGTACCCATCTTCGTCAGTCCCCAGGTCGCCAGTAGCGAACCACCGGCCTCCACCGTCGCCCATGTCGCGGAAGCACTCGGCATTGGCTGCATCGCGCTCGAAGTAGCCGTCGAAGATATTCGGCCCTCGCAGCAGTACCTCTCCGGCGTCGTCGATCCGGACCTCGACCCCGGGCAGCGGAAACCCGACGGTGCCGGCTCGGCGCTCACCCATGTAGGGGTTAGAGGTGTTCATCAGGGTTTCGGTCATGCCATACCGCTCCAGGATCACGGTGCCGATGGCCTCTGTGGCGGCACGGTGGAGGTCAGCCGAGAGCGGGGCCGATCCGGACACACACAGGCGCAGGGAGGACAACTCGGCGGCACGACCCGAAGCCACCAGGCGGTGGTACATGGTCGGAACACCGAAGAAGAGTGTCGCCCGGTCATCACCAGCCACCGCCGCCACCGAGCCGGGGTCGAACCCGGGGAGGAGCACGGCCGAGCCACCGGCAGTGAGGGTTCCATAGACGCCGACCACGAGTCCGTGGGCATGGAATACCGGCAGGCAGTGGACCAACCGGTCCTCCGCGTCCATCCGCCACGCCCGGGTGACCGATTCACTAGCGGCCAGCAGGTGCCGGTGGCGCAGCACCGCGCCCTTGGGGGCGCCGGTAGTGCCCGAGGTGAAGCAGATCAGGGCCGGGTCGCCCGCTCCGGCCAGGTCCAACTCGCCTGGATCACCATCAGCCAGGTCAAGGTCTGGCCCGGTCACCACCATCGTGATGCCACCGGCTCGACGTACCCACTCGGCCTGGTCGGCCCGTTCCACGACGGCGCCGCGGGCTCGGACGTCACTGACGATCAGGGCCAGTTCGCGCTCGCCGTAAGCAGTATTGGCTGGCACCACGACCAGCCCGGCTCGCAATGCACCCACATGAGCGGCCAGAGAGTCGACGGATGAACCGGTCGACCACACCAGCCGGTCACCTGGCTCGAGCCCAGCGGCACGGAGCCGGCCGGCCGCCCTGCGGGTGGCGTCATCGAACTCACCGGCTGTCCACCACCGATGGCCCTCCTTCCACAGCGGAGCCGCGGGCGATGCTTCCCACCGGTTGGCCCACAAGCGCAGCAGCGTGCCCTGCTCTACCAGTCCCGGCGAACCCGGGTGGTCATCGGTGACCAGTGGGTCGTCGGCGTCGAGATGGTCACGCCAGGGGCGCACGTTCAGCTCCTTGGGATCGGATCCGGTTTCCTGGAGGCATGTCAACTGGTGGAGACCACCGGCCTGCGCCTGCGCCCTAGTCTTAGTGCACTGTCGGCGCAAGACTCACAAGGAGGCGTCATGGGACTCATGGACAAGGTCAAAGCTCAGGCGGAGATCGGCCTGGCCAAGGCGAACGAAGCCACCAAGGCCGGGCAAGAGAAGCTCGACCAGGTCACGGCCAAGCACAAGGCGGATGGGCTGCTTCACGACCTCGGAGCGGCCCTGTACGCGGAGCGCAACGGGCGCGGTACTGAGCAGACGGCAGCCGATGTCGATCGGATTGCCGCCGAGTTGGCCACCTACGAGGCCGAGTACGGGACCCTGACCCCGTGACACAACCGCATCACGGGGCCTCACCGGTACCGAGCCGGGCGCGCCGCCAGGTCGCCGTCGTCCCCCACACCCACTGGGACCGCGAGTGGTACGACCCATTCCAGACCTACCGGATGAAGCTCGTCCGCCTGGTCGACGACTTGCTCGACCTGATGGAGTCGGACAGCTCGTATCGGCACTTTCTGCTCGATGGACAGTTGGCCGTGGTCGACGACTACCTGGAGATCCGACCCGAGAACGAGCCACGCCTGGCCGCCCTAGCCGCGGCCGGACGGCTCACGGTCGGGCCCTGGTACATCTTGATGGACGAGTTCCTGGTGTCGGGCGAGACCATCATCCGGAATCTGCAGAAAGGGATCGCCCGAGGTGCTGCCTTCGGTGGAGTGATGGAGGTCGGCTACCTGCCCGATATGTTCGGACACGTCGCCCAGATGCCGCAGATCCTGGCCCAGGCCGGTCTGGCTCACACTGTTGTGTGGCGTGGTGTCCCCTCTGCCGTCGAGCGCACGGCCTTCAGGTGGACGGCTCCGGACGGCTCCGGTGTACGGGCCGAGTATCTGGTGGCCGGCTACGGCAACGGTGCCGCCTTGCCTGAGGACGCCAAGAAGCTGGTGGGACGGCTGGGGGCCATGGAAGAAGAGTTCGCGTCCTTCCTCCCAGACGGCGCACCCATGCTGTTGATGAACGGCTCCGACCATCTCCGTCCCCAGCCCTGGCTCGGACGGGTGGTGGCCGAAGCCAATGTGCTCTCCGACGAGTTCGAGCTCGCTGTCACCTCACTCTCCGAGTACCTGGCGTCGACTTCCGATGACGGACTCGTCGAGTGGCGCGGCGAGCTCCGCTCCGGATTTCGCTCCAACGTGCTCATGGGGGTGGCCTCCAACCGGGTCGACGTGAAGCAAGCCGCGGCTCGAGCCGAGCGATCCCTCGAAAGTTTGGCTGAGCCACTGTCGGCTCTCTTTGTGCCGGCCACAGGCTGGCCCGCCCCCTTCCTCGACGTGGCCTGGACCCTGGTCATCCAAAACTCCGCCCACGACTCGATCTGCGCCTGTTCAGCGGACGACGTGGTCGATGCCGTCCTCCACCGCTATGCCGAGGCCCGACATATCGGCGAGGGGCTGACCGAGCAGGCGCTGCACGGCATCGGACGGTCGATGGCCGCGGCAGGCCCAGTGGTGGTCAACCCCTCAGCTCACGACCGTGCTGGGCTGGTGGACGTAGTCGTACCGATCACGACCGAAGCCGGTCCCCACGTGCAGGTCCTGTCAGAGCGGACGGGTCCACCTGGTTCGATCACTGTCGACGGTGAGGCCATGCTGAGCATGCTCGGCCTCATGCAGGGAGCGCGCATCGACGAGCAGAGCTACGTGACCGACGTCACCCTGGCCCAAGACGAGACCGGGCTCGAGCTCACCCTGTTCATCGGGCCCGAACCTCGAGACGGGGTGCCCGTGGAAGAGGTCAAGCGGGAGCTCTTCACCCGGTTGATCGCCCATCCCGATACCGAAGTCTGCCTGGTCATCGACCAGCCGCCGGTCCGGCGGATTCTGGCCCGACAGCTAGCGGTGCAGGGATTCGGCTGGTCGCGCTTCTCCCCCGCCCCACTCAACCACCCAGTCCGCCTCGAGGCCGGTTCCGATGCCAGTTCCGATGCCGGGTGGACCCTGGCCAACGATCTGGTGGCCGTAGTGGTCGACCCAGCCACCGGAACCTTCTCCATCGATGGAATCCCTGGGTACGGCCAGCTCATCGACGGTGGCGACGAAGGGGATACGTACAACTACTCGCCGCCCCAGACCGACTCGTGGGTCGATGCACCCACCTCGGTGATTATCACGCCGGGTGATGCCGGCCCGGTGCGGGCCAGCGTGGACATCGTCTGCACCTACGACTGGCCCGAGCGGGTGGATGCCATCACCCATGCCCGCACGGGTAGCCAGTCGGTCTCGGTCACCACCACCCTCGAGCTTCGTGCCGATGAGCCGACGGTGCGGGTGCGGACTCGCTTCGACAATCCGTCACGCGACCACCGACTGCGGGTCCACCTGCCCTTACCTGCCCCTGCCGCGTCGTCCCAGGCCGAATGCGCCTTCACCGTGGTGGAGCGCGGACTCACCGCCGAGGGGCGCGACGAGGAGTTCGGCCTGCCGACCTTTCCGTCACGTCGATTCGTCCGGGCTGGCGGGCTCACCGTGGTCCACGAAGGCTTGCTCGAGTACGAACTCGTCGACATCGCCGAAGCACCGGATGGGACTGGGCCAGCGGCATCGACGCTGGCAATCACTGTCCTGCGATCCACCGGGATGCTGTCCCGGATGGGCATGACACTGCGGTCCCACCCCGCCGGTCCGATGAACGCCCTCGAGGGACCGCAGATGATCGGTCCGGTCGATGTCACCTACGCACTGTGCGTGGCGACCGTCGACCCCTACGATCTGGCCGACGACGTGCTGGTGCCGCTGCAGGTGGCCACTTCGTTCGGGTCCGGCGATCGCCCAGACTCCGGCACCGAGCTCACAGTTATTGGGGCCCGAGTCTCCTCGGTGCGGCGCAACGGTGGAGCACTCGAGGTGCGGGTGTTCAATCCGACCGCTGGCGAGGTCACCGTCCAACTGCCCGCAAAGTCGGGTTGGTTGGTCGACCTACGGGGTCGTCCCGTCGACCCCTTCGTCGAGACCTTCGCCCTGCGGCCCTTCGGTATCGCCACCGCCCGACTCGACGGCTGACCCCCCGACGGCTGGTCCCTTCGCCTCCGGCAGTCGGACCGCTTCGCCTCGCTCGCGCAGCTCATCGAGGTCGCGTAGGACCTCACCGAGTCGTTCCCACCGCATGGTGCGCCGGCTGTCCGAGCCCGGCTCCGTGCCAGCCCGCAGTAGCTTCCACATCTGCACCCGGCCCAGATCCTTCAGGTTGCGGGTGCGCAGCGCTCTGGTGTCGATGTCGCCCGCGCCTTCAGCCTCGAGCGCATCACGGAACTCATCAGAAATCAGCACGGTGCCCGGATGGGCCACGTTGACCAGCCGGCTGGCCAGATTGACGACCGGTCCGTAGTAGTCGCCGTCCTTGACCAGCACCGGACCGATGGACAAGGCCACTCGCACATCAGACAGCAGTTCGTCGTCGGAGTAGGCCTCGGCCAGGCTCAGTCCGATCTGCGCTGCCCCAGAAGCACTGGAGACAACGAACATGACCTCGTCACCGATCATCTTGACCACCCGGCCACCGAGGGCCACCACTGTGTCGTGAGCCAGTTCTTCGAAGCGGGCCACCACGGCGGCCAACTCTTCGTCACCGAGGTGCTGGCTCAGCATGGTGAACCCGACCATGTCGGCAAAGCCGACGGCCATCACCGGCCGGACTCCTTCATCGGATCCCCGAGTCCGATGGAGCATGGCCCGGCGGGTGGCTACCTGGAGGTGCCGGCGCCAGACGTACTCGAGCAGGCGAGCCATGGCCGGAATAGATGCACCGGCCTGCTTGGCGAACTCGTCGGCATCGAGGATGCTGTCTCCTGAGCCCATGATGATCGGTGTCGTCCCCGGGGCAGCCTCGGCCTCGGCGATGCGAGCCATCGACGATCCGATCACCCGAGCCATCTGCACAGCGGTGTCCAGATCGACGATCCCCATGGCCACCATGGCCTGGAAGATCTGGACCGCCTCGATATCCATGTCGGTGAAGGCGGGCTCGGTTTCGTCGACGTCGAGGAATCCGAGGGCACGCCAGAAGCGCTTGGTCACTTCGAGGGGGACTTCGGTGCGAGCCGATACCTCGACCTGGGTCATCAGATGACCGCTGGGCACCAGCATCCGGTCGACCACGAGCAGGTCGATGACATCATCGTCCACGGCGCGATCGATCTCCTCGTCCGTACAACCGAGGTCGTGGAGCAGCAACCGCACTCGGGCCAGCGCCTCGATCCGGGCATGCTCGCCCACCGGGTCCGTGGAATTCGACTGGATATCCGACACATGACCACCCTAGGCGTGTGTCCGCATCGGCCGTGGTACTTCTGCGTGCCTACACTGGCCCCGTGGCCGACCCCGGAGTGCACCAGTCCGACCAGGGCCTCGGCTTGGGGCCACGGGCCGTGCTGGTCCCCATCAAGGCCTTCCACGAGGCCAAGGGCCGCCTCGACCTCGCCCTGTCCGCCCCAGAGCGAGCAGCACTAGCGCGCGCCATGGCCGCCCGTGTGCTCGACGCCTGTGGACCGCTGCCCGTGGCCGTGGTGTGCGACGACAACGACGTGGCTGACTGGGCGCGCCATCGAGGTGCGCTCGTGGTGTGGGAGCCGGGCCGAGGGCTCAACGGGGCGGTCGAGGCCGGCATCGACCGCCTCCGTGAAGCAGGAGTGGTCCAAGTGACGGTGTCCCACGCCGACCTGCCCAAGGCCTCGCGCTTGGCCGAGGTGGGGGAGGCCCCTGGGATCACCCTGGTGCCCGATCGTTTCGGCAACGGAACCAATGTCATCGCCCTGCCCTCCGATGCCGGCTTCCGGTTCTCCTATGGACCAGGTTCGTTCGCCCGACACCGGGCCGAGGCCGTCCGTTTGGGACTCCCGGTGCGAGTACTCGACCTGCCGGACCTGGCATGGGACATCGACGAACCTGCTGACGTGGTTCCGGTCGTCGCATGGGGAGCAGCTACGTCGTGACCAATGACAGCGGCGATGTGGCATCCGTAGGCCCCGTAGGTCGGTCCACCCTGCCCGTCGGCGATCTCCTCGACACCACGACCATGACCGTCGACCTATCGGTGCCCAAGTGTGCGCTGGCTGTCGGCGCCCATCCCGACGACATCGAGTTCGGGGCCGGGGCCACGCTGGCCAAGTGGGCAGACGTTGGATGCCGTGTCCACTACCTGGTCCTGACCGACGGGTCCAAAGGAAGTTGGGATCCAGGTGAGGACATCGAGCGGCTCGTGGCTGATCGCCAGCGCGAGTGTCTGCGAGCGGCGGAAATGATCAATGGCGGAGCGCATCTCGGCGAGTCCGGCGACCGTGTCCACTTCCTCGGGCAGGTCGACGGCGAACTGGTGAACGACCACGACACGCGAAGAGAGGTAGTGCGCGTGATCCGATCGGTCAGACCCGATGTCGTGTTGGGCCACGATCCGTGGCGCCGCTATCGACTGCACCCCGACCACCGGGCGGCTGGCTTCCTCACCGTGGACTCGCTGGTGGCTGCCCGGGATCCCCACTTCTTTGCCGAACTCGAGCTCGAGCCGCACCGGCCAACTGCACTGCTGCTGTGGGAGGCCGACTTGGCCAATCATGTGGAGCGGGCCACCGGATTTACGGATGCGAAGGTAGACGCCCTGATGTGTCACCAGAGCCAGCACGAGACCACCATGGGACTCGACCCGGCCAAGGGACGCCGGAGTGGGAACGAAGGCGAGCACGAAGGCGAGCACAGCGGGCGGGCGGCCTTTGCCGCCCAGGTCGATTGGCAACTGGCGCAGCATGGTGCCCTCGCCGGACTCGATGCTGGCGAGGCCTTCCGTTTGATGGACGACCTGTAGCCGACGAACGACTGCCGGACGTTCCGCCGGCACCTGTTCTGCGTCACCTGTTCTTCGCCACCTGTCCACGCCGTGGTGCGCACTCGATCTGCGCCCAGACGCGACGATAGGGACCCAAAGGTCCCTATCGTCGAGATGCCAGCGACGCATGCGTCGCCTGACGGTGCTACCTGGTGGCCCGGCGTGCCGGAGCCTTCTTGGCTGCCGTCTTGCGTGCCGGAGCCTTCTTGGCTGCCGTCTTGCGTGCCGGAGCCTTCTTGGCTGCCGTCTTGCGTGCCGGAGCCTTCTTGGCTGCC
>JBAXCY010000125.1:0-8668 GCA_037141235.1 Acidimicrobiales bacterium | reverse complement strand
GAGCCGGTGCGGTACCTGAGCCGGTCCGGTAACTGAGCCGGTGCGGTAACTGAGCCGGTGCGGTACCTGAGCCCCGAACCACAACTACTCGGCATCGACTACTCGGCCAGCGGGTCGTCCTCGTCCTTGGACGTGTCACGGGGGGTATTCCCGAGGATCTCGTCGTACTCGTCCTCGGTCGCCATGCACCAAGTGGCGTGCGTGTCTTCGGGTTCCGCGTTGCACTCAGGGCAGCGACGGTTATCCGGGGCTACCGACCGCTTGAGGCTGCGCGCTTCTTCGAAGCGGCGATGGCGTCCCTTTTTCACGAGCCCAACTCCTTGCCCCACCAGGGGTGGACTGTTCCCCGCACATCGAGCGCCTGGGTCACCACCGAAGAATTATGGACTGATTGTAGTGCGGCCCAAGAAGGGTCGTGGCCACGTCGATCTGGACGGCCACGGACCACTAGTCTCGGGCTATGGCCGACGAATTCGATCCAGCGGACATGGTGGCACGGTTCCGAGCCCGGGCCGAGGCCGTGCGCAACCGGGGAATCCCTCCCATCGAGGGTCCGGACCGGTTGCGCTACATCGAGCAGGCCCAGGACGACTTCATGGACTACGCCATGTTGGGCGATGCGGCCGCCACTATCGAGGACGGCGTCCTGGTATTCCGAATCGACCTGCGCCAGAGCGGTGACTCGCCAAGCGCATAGCCACCAACAGGCGGGACCGCTGACTGCACCGTTGCGGTGGAGCGGGTCAGCGAGGTAGAACGAAGAGGTCGTTGGTGATATCCCCGACTGATGACGCCCCGACCAGGGCCATCGCCCGATCGAAGTCCTCGACCATCAGGGCCAGCACACGGGCCACACCCTCATGACCGGCCACACCGAGCCCCCAAAGCGGCGGGCGCCCTACCAACACGGCGGATGCCCCTAGACCAAGGGCCTTGACCACATCGGTCCCGTAGCGGATCCCAGAATCCACCAGAACCTCGCCTCGCCCATCCACCGCTTCGACCACATCCACGAGGGCCCGTTGAGTCGACACCGCGGTGTCGAGTTGGCGTCCTCCGTGGTTGGACACGATCACACCCGCAGCCCCCTGGGCGATGGCTGTGGCCGCGTCATCACCGCGCAGTACGCCCTTGACGAGCACGGGGACGGTCGCGACCGTCAGCACCTGCTGCAACGTCTCCCATGAGATGTCGTGGTCCAGGGAGTTCCAGACCGAGGACAGTTTCGGGTCTGGATGCCCAACTTCGGCAACACAGGCCACCTGTCGGTTCCCTCGCAGGGCAAAACCGGTATGAGCATCTCGGTCCCGATGGCCGAGTGCGGCCAGATCGACCGTTAGGACGATCGCCTCGGCCCCCGCCTCTTGCGCCCGCTCGATGAGGCTCCGATTGAGCCCAGCGTCGGTAAAGCTGTAGAGCTGGAACCACCAACGCAAACCATCGATCTGCTCCAGATCGGCAAAACTGGCCCCACCAAACGTGGAGTGGCAGTAGCGGGCTCCAGCAGCTACGGCCCCCGACGCCAGTGCACGCGCACCATCGGCATGGACGTAGCCCTGAAATCCGACCGGGGCCACCATGATCGGATGCTTCTCCTGAGTTCCGAGCACCACGGTCGTCAAGTCACGGCTGCCCACACCCGTCAGAATCCGTGGTCGGATCTCGATCGCATCCCAAGCCGCTCTGTTGCTCGCCATGGTCAGACCAGTGCCAGAACCCCCGTTGACATACCCTTCGAGGCCCTCGGATTCAAAGAGTGCAAAGGCGGTGGCAAAGTCATCAATGGTCACAAGTCCCGACATGTAACCAGTATAGGTAGGATCATGTGGCCTGGATCCGCAGGCGGGCAGCCGTCGCAATGGAGATCCCATGACCTTGATAATCCACGGTGAACCTGGCTCCGCCGAGGGGCTGGTCGCCGCCATGCGCTTAGTGGCTACCGCTCGAGGACGACGCCCCTTCACCGGTCACTCCGCCGAGCTAGTGCGGGCTATGGCGGGGGTCGCCAGTGCCGCCCAGGGCGATGATGCATCCGCTGACCTCCATCAACTGCTGGGAGCAGAAGAGCCTTGGTCGAGCGATCGTCAAGCTGTCGCCGCTATCGCTGCTTGGCTGCCCGGGCCCGACCACCGGAGCGAAGCGGTGCACGCCGCACTCTTGGTTCCGCTGGGTGCTGACGAAGTGGATGTCGAGGGATTGCACGCGGCCAGGTGGCTCGCCAAAGAGCTTGGAGCGGACGATCAGACGGTACGCGATGTAGAAGCCACCTGCCGACGCCATGCTGGCAGGGCAGAAGCCGATCTGTTCCGACGGTTCTTGGCTTGGAAGACCGGGGTTGACCCGATGGTGATCAAGGCTCGCCTGGCCCGCCACGAGCCCCCACTCCAGACTCCGGCACGCGACCTGACAGAACTGCGTCGATCGCTGGATGAGGCCGCCGACGGAACGGTGGGGGCCGAACTTTGCCGGTTCTACTCCGATACTGGGTTCTTGCTTCCCGGATCGGATGGGGTGCTGCCATTGGAGGTCCTCGGTTCACACGATCTCCATCATGTGCTGACCGCGTATGACGCCAGCCCCGAAGACGAGGTCTACCTAGCCGTGTTCAACGCCGCCAATGCCGTCGATGGAGGAATGGACTTTCTGGCTGTGATCATGCTGCAGTGGCACCAGGGCATCCGCCTCGGTGTATTCGATCCGGCCCAAGCCGAACTCGATCCCCAGTTGCTGGCTGCCGCTGCACTTCGGGGCGATCGCACCACCACCGACCTATGCGATCGATCCTGGGACTATCGGTCACTCCTGGACCTACCGCTGGACGATGCCCGTCACCAACTCGGAATTCCGACTGGAGGCTCGGTCGTCGCTGGCGGGCCCTGGGATGCCCAGCATCATCTGAGACCGTAACGACCTACGGCCGCCATTGCGGCCCACAAGAAGCTACGTCACCGATCATGGGCTACTTCGCCCTTTGCTGGTGACGGCCGCCTGCCGGTGGCCAACTCATCTTGAGCCCGGCCCAAGGCGGATTCAACCCCCGTAGTTCATCCGGGTGTCTCGCATCGACAGCACGGCATCGTCGGTGGCGCCATCGACACCGGCTGCCGCTAGGCGATCCGACTCCCCGGCAACATCCACCTCGCCGACCACGAGGACGTGACTCGCCGCCCCGGCACCGGGGCCGGCTTCCCACATTTGGACCGACCGCACCGAGCAGGCCAGCCAACCCACGGCAGCCAACAGGCAGGGCAGCCCGTTCCCTACCTCGAAGACCGCCTCACCTTGGAGCGACGTCGCCGCCCCGGTGCCGTCAACGTCCACGTCCCGCACGGGTTTGACGAACCGGCGGACCAATCCGCGGTCGGATCGAGCCAGCAGGCTGACGCTGAACGAACCACCGGCATCGATCAGTTCCCGGGTCAACGAGTCCGCCTCCACGGCCACAGCTACCAGCTTGGGTGTGGTCGCTACCTGCATCACCCAGTTGGCCGTCATCAGATTGCGGCGGTCGCCCGCTCGGCTCCCGACCACGAACAGTCCAGTCGGCATGGCCCACAAGACCCGGCGCCGCAGACGGTCGAACTCGTCATCATCGGCCGGTTCGGGTGCCCCGGTTGCCTCTCTCGCATCAGCACCCGGCATCACGAGCCTCCACCGAACGGATCGCCGCCGCTTTGCGGTGCGGTGGTCTCGGTGGTCGGCGTCTTCCCGGTGATCCGCTTGACGTGGGCCACGACCGCATCGAGCAGTCCGATCAACCGGGTCCGCTCGGCTGTCGAGCGGGCCATCAGCGTGCGGTCACCGTCTGCCCCGCGGAAGCAATCGTTTCCGGCCGCAGTGGCAACCTCATAGGCCGCGTTGATCTCGGTGGTGAGCTGGTCGTCCGGGGTCGGCAGGTTTCCGATGCCCGTCTGGGCCTCATTGCTGAGGAGCGCGCATACCTGCTTGATGGCGGACGGCACGTTATGACGAGATAGGGCCAGGTCCACGTTCCGAGAGGCGACCTCCACATTGCCGATAGCCGAACCTCCCCCACCTGCATTCATCCAAGTGGACACCCGCTGGGCCGGGCTACCGGACTGTTCCTGGCCGGCGCAGCCCCCAAGCGACGTGACAACTGCCAGGACAACCACGGCACCCATCGCTCCCCGCCGCCGGCGGGGACTCGCCCCAGGCTGCCGTCGAGTCGGATGCATCAGGCCGGGTAGCCGGTCCAGTCGGGGCTCCACGCCGGATCGAGCTGGCGGAGAAACTGCGCGCAGCGCTCTTCTTCAGCGTGCTCGCCAATGGCACCCGACGCCGAACGCAGCCCGTCGAGGCAACGGAGGAACCCTCGGTTCTGCTCATGGGACCAACGCACCAGCCCTGAGCCCTTCCACCCTGCACCCCGGAGTGCGTCCAAGCCCCTGTGGTAGCCGACCCTGAAGCAGGCGTAGGCCTCGACGTCGTCTCTGGCCAGCGAGCCGAGTGCGGCCCAGGCATTGAGCGACCGAGGCTCGGAGCGCACCACATCAGACACGGCATGACGGCGCCGCTCGACCGGTTGGGCCAACGCCTCACCCAAGGCTTCCAGGAGAGCTTGGGGCTCAATCGGCAGGACGGTCTCCGGGAGCCCAGTCGTCAACCGAACTGCGGACACGTCGGACGAATGACTACCGGTGGTGCTCATGACCGTCAGTGTACGGCCCTGGGTGCGGGGGCTCTCGGCAGGTTGGTCGTTGTCCCACAGGATGACGGCTGAGCTGTTGACTCAATCGTTGCCGACTCGGCGACTCTCCTGGAGCCTCTTCAGGGATTGGGCAGCCTGCAAGCGAACCGCACGCACTGCGCGGCTAGACGCCCATTGACGTTCCTTTGACGTTGTATAAAGATAGCGAACGATGAGCAACCTACCCCAGCCCAATGACTGGCGAGAAGGCCGGCGGCGGGCGGCGCGTGATGCGATTGTCCGGGCAGCCTGGATCCTGGTGGACGAAGAAGGTCTGGCGGCCTTGTCTCTCCGCGATCTGGCCCGTCGTGCAGGAATCACGACGCCGACGATCTACGCCTACTTCGAGTCGAAGAACTCCATTTATGACGCCATGTTCGGCCAGGCCGCCACTCAGTTCGCCGACACGATGGCCGCTCCAATCGACGGCAATGGGCCTCACGAGATCCTGGCGGCGCACGCGCTGCGCTTCGTGGAGTTCTGTACCAGCGATCCGGCACGGTACCAACTGCTCTTCCAGCGGACGGTCCCTGGGTTCGAGCCAACTCCCGAGTCGTTCGCACCAGCGATCCGTGCCCTGGCCAGTACCCGTGAACTCCTTGCCTCCCACGGCATCACCGACGAACGACACGTCGACCTGTCCACTGCCCTGATCACGGGTCTGGTCGACCAACAGGTCTCGAATGATCCCGGCGGGGATCGGTGGATCGGACTTGTCGACGAGTCGGTGGCCATGTTGCTCGCCCACGCCCAGTCAGAACGACCAGCCTGGAAACCCCCACCCCGAACGACCCGAAGCAAAGGACTCTGATCATGACCATGACGACCATTGACGTGATGATGCTGGAGCCACTGACCCATCCCGATGCCATGGAACTG
The DNA here is from genome assembly GCA_037141235.1 of Acidimicrobiales bacterium. Lineage (GTDB taxonomy): Bacteria > Actinomycetota > Acidimicrobiia > Acidimicrobiales > RAAP-2 > Bog-756. The sequence goes on along the minus strand of JBAXCY010000125.1, from coordinate 3,081 downwards.
CAGCAGCGCGAGCTGGCAAGCACGATGCGCCTGCTCCGGTCACTTGATGACGGCGCGTGGTCGACACCGACCGACTGCCCGGGATGGGACATTCGAGCGATGTACCAACACGTATTGGGTGCATGCGAGGCCGGCGCGTCGATGCGAGAGAACATCCATCAGCTGCGCCGTGGCCGCACTTACCGGAAGCAGCACGGCGGTCCTCTCGAGGCGGCGCTCTCATCCGTTCAGGTCAGCGAGCGAGCCGACCTCGGTCCCGCCCAGTTGGTCGTGCGGCTCGCGGCCGTCGCGCCGAAGACGGTCCGGGGACGCAATCGCATACCTGCGGTCATACGCAAGCACGCCAAGATGGCTGTCGACGGCCCGGTGCACGAGACCTGGAAGCTCGGCTACCTCATCGACACGATCTATCTGCGGGACCTTTGGATGCACCGGGTAGATGCCGCCCACGCGCTCGACCAGCCATTGGAACTCACCCCTGACCACGACGGTCGCATCGTGGCTGACGTCGTGGCGGAATGGTCAAGACGCCATGGCCAGCCCTTCGTGCTCGAACTCACTGGTCCAGTAGGCGCGACGTACGTGAGCGATCCGGACAATCCGGGGACGGAGCACGCCTCCTTCGACGCCGTTGAGTTCTGCCGCACGCTCGCCGGGCGTGTGCCGGCAACTGGCCTGCTGGCCACCGTCGTTCCGTTCTGAATCAGATTCCCGACCGCCTCGCAAGGAGGATCGCCATGCACACTCGCATCGACGAAGTCGCCGACCGCATCTACCGCCTCTCGACATTCGTTGCCGACATCGGACCAACGGGCTTCACGTTCAACCAATACCTCATCGATGACGAGGAGCCGTTGCTGTTCCACACAGGGCACCGAGCAATGTTCCCACTGGTGTCCGAAGCCATCGCCACGGTGACCCCGCTCGATCGACTTCGCTGGATTACGTTCGGCCACGTTGAGGCAGACGAGTGCGGATCGATGAACGATTTCCTTGCGGCGGCACCCAACGCCCAAGTTGCCCACGGGGCCCTCGGCTGCGTGGTGTCGATCAACGACTTGGCCGATCGTCCCCCCGTGCCGCTGGCTGACGGTGAGGTCATCGAGTTGGGCGACCATCGGGTCCGCCACATTGACACGCCACATGTCCCTCATGGCTGGGAGGCCAGACTGCTGTTCGAGGAGACCACCGGTACGTTGTTGTGCGGTGACCTATTCACCCAACTCGGTGATCCGCACGCCATCTCCACTGAAGACATCGTCATGCAGGCTTCACGGGCCGAGGACATCTTCGGCTACTCCACCCTGAGCCCGAAGACGGGACCTACGATCCGGAGCCTCGCAGACCTTGCTCCCACCACATTGGCCGTCATGCACGGATCGTGCTTTGCCGGTGACGGAGCCGTGGCGCTCCGCTCGCTCGCTGATGAGTACGACGCTCGTATCGCTTCGACACGCACATCGTGAAGAACTCCTCAGGGGTCTGCGGAAACGTATGTGCAGCACCCATGCACCGGACGTGCACGTCTCCCGGCTGAAAGGTTCTGGTCAGCCCGTCTCGGAATCCAAGTGAATTCAAGAGCATCATCACGATCATGCGATTCCACGCCGTTGATGGACAAGGGGCGGCGCTTCTCGATGCGCAGTCCGAAGGACGACGGCAAATGCTGGCCGCTCAGGGCTGCGAGCCATTCGAGACTCTTCGCGAACAGGCCGGCCTACGATTATTGGCGTTCGTGCAGGCGTGGTCATCACGCGAGGCACGCGATGCCGCAATCGGTGAACTAACCATAGCGAGCGGTCATCGGGAGAACATCCTCGCAACACTCGACGAAGGAGTCTTGCAGACCTTCTGCGACGTGGTCCCCTGAAGGCCCTACGTGTCCCAGATCGTCTTAAGAGTGGGTCGCCATGAGGTCCGTTCAAGCGCGAGGTGCTTGCTGTCGCGAGCGACAGACCCCGTTCATTTCCGAAGCGTCGACACTAGCCAGTAGGCAGAGCCCGCCGGCCAAGAGGTGCCGCAGCATTACGTCGCGAGCCCAAGTGAACGGTGCTGTCAGCGGGTCGAACCGCTCGACGGCCCCGCCGTGTTCGCCTTCTGGGGTGGTCGAAATCATGAGTGATACACCCCCCTGCAATGATCTCGCCATGGCGCTCGCCACCCTCTACGAGGCACTTCCCAACACGCTGTCGACGACAGCACCTGCCGTCCCGCACGTCCAAGGTGGCCTGGCGGCCCGGGCTTCCTCGCTGATCGTTGACATGCGGTCGCTTGTGGCCGTCCTCGATCCCGAGGACCTGTCGGGCCGTGATGCTGCTGCGCTCTATGGCGACTTCGCCCATCTGGAGCGCCTGGTGACTGCAGCCAAGACTCTCCTCGCCCCTCGGATCGCCGACACGGGTCACTGGAAGACACAAGGTCACAGTTCCCCAGCCAGCCTGCTCGCCACCTTGGAAGGCGGCACCGCCGGCCAGGCCAAACAGACCCTCGAGACCGGCCAGCGGCTGCAATCACTTCCCTCGACCGAAGAAGCCCTGCGCCAGGGCACGCTGTCGGGCCCGAAAGCAGCAGAGATCACTCGTGCTGCCGTGCTCGAGCCCTCGGCCGAGTCGGACCTGTTGGCCGGATCAGCCGATCAGCCGCTCCATGTGATCAAAGAACGCTGTGCCGAGGTCCGGGCCACCTCGGCACGAAACGACCCGCTGGCCACCTTGGCCAAGATCCACACCGAGCGCAGCTTCTCCTCCTGGATCGATGTCGAAGGAGCGTTCTGCTTCAAAGGACGAGATACGGCCGAACGAGGGGCACGCCTGATGGCCCACCTCAACTCCACGGCCAACCGCCTGCGCAGCGACAGGTGGGCGGCAGCCCGATCGGAAGCCGCAGCTGTCGACCTCGCTGCAGGCGGCACGGGTGCGAAGAAGAACAAAGGACCCAAGTGGTCCAAGACGGGCGTTGGATCGACGGACCCATCCGAGCCGCCGCCCGAGTCCGAGGCTGCTCTCCGAGCCGATGCCTTCTACCTGCTGATGACCAGGCGCGCCCCATCGGCCCCATCGGCCCCATCGGCCCCATCGGCCC
>JBAXCY010000124.1:0-8672 GCA_037141235.1 Acidimicrobiales bacterium | reverse complement strand
CCAGTCAGGGCCCGGATTCCGGGGACCGCCAGTCAGCGGTGCCCCGGTCTCCTCAGGTCCGCCATCAGGCCGGCGGGCCGATGGCCAGGGTGACCGGCGAGTTGTGCGGGGTGCCGTTCCGATCGATCCACTGAAGACGGATGACGTCGCCTGGGTGATGTGCCTGGAGTGCACTGCTCAGGTCGGTCGAGGACTTCACCGGCGTGTTGTCCACTCCAGTGATCGCATCGCCCTGGGTCAAGCCGGCGAGGGCTCCGGGCGATCCTGGCAGCGTGCCGTCCACCAGTGCACCACTGGTCGCACCCTGAGAGGAGCCCCCTTGAGAGCCACTCGAGTCCTGGACCTGGATACCCAGGAATCCGGTGGCTCCGATGTGGATAGTGGCGCTCCCCTTGCCCGCCACCATGCTGCGAGCTTCCGCCAGAGCTGTGGCAATCGGGATGGCATACGACTGTGATATTCCCCCACCACTCGAGCTGCCGCTGGAGGCCGCCGTGTTCATGCCCAAGACCTGACCAGCCGCGTTGACCAGGGCGCCGCCCGAGTCGCCGGGCTGGATGGCACAGTTGGTCTCGATGAGGCCGGCCAGGTTTTCGGAGTTGCCACCTCCGCTCTCGCTGGCCGTGATCGCCTGGTTCAGCGCCGTCACAGACCCTCCAGCCGCACTCGGGGCTCCGCCGACACCGCCAGCGTTACCCACGCCGACCACGCCTTGACCGACCACTGCTGTCCGTGAAGCGATGGGCGCGGTCTGCAGGCCGCTGGCGCCGACCAACTGGATTACGGCGATGTCCCCGGTCCGGTCGTAGCCGACGACGTTCGCCTTGTAGGACTGGCCGTTGCCGATGTCAGTCACACTGATGCTGGTCGCACCATTGATGACATGGTTGTTGGTGAGGATCTGACCGTTGGCCGTGAGTACGATGCCCGTCCCGGCTGCCTGCTGGTGCTGATAGCTCAAGTTGGTGTTGATGTCTACGAGGGCCGGTGCGATCTTGGCCGCGATGGCAGCGGTGTCGGCGGGGGCACCGGCGCCAGTACTGGAGCGCCCAGGTGTCGTCCCCAGTCCTCCCGACCCACCAGGGCCGAAGGGGAAGGAACCACTATTTGATCCGGGGGCCCCTGAAGACGGAGCGAGGCTCGCCGTAGTCGTCGGCCAGGTGGCGTGGCCGATCCCGGCCCCCAGGAGAAGCGCCAGTACCGCCACCAGTGAGGCGATGACGGCGATCTGGTTCTTTGGGCTCTTGCGAGCCACCGGGGCCCCCGGGGGTGCCGGGGGAACCGGGTAGTAGCCGTAGGGCGATGGCGGCCACGCCATGGGCGGCTGTCCTGCCCCCATGCCTGCACCCCAACTGCCAGGAGCCGGGGGTGCTGTCGGATCCCAGACCGGACCAGGTGTCGATCCCAGATACGGCTGTACTCCCCAGGTGCCCGTGGGGGCGGGCTGTCCGGTCGGTGCAAAGGGGTCCTCGTAGGCGGCCGGTTGCAGCTGGGCTGGGTACGGCGGCTCGACCGGCGGCTGCACGTGCGGAACCGGTTGGGTAAGCGGGTGCTGGGCGGTCGCCATGAGCTCGGGCTCGGAGAGCGGCGCAAACCCCGCCGGAATGGCTGCATACTGCCCATCGACGGTGGCATCCACAGTGGCATCCACGTGCGACGGCTCGACTAGTGATGGATCTGGGATCGATGGCTCCTGGGGGCCTTCGCTCGAATCGGTGTGTTCGTTCATCTCGTCCTACCTCCGGGGTGAAAAGATCAGTTGTGACGACGTCACCAGGACAGTTGACTCGTTGCGCCTAAGGCCATCATGAGCGGAACCTATGAATTTCATAAGGATGCACGCTCACGTCCGCACCTCCGCAACCGCTGCTCCTCACCGGCTCCTCCGATGGCTGCCGGTCGCCCCGCCATGATGCCTGTCGCGCTAGCCCACCCTTGGGATGTAGGCCAGGCAACCGTCGTCCAGGTTGGCGATGGGCAGCACCTCGCGCTCATCCCAGTAGTCGAGACTCAACCGCCACTCGGTGGACGATCCCGACTTGGGCATGAGGGCGATGGAGCGCTGCAGGTACCCAGGGCTGAACTCGGCGGGGTCGATGTAGGGCAGCAGCTCCATGCCGACGTCTTGGCTACGTAGACCCGGTGTCACACTTCCCGCGCCCAGCTCATCCATGTGCGCGAAGAGCCGGCAGATGAACTGGCTCACCAACTCGGCCCGCATCGTCCAACTGAGACGCAGGGCACCGAACGTCCACGCCATATTGGGAATACCGGTGAACATGATTCCCCGGTAGGTGACGCAGTCGGAGAAGTCCACCGGCTCGCCATCCACGGAGAAGGCGATGTCGCCGAACACGGTGAGGTCGAACCCGGTAGCCGTGACGACGACATCTGCATGCAGCCGCTGGCCCCCTTTGGTGAGGATGCCATCCGCCGTGAATGTCTCGATCTCGTCGGTCACCATGGTGACCTTCCCGTCGCTGATGGCCCGGAACAAGTCGCCGTCGAGGATCCGGGCGACCCGCTGCTGTGCCGGCAGGTGGCGAGGGGTGAAATGGAGGTCCACCTCGTAGTCCTCGGGAAGCTGGGAGGACACCATGTTGATCAGGCCGGCCTTGGTGAGCTCTGGATGCACGGCTGCCACCTGAGTGAGCGACTGCATTTCGGCGATGGCCTTGCGGCGGACGATCTCATGAATCCACTCGTCGGGCACATCGAGGGAACGCAGTTGATCGGCCAGGACATCGACGTTCGGGCTCTGGAAGAAGTAGGTCGGCGAGCGCTGCAAAATGGTGATGTGGCCGCACTGGTCGGCAATAGCGGGCACCAGAGTGGCCGCCGTCGCCCCCGACCCGATGACCACGACCTCACGTCCGTCGATCTCCGGCTCGGCCGGCCAGGCTTGGGGGTGGATCCACCGCCCCTGATAGTCCTCCATGCCCGGCCAGGTCGGGGTATGCCCCTGGGAGTGGCGGAAGTAGCCATGGCACATCCACAAGAATCTGGACGTCATGGTGATCGGCTCGCCGGTATCGCTGCGGCTGCCGGTGACCGTCCAGCACTGCGCTTCACTCGACCATCGGGCGTCGGTGATCTTGTGCTGATACCGGAAGTGGCCGCCGAGGTCGTTCTCCTCGATGACTTCGCCCAAGTAGGCGTGGATTTCGGCCCCGCTGGCATAGGGAGCGCCCGTCCAAGGTTTGAACTCATAGCCAAGGGTGAACAGTTCGGTATCGGAACGGACTCCTGGGAATGTGTGGGTCAGCCAGGTCCCGCCGAAGCTCTCGAGGGCATCGAGGACCACAAAGCTGCGATCGGGGAGTTGGGTCGACAGGTGATACGCGGCGTTGATCCCCGATATCCCAGCCCCGATGATCAGCACGTCGATATGTTCGGCGTCTGTGGCGCTGTCGCTCAGCGGATCCGACATGAGATCTCCGTTCTGTGGGACACAGGGTGTCCGTAGTGCAGGCTCGAATTCAGGTGTGACTGCTGGGACGTGCACACTGGCTCGGTGCTGCTCGCAAGGGCGCACCGAATCCGGGATACCACCGGATCAGTGATCGATCCGTATCTGTTCAGACAGCCCAATAGGCCATACAGAACTAGCAGGTTCCCAATCCCGGAGGCGAATACACGGCCACGGTGCTGGTTACGAACACTCAGGTAGATGGAGCGACGACGGTCAGCGCATCCCCCTCCATCGTCGCCCGCCAACCCTCGAACCGGAACTTTCCCACGGCCTCGAGTCCCCCCTCCAACACAGTCCGGGCCAGGCGGCCCTTCGCCGACTTGGCTTCGTGGCCCACGGCCCGTCGCCCGTCTGCGCTGATGAACTGTGCCCGGATCACCCGGGTCGAGCCGGCCAAGGCAACCATGTCGACGGCGTGGGCGTGCTCGGCCGGCAGCAGGTCCACCACGACTCGGCCTTGGGCGCGGCGAGCGATCGCCGCCGTCACTTCAGGGAGCCAGAAGGTCGAGAGCCGGCCGAGCCGGCCGAGGGACACCAGCATCTTGAGCCGGTAGTCGGCCACCGGGTCGGCCGCGGTGGTCACCCCGTACAGGCCCGATGGGACGAGCACCCGGGCCCGGTCAGCGGCCGACAGCGTGGCCGGATCGAGGCTCGCCCACACCACTCCGGTGTAGCGCTTCCATGCCGGAAGTACCCTTGCGGTGCCGGCGACCAGTTCGGCGCTGTTGCACAAGGCCCGATCCAGCAGGTCGCCGCGGACGCCGAGCACCGAGGAGTGCTGTGTGGGACCACCGGTCCCGAGCACCTGCGCCAACTCGGACAGGACGACCGCCCGTGATGCGCCGAGGGCTGCGTCAAAGGAGTCGGGCCGGCCAAGGGGCCGACCGCCGGCGGCTTTCCCCTCCGAGGGGGGAATCAACAAGAGCGGAGGTCGGGCCACGGGTGGGGACCGTAGTGGCTCACAGCCGACCGGGGTTTACATGGGCAGTTCACTGACGGCAATGGATGGCTGAGCACCAGCCTGCAGGCGATCGTGCAGGGTCACTGGGCTGTCCTGCACTGCTCTATCGGTGAGCGCACGGAAGCCTCCTCGGTTACGGACCGGTCCACTGCGGGTCGATCTCGAAGAACCGCAGGGTGAGTGCCTCCAGGCACACCCCGAACAGCGTCCATTCCTGAGACTCCCCATTAGGTCCGGTCGGGCGCATGATGATCTCGAGGCTCGGGTCGCCACCTTGGCGGAGTGCGCTGCCCTCGGTCATGGCGCCGACAGCCACGTTGAACTGGCGCAAGGTCAACGGCGCTCGGACCCGTAGGCCAAGGAGGGTGGACACTTCGGCGTATATTTCGTCCCACAGGATCGTCCTCTGCTCCAGTCCGTCCAGAAGGGCGTGGCGCACCTCGTCCTGCCGCCCGGTCGGCCCAGAAGTGAAGGCGAGCACCCAGACCCCGATCCACAACGCCCACTCCCGAGTCTCGACCAGAGCCCGAATCGACTCGCCACCACCGAGCCGGGCCATTTCGCTCAGGGCCCACATGCGGCGCTCAGGAGTCGAACGGTCAACTGAGGCAAGCATGGGGGAGAGCGCCTCGAGTGTCCGATCCAGTTCTGACGAAGAGTCCACCGTCGACGCGATCTTGATGAGCACGTCGAACCGGTAGTCCTCCAGGTTGTCCCACAGCCGTCCTATTACCGAAGCGTTGGTGATGCGTGATCCGGTGGACAGCTCTAGGTCCGCGTAGATCCGCTTGAACGAGAGCTCACCCGCGCCGAATCCCAGGCCCTCCTGTTCGAGGATCACCCGGCCGGCGTCGATCAGGAGCGAGCGCAACTCGTCTTGACTGCGACGGGGTCGGGGTCTGGGTCTGGGCTCATCGGTTCCCAAGGTCACGCCCTATCGTCGCAGACCCTGCCGTCAGGAACCAGAGGGCCGCGGCAGCGCCAGGAGCCGAGGCATCGGCTGGTGGGACGGCTCGTGGGGTCCAGCGAGTGGCTCCGGTCACAACAGCTGTTGCGATATAAGGTTGCAATTAGAGCACCATCCGGGCGATACTGTCGAACAACGGGTGGCGGATCAGCCGCTCGAGGTGTTGGGCGGCCCTCGAGGGGATCATGGTCGGTACGGGTGTCCGGTGCGTTATCGGATGCCCGTATCAACCAGCAAACGACTAAAGGCGGACACCGTGAAGAGCAGACTTGTGACGACTCATGACTCGCGCCTGCGGTGCTGTCCAACGCCTCTTGGTCGACCCATCAAGTCCACCTCCTGCTCGATCCTGGGGTCCTGATCCTCAGATGAGTTACACGCAACCACCGCTGGTGCGCGAGATGAGTCGGACGACCTCGTACGTCGAAGAAGCCCCGTCTGGCCACCATGAAGGTCTTCGCCAGCACCCCCTTTCCGCACCGGCATTGGTGCTGCTGGCCGCGGGTGCCATCTATGCAGGCTACCAATGGCTGGACCTGTTGCCGAAGGAATCTCCCTTCATCGTGGAGCTCCTCATCGTGGGGTCACTTCCGGTTGCCATCAGACTGACCCGGCACGTGTCCGGCCGACGAGGTCGGATCCTCCGCTCGGGCTTCATGGGCTGCGGAGTGCTGAGCGTTGTGCTCGCACTCCTCGTGCTCGCCGTCGGTGGGTCACCCTGGTGCCAGATGCTGGGTGCTGCGTCACTGGCGCTGGCCGTATCGCTACTTCTGCTGGTTTCTGTGGGCGAGCGTCAGAAGCGCCTATCGTCCAGATTCCGCTGAGCGGCCTCATCGATCGGTGATTCGCCAGCACAGTGGACAGCAATGTGGCGGCAAACTATCGTCAGTCCTGTTGACAAATGATTCGCGTGCAGCGCAATTTGCGCTCCATATCTGTGCTCCCACGAGGTAGAGGACGTCCCCATGCAGAAGTTCGAGCCGTTCGATGGTGTGATCGCACGTACCCAGGCCGAGTCACAACCTGCGTGGCCGGTCCCGTCTCATCCCGGTGAAGGTGCGCCCAACGTGGTGGTCATCCTCCTCGACGATCTCGGGTTCTCCCACTTCGGCTGCTACGGGTCGGACCTCACCACCCCCAACATCGATGCACTGGCCGCCGGTGGGCTCCGGTACTCCAACTTCCACGTGACCCCTCTGTGCTCCCCCACCCGGGCCGCCCTGCTGACCGGTCGCAACCACCACACCGTCGGCATGCGTGCCATCTCCAACTTTGACAGTGGCTATCCCCACATGCGGGGACACATCACCAACCATGCGACCACCATGGCCGAGGTGCTCCGTGACCAGGGATATGCCACGTTCGCCTTGGGCAAGTGGCACCTGTGCGCCATGGAGAACGCCTCGGCGGCAGGACCCTACGACCAGTGGCCGTGCCAGCGGGGCTTCGACCGGTTCTACGGATTCCTCGAAGGGGAGACCGATCAGTTCTCACCCGACCTGGTCTACGACAACCACAGCATCGAGCCCCCCAAGTCCCCCGAGGAGGGCTACCACCTCAGCGAAGACCTGGTCGATCACGCCATCGGGTTCATGCACGACTCGGTGTCGATCCGACCCGACAAGCCCTTCTTCACTTACCTGGCCTTCGGGGCCATGCACGCCCCTCATCAGGCACCGGCCGAGTACATGGAGAAGCATCGCGGCAAGTACGACGAAGGCTGGGACGTTGCCCGCGAGCGGTGGTTCGCCCGACAGATCGAACTGGGCCTGATCCCCCCGGACACCGAGTTGGCCCCGCGCAATCCGGGCGTGGAGCCATGGGACTCCCTCCCCGAGAACCAGAAGCGGCTGGCCGCCCGTCTCCAAGAGGCGTACGCCGCCTTCCTCGAGCACACCGATGCGCAGATCGGCCGGGTGATCGCCGATCTTGAGCTGCTGGGCCAACTCGACAACACCCTCATCGTCCTGCTGTCGGACAATGGCGCCAGCCAAGAGGGCGGCCCGTTCGGCGTCATGCACGAGATGAAGTACTTCAACATGATCGTGGAGACGCCCGACGAGGCAGTAGAGCACCTCGACGAAATCGGCGGACCGCACAGCCACTCCAACTACCCGTGGGGCTGGGCGCAAGCCGGCAATACCCCGTTCAAGTGGTACAAGCAGAACACCCACGAGGGCGGTGTGCACGTGCCCCTCATCGTGCACTGGCCGGACCGGATCACCGGTGCTGGCGGCGTTCGCGATCAGTTCCACCATGTCAATGACATCGTGCCCACCGTGTACGACCTGCTCGGGATTGAGGCACCCGAGGTCTACCGCGGCTACGAGCAGATACCGATCAGCGGCCAGTCGATGAAGTACACGATCGAGTCGCCCGAGGCACCCACCACCAAGCTGGTGCAGTACTACGAGATGTTCGGCCACCGGGCCATCGTGTCCGACGGATGGAAGGCAGTCACCCGGCACACCCAGGGCATCCCCTTCGACGATGACGTGTGGGAGCTCTACCACTACGACCTCGACCGATCCGAGTGCAACGACCTCGCTGAAGCCATGCCCGAGAAGTTGGCCGAGTTGATCGACCTGTGGTGGACCGAGGCAGAAGACCAGGGAGTCCTGCCGCTCGACGACCGCTCCATCGAGCTCTTCTTCACCCGGTACCGCGACCATTCCGTCCATCCGACCGACCGTCGCTATACCTACTACCCGCCGATGGCTCCGCTGCCCGCACAGGTCGCTCCCGCCCTAGGTGGGCGTGGGTTCGACATGTCCGCCACCATCGACCGGCCAGCCGGTGCCGGCGGCGTCTTCTACGCCACAGGTACCGAGAACTCCGGCATCAGCTTCTTCATCCAGAACGACCGACTGGTGTTCGACTACAACTGCTTCAACGACCACCACGTGCTCGAGTCCGACATCGAGGTGCCCACCGGTGCCTCGGTGGTCAGTGTCCAGTTCCGCCGCCTAGGTGGGGCTGGCACGGCCGGCCTGTTCGTCGACGCGGTGCCGTGTGGAACCATGGACGTCCCCCTCGCCATGAACATCATCTCGAGCGTCGGCCCGAGCGTCGGCTACGACCACGGCAGCCCGGTCAGCAACCGCTACCGAGGGCACTTCCCCTTCGAGGGGACGCTCCACAAGGTAGAGATCGCCACAGTGCACAAGGGCTACGTCCCGCCCGAGGTGATCGAGTCAGAGCAGCGCTCAGGCATGGCTCGCCAGTAAGCACTCTGTGACCCAGCGGAGCCGGACTGAGCCGGACTGAGCCGG
>JBAXCY010000123.1:0-8879 GCA_037141235.1 Acidimicrobiales bacterium | reverse complement strand
AGCCAGTAGTTCAGCCAGTAGTTCAGCCAGTAGTTCAGCCAGTAGTTCAGCCAGAGCCGAGCTGCCCCTGGCGGAGCGGGTCTTCGAGCGCAGCACCTTGGGTGCGATCGCTCAGTCGAGGGGCGAGTGGTTGCATCCGGTTCGCAAGTCAGGTGCGGATGTGTCTCGTTCAACACATCCATCTCACCAAGCGCACGATCCTTAGTCGAGGGTGACGAACGACTCCTGCTCGTAGGTCCGCATCCGCTCGTAGTTGTCGCGCAGCGCCGCCGTGCGGGCCGGATCATTGGCCAAGTTGTCCAACTCGTGGGGGTCGGTGCTGTGGTCGTACCATTCGTGGTCGTTGTCGTCGAAGGCGCAGTCCACATCGAAGAGCTTGTGGCCGGGCGATTTGCCCCACAGCCCGGTGCTGGGCTTGCCGCCGCCGACGCCGTAGTAGCGGGCGTACTTGGTGGTGCCGTCGTAGAAGCCGCGCAGGGCGTAGCGGATCTGGTTCAAGTTGGTGGTCTGGGCTGAGTCCTGGGCGAACAAGATGTGGTCGCGGACCGTCGTTGCCGGGTCGGCCAGCACCGGGGTGAGGTCCGCCCCCTGCACGGTGGCTGCCGTCGTGGCCGGATCCACGCCGGCCAACGAGCAGATGGTGGCCGCAAGGTCGACGTGGGAGCCCAGCGCCGAGGTGACGGTACCTGGCGTGGTGGTGCCGGGGACCTTGATGTAGAGCGGTACCCGCATGATCTCGTCGTAGACGAAGGGGCCCTTGGACCGCAGGCCGTGCGATCCGCACATGTCGCCATGGTCGGAGGTGAAGATGATGATGGTGTCGTTCCATGAGCCCGAGGCTTCGAGGGCACTGAGCACCGTGCCCAGGCTGTTATCCGCCAAGTGGTGGAGGTGGACGTAGTAGTCGAGGTTGCGCAGCCACGACTTGGTGTCGGACGGGTCGATGTAACCCCACAGGTTGTGCTGCTGGTCCCAGCGCCACTGCCGGTGGGCTTCGGGCTTGGCATGCAGCGGATCAGCGAAGTTGGCGGGCAGAGTGTCACATACCTCCGGGTAGGGCTCCCGGTAGATCGGCAGAGTCTCGTCTTCCTTCCATGCGGCCGACTCGAGCACCTTCTTGATCATGGCCACATCGGCTGGGTGCTGCTCTTCGTAGCCGGGCTGGTCGACCGGGAACCACATCACGTCGTGAGGGTTGACCAGAGCCACCGTGAGGAACCACGGCTCGTCACCCTCATTGTCCGGGCCGGCGTTCTCACTCAGCCAGTGAGCGGCGTTGGAGGCAATGACTGGGTCGAAGTGGACACCGGTGCCGGCCCATCCCATGAAGTGCCGGTCGTTGCCGTCCCAGTCGGCGAAGCCGTAGGCCTCCATGTCGGGCTGGGCGGCGTGAGACAGGTGCCACTTGCCGATGTAGGAGGAGCGGTAGCCGGCGCCGTCGAGCAGCGAGCCGAGGGTGGGGGTCGAGGTCGGCAGCTCCACGTGCTCAGGCATGATCACGTTGTCGAGCACGCCGTGGCCCTGCAGGTACCGCCCCGTAAAGAGGCTGGCCCGGCTGGGGGAGCACGGCGACGAGTGGGTGAAGTAGTCGGTGAACTCGAGGCCTTCGGCCCGCAGCCGATCGCGCCACGGCAGCGATGTGCCCTCGGGCAGCCAGCTCCGTTGGCGCTCCTGGTCGGAGACGACGAGCAAAATGTTGGGGCGCTTGCGGGCGCCAGTAGAGATGGGATCGAGGTCAGTCATGAGGCAGACGGTAGCGCCCGCCGGCCTGTGGCTGCCGCCGATCGCCAAACCTGTCATCGGGCACTGAAGAATGACAAGATGGCCGTAGTGTCGACGACTGCGAGACGATCCACGGCGACCGAAGACCGCCTCGCCGCCTATCTGAAGCGGCGGGCATGGCCGCTGCTGGCCTCGGTGGCCTTTGTGGGGGTGGGCCTCTTCTACTTCTTCTCCTGGTCCACCGTCGGCCGGCACCGTGCACACCTCTGGATCATGCCGTCGGACATCTGGACCACCTATGCGGCCTCGGCAGCGGTCGCCCACGGTCACCTTGATGCGGTCTACGGGTCGGGGTTCCTCGCCTATCCGGGATTCCTGGCCGTGCTGGCCCCGCTGGGCGCCCTGTCCGACATGTTTTCGACGACCTTTATCCAGTTGACCAGCCACGGTCACCTCTTCGCCGGCACGAATGTGTATGCGGTCCACGGGACGCCGACCATCCTGTATGACGGCATGAAGAACGGAGGCAACCTCTACGCCGTCCACCAGGGTGTGTTCGTCATGATCGCCCCCGTCATCCTCCTCCTTTCGTGCACGGCGCTGTTCGCCATGGATGCACTGGCTGAGCGACTGGGGGTGGACAGGGGAAGGAGAGCCGTCCTGTCGGCAACTGAAGCAGTGCTGATGTGGAGCGTGACGATCGTCGGAGGGCACCCAGAGGACGCGCTGGCCTTGGGGGTAGCGATCTTCGCTCTCATCTGGGCGTTCGACGATCGGTTTACCGGGGCCGGGTGGCTGTTTGGGGTCGCCATCGCCATCCAGCCGTTGGTCATCGTGCTGTTCCCGCTACTTCTCGTCTTGGGTGGGATGCGCCGGGTGCTGGGTCTTCTGGTCCGAGGAGCCGCACCGGCGGCGGCGGTGGTGATCGGTCCGCTTGCGGCAGACTTCCAGGCCACCACCCACGCGTTGATTGATCAGCCGACGTTCCCGAACATCCCGTTCAACTACAGGACCTTATGGACTCCCCTCGCCCCCCACCTGAGCGGCCAGGGTGCTAATCGCACGGTAGGCGGAGGCCCGATCCGGCTGGTGGCGTTGGCCGCGTCCGCAGGTATCGGGTGGTGGTCGCTGCGTTGGCGCCAGCGACCCGAGATGATCGTGTGGGCTGCAGCACTGGCCTTGGCGCTCCGGGTCTACACGGAGTCGGTCATGCTCGCCTACTACACGTGGCCGGCACTGGCGGTAGGTGTAGTGATCGCGGCGCGCTCGACCACGAGGAGGTTCCTAGCCGCCGTCATGGTCGCCGTGGTGACCACTGTGGTCGGGCAGTGGCAGCTCAGTTCGCTGACATGGTGGGGCATCCAGGTGGTCGGCGTGTCGGCCCTATTGGCCTTGACTGTCAGTCCTGGTGCCCCGCAGGTCACCGAGGGGGTGGCCTCAGGCCCGATGAGCCGGACCCAGGGAAGAGTGACAGAGTCGGGTCGTGCAGGGCAGAAGCGGTCGTCCGCTCGCTGATCCATGGGGAGGGACGGTGAGGTGTCGCGGTGGGACAGATCAAGGTCGCAGCGCTCGCCGACGTGGTAGCGCCTGGTCACCGACAGCGCATCCGGCGTACGTCGGTGTCCGACTTCGACTCTACGGGTACGCGTGCACGACCGCCCGGTAGCGGATGCTGGGTGCCGACAGGTGGTCTGTCCGGGGAATCTTGGCGATACGCCGGCCCAGTCGGGTCTGCAGGTACTCAGGCTGCACCGGCCCCGGTACCGGTGCTCCGGCCACGGTCTTCACGGAGGAGAATCCAGCCGCTCGGCACATGGCATGGAGCCCAGCCATATTGGGTACATACCAGTTGCCGAAGTCGGTGTTCAGATCGCCGGCGGCATAGAACTGGGTCAGGCTTTCGTGCTCGAAGTGTTGGAAGTGGACCGCCTCTGTCTCGATGACAGCGACCTCGCCGGTGACCGACCGCAGCCGCTCCAAGCAGGTCAACGGTTCTTTCATGTGATAGAGCACGCCGAGGTAGAACACCACATCGAATTTGCCCACCGACTCAAGGTCGGTGGTGGCGAAGTCGGCCTCGTGCGGGGTAACCGAGGAGTTGAGTATTTCTGCCGCGAATTCGAATCCCCTCCTCCCCGGCAGATCGGGCTGCCAGAACTTCGTCAGGTCGAGCGACTGGTCGGGCAGGATCCCCGCCGCGATGCACTCGTTCCAGTAGGCGCCACGCGCCACGAAGTCCACCCCCCATGCGTAGTGGTCGAGGGCGACTTGGCGACCGGCGCCGAGCCGCTCGGCCATGAAGGAGTAGTAGCCATCCCATGCGCCGATGTCGAGGACGCTGCGGCCAGTGACGTCGGGGAAGTACTCCTCGGGGAGGGCCTTCTCGGCATGACCCTTGGTGACGACACCATCACCGAGGTCGATGGAGTGGAACCATTGGATGGCGTCGGCACGGGCCTGAATCTCACCAGGAGAGGACATGTCAGAGGAAACTAGCCGACCCCACACGTTTGTGGCGTGCTTGTTCACCCGCCCAATGAGGCGCAGAACTGGAATCTGTTCTACATTTCGTCGATCACGTTCGACTCGATCCAGAGATGAGGTCCGGCATGGCTGACAGCGAAGTCCTGCATGCAGAGCACCGGCTCGAATATCCGTATTCACGTTCCACTGGGCCCATCATCGGTGCCTTCTTGACCGGCCTGCGCGATGGCAAGTTCTTCGGTGCCACCGGCACCGACGGGACGATCATCGTCCCGCCGACCGAGTACGACCCGATCACCAGCGACGACGTCGGCGAGCTCGTCGAAGTCGGCCCCGGCGGGGTGATCGAGTCGTGGGCGTGGGTCTCGAACCCATTACGCAAGCACCCCCGTGCCACGCCGTTCGCCTGGGCGCTGATCCGCCTCGACGGGGCCGGCACCGCCATGCTGCACGCGGTGGATGCGGCCGGACCCGACGACCTGGCCACCGGTACCCGAGTGACGGCCAAGTTCCGGCCTGTAGCCGAGCGCACCGGTTCGATGTCCGACATCGAGGCCTTCGTGGTTGAAGGCGGTGCCGCCTGATGGCCGACGACCTGATAACTGACGGATCGGCGGACCTGGGACCAGTGACGACGTTGGCCACCCCCATTCGGCTCGATTTCGAGTTCACCCCCGGTATCGCCCAGTCGCGGTTCCTCCGCGGACTCGAGCAGGGCAAGTTCATGGGCCAGCGGTGCCCGTCGTGCAACCAGGTCTACGTCCCGAGCCGAGGATCGTGCCCGACCGACGGCGTTCCCACCACCGAAGATGTGCTGCTGGCCAACGTGGGCACCGTCACCACCTACTGCGTGGTGAACGTGCCCTTTGCCGGCCAGTCGATCGAGATCCCCTACATCTGCGCCCAGGTGCTGCTCGATGGGGCCAACGTCTCATTCATGGGGCTGATCCAGGAGATCCCCACCGATCAGATCCGCATGGGTATGCGGGTGGAGGCGGTGTGGGTGGACGAGTCCGACCTGACGCCGTCCCTCGCTTCGGTGCGGTACTTCCGGCCCACCGGTGAACCCGACGCCGACTACGACACCTACAAGGAGTACCTGTGAGCGCCGCCGCACGCACCGTCCGCCCTGTCTCCATCGCGTCGTTCGCCCAGTCGCAGAACGTGCGCAAGGATGACGAGCGCAACGAAGTCGAGAGCCTGATGCCGGTCATCGCCGAAGTATTCGGCAACATCGGCATCACCAAGGCCGATGTCGGATTCATCTGTTCAGGGTCCACCGATTACCTGATCGGTGGACCGTTCAGCTTCGTGATGGCGCTTGATGCGGTAGGGGTGTGGCCACCGAAGATTGAGAGTCATGTGGAAATGGACGGCGCCTGGGCCCTGTACGAGGCCTGGGTCCTCCTCCAAGAAGGGGAGATCGACGCCGCCCTGGTCTACTCCTTCGGCCGGTCGTCCCTGGGCGACCTGAACGAAATTCTCACCTTGCAGATGGACCCGTACTACGAGGCGCCGCTGTGGCCGGACATCGTCAGTCTCAGTGCCCTCCAGGCTCGGGCCCTCATCGACGCCGGCAAGGCCACCGAGGCCGACTTCGCCGCCATCGCTTCGCGCAGCCGCCGGGACGCCCTGGCCAACCCGAAGGCCCAGGTGCGTAACGACACCGCCCCCGAGGTACTGCTGACGGACGAGTACGTGGTCGCTCCGTTGCGTCGCCATGCCCTGCCGCCCATCACTGACGGCGCGGCCGCCATCGTGCTGGCCGCCGGGGACAAAGCACTCGAGTGGTCGCAACGCCCGGTGTGGATCACCGGCTTCGACCACCGCATGGAGACCCACTCGCTGGGTGCTCGCGACCTGACCTCATCTCCTTCGACGGCCAAGGCCGCCGAGGTGGCCGGGGTGGCCGACGGCAAGATCGATATCGCCGAGATCCACGCCCCCTTCGCCCACCAGGAGATCATCGTCGCTGAGGCCCTCGGCCTCGACGACGCGGTGGTCATCAACCCATCAGGCGGCCCGCTGGCTGCTAACCCGATGATGTCGGCCGGTCTCATCCGGATCGGCGAGGCCGCTGAGCGGATCCGCTCAGGTCAGGCCGACCGGGCGGTGGCTCACGCCACGTCGGGTCCCTGTCTCCAACAGAATCTCGTCTGCGTCTTGGAAGGTGCGTGATGGCAGAGCGTTGTGCAGTCATCGGAGTGGGCCAGACCCACCACAAGTCCAAGCGGGACGACGTCTCGATCGCTGGACTCGTCCGTGAGGCGGCCAAGATGGCCCTGGCCGATGCTGACCTGACCTGGTCGGACATCGACGCGGTGGTCATCGGCAAGGCTCCGGACATGTTCGAGGGCAACATGATGCCCGAGATCTACCTGGCGCCGGCCCTCGGCGCGGTGGGCAAGCCCATGATCCGGGTCCACACCGCAGGCTCGGTCGGAGGATCGACCGCGCTGGTGGCCGCCCACCTCATCTCGTCGGGCATCCACAAGCGGGTGCTGACCGTCGCCTATGAGAAGCAGTCGGACTCGGACGCCATGTGGGCCCTGTCGGTGCCCCAGCCGTTTGCCGCCCCGCTGCTGGCTGGTGCTGGGGGCTACTTCGCCCCGCATATCCGGGCCTACATGCGCCGGTCGGGGGCTCCGGACCACATCGGGCGGATGGTGGCGGTCAAGGACCGTCTGAACGCCATGCGGAACCCGTATGCCCATCTGCAGATCCCCGATATCGACATGAAGATGGTCGAAGACTCGATGATGTTGTGGGACCCGCTGCGCTACCTCGAGGCGTGCCCTTCATCAGACGGCGCAGCCGCCATGGTGCTGTCGTCAGAGGACGCCATCTCGGGTCACTACCCGCCGGCGTGGATCCATGGCATGGCCATGCGCTCCGAGCCGACCATGTTTGCCGGGCGCGACCAGATCAACCCGCAGGCCGGACGGGACTGCTCGGCCGACGTCTACGCCCAAGCCGGCATCACCGATCCCCGTGCGCAGTTCGACTGCGCCGAGGTCTACGTGCCGTTCAGCTGGTACGAGCCGATGTGGCTGGAGAACCTCGGCTTCTGTGCTCAGGGTGACGGATGGAAGCTCACTGAGGCGGGGGCCACTGCCTTCGACGGTGACATCCCATGGAATGCCTCGGGTGGGGTGCTGTCGTCCAACCCGATCGGTGCCTCCGGAATGCTCCGCTTCTTGGAGGTGGCCATGCAGGTCCGTGGGCAGGCCGGTGAACATCAGGTCGACGGGGCCAAGTTGGCCTTGGGCCAGGCCTACGGCGGTGGCTCGCAGTTCTTCTCCATGTGGGTGGTCGGGAGCGACAAGCCCTGACGGGTGCGTCAGATGTAGTCCGCCGACTTCGGCGCCGACTTGGGGCGGACTGCTTCGATGCGGACGACGGAACCGGAAGGGCGCACTATGAGTGACGAGCACGTGCACGAACCCGACACCACCGTGTCTTCGGGCCGCTTGGTCGAGGTGGCCGACGGTGTCTACGCCTGGATCCAGCCCGATGGAACCTGGTGGCTCAACAACGCCGGTGCGGTGACGGGGGCCGATGGCACCCTGATCGTCGACACGTGTGCCACCGAGGCCCGAACCCGCCGCTTCCTCGATGCCGTCGACCTGGCCACCGATGGCGCCCCGGTGCGGTTCGCCGTCAACACCCACGAGCATGGTGACCACACCTACGGCAACTCGCTGCTGCCGGACGAGGCGGCCCTCATCGGCCATGAAACCATGCGGGCTCACCTACTGGTCGACCCGATCTTTGACGCATGCCCGCCGGCATGGGAGCCGGTGCCCGACTGGGGCGCGGTGACCCGGCGGGTCCCGACCATTGTGACCCGCTCCGACCTGAGCGTGCACTCGGGGTCCCGTCGCATCGACCTGGTCCACCCTGGGTATGCAGCCCACACCGAGGGTGACCTGGTGGCCTGGCTGCCCGACGAGCAGGTGCTCTTCACCGGCGACCTCCTCTTCGTGGGACTGACCCCGTTGGTGTTCGCCGGATCCGTCGACGGAGCGTTGCGAGCCCTGGAGTGGATCGCCGGCTTCGAAGCCGAGGTGATCGTCCCGGGGCATGGACCCTTGGCCGCCGCCGCTGATCTCCCCGGCATCCTGGAGGAGCATGAGCGCTACTACCGGTTCGTGTTGGAGCTGGCCACGGCCGGGCGACGCGACGGGCTGGCCCCGTTGGAGTTGGCCCAGGGTGCCGACCTCGGGGAGTTCGCTGGGTGGCCGGATGCTGAGCGGGTGGTCCTCAACCTCCATCGGATCTACGCCGATGCGCTGGGGCGTCCCATGGACTTGATGGCCGCCGTGATCGATGCCATGACCTTCAGCGGCGGGCCCCTCACCACGCACGTCTGCTGTCTGGGCTGACAACGGTGGGTGCGGCAGGCAAGGCGGCGTAACGGCGCTGGTGTCGCCGGGTGTGGCGACCCCGTGAAGCTTGAGGATGCTCGTGGCGGGCTTGCCGGTGATCCCCCTATATCGGCCGTGGCCAGAGCCCGGTTTTCCTCACGCTGAGCACCCACCCGCTCATTCTGCGTGGCGACAGGTGCTAGTGAGTTGTAATTGGGTCGCAGATCGGATCCAATGTCACTGTCGTCAAGGTCGTCAAGGTCGTCAAGGTCGTCAAGGTCGTCAAGGTCGTCAAGGTCGTCAAGG
>JBAXCY010000122.1:0-8904 GCA_037141235.1 Acidimicrobiales bacterium | reverse complement strand
CGGCCGCCCTGGCCCTGGTTGTTCTGGCCCTGGTTGTTCTGGCCCTGGTTGTTCTGGTTGTTCTGGCGTCCCTGGTTGTTCTGGTTGTTCTGGTTGTTCTGGCCTGGATCAGTCGAAGTGGCGGCGTCACCAGATCCTTCAGCGGATGGCTTTCCTGCTCCGGGAATGTCATCGAAGTCGTAGTCGAGTTCGCTCGAGACGTCAGTCGTCGTCGCACTGTCAGAAGGGCCGAACGACTGCACGGCAGCCTTGCGCCGAGCTGGCTTGGGCGACCCTTCAGGGTCAGAGTGGTCCCCATTGGAAGCGGCGGGGATGCCGTCGGGGACGTCTGGCGCGGCGCGGTTGCGTCCAGGTCGCGGTGTCCGTGTTGCGGGTGCGGCCACCGGTGCGTCGCCTACCGGTACACCGGTCGCCCGCAGGATGCCGTCGATGATGTCGGCCTTCTTGGTCCTGGTGTTGGTCTTCACAGACAGTGCCTGTGCAATCGCATGGAGCTCTTCGCGCTCCTTGCTCTCCAACACCGAGCGCTCGAGCTGCTGTTCGGCAGTCATCGGCTTCCTCGTTTCAGCGTGTCCTCGTTGGCGGGTGGGAAGGTTCCCGTCGCCAGGGAAATAGGGAGGTGGGGAGGTTGAGGAACCGGAAAAAAAGACCGAGAACCACTCCCCCCGACGCCGGGCACGGGCTGGTCGAGACATCGAACCAGAGGGTGCCTCCCGCAAGGCCCAATGGGCAAACTACGGAGGCGAAGGTGAGTTCACTATACAGGGTGGTGCACCCGGGCGGCAACCCACCATTCTTCGGTCCCTCGAGCACGCCCGAGCGCCCTCGGGCACACCTCGGGCACACCTCAGCACCCAGGGTCGCCAGGTACCCCGAGGCGTCCCTCAGAGCTGGAGTTCGTGCAGCACCGCACCGAGGTCGGCGTCGACCACGGTCGGCACCGATATCTGACTGATGGCGATGTCGGGGTCCTTCAGGCCGTGGCCGGTCAGGACACAGACCACCGTCGACCCCGGGCCCAGTCCGTCGGGCAGACCAGTCTTGAGCAGCCCGGCTACCGACGCCGCCGATGCTGGCTCGCAGAACACCGACTCCTCGGTGGCCAAGAACCGGTAGGCCGCCAGGATCTCGTCGTCGGTGACGGCGGCGATCCCGCCCCCGGACTCGGACGCCGCCGATGTCGCTCCATACCAGCTCGCCGGGTTGCCGATCCGGATGGCGGTAGCCACGGTCTCGGGGTGCTCGATCACATGACCGGCCACGATCGGGGCGGCACCTGCGGCCTGGAACCCGAGCATCCGAGGTAGCCGTGTGGACCTGCCCGCTGCTTTGAACTCGAGATAGCCCTTCCAGTAGGCAGTGATGTTGCCGGCGTTGCCGACGGGAATGCAGTGGACGTCGGGGGCGTCACCGAGTTGGTCTACGACCTCGAAAGCGCCGGACTTCTGTCCTTCGATCCGGTACGGGTTGACCGAGTTGACCACCGTCACCGGCGCCTGCTCGCCGAGCGCACGCACGATGTCGAGGGCCTGGTCGAAGTTGCCCCGCAGCTGCAGCACCTTCGCCCCGTGGATCAAGGCCTGAGCCAGCTTGCCGAGGGCGATATGACCCTCGGGGATCAGCACGGCACAGGTGAGGCCGGCCCGGGCGCTGAAGGCCGCCGCCGAAGCAGAAGTATTGCCGGTGGACGCGCAGACCACGGCCTTCGCCCCGTCCTCCACGGCTTTGGAGATGGCCATGGTCATACCGCGGTCTTTGAACGAGCCGGTCGGGTTAGCCCCTTCGATCTTCAGCAAGACCCGCGCACCCACCCGGGCCGACAGCCGGGGCGCCTCGAGCAGGGGGGTCCCACCTTCGAGCAGCGATATCACCGGCGTCGATGCCGTCACGGGCAGGAACTCCCGGTACTCCTCGATGACGCCTCGCCACGACAGCGCCCGTATGCCTTCGGTCACTCCATCACTCATGCCATCTGTCACCCCGGCGGTCACGCCACACCCACGATCCGCATGACGCCTCCGATCCTTTCCACGACATCGAGTCCTTCGAGTACGTCGAGGGTGGCCCGTACGTCGCCCTCGCGGGCGAGATGGGTCACGAACACCAGGCGGGCCTCGCCTGAGCCGCCCTCTTGCTCCACCGACCTGATGGACACTCCGTTAGCCCCGAAGGCTGTGGTCACCGACCCGAGTACCCCGGGTCGGTCTGCCACATCGAGACTGATGTAGAAGCCTGCCATCAGGTCGGCCTCGGGCACCAGATGAGCCGGCTCCCGCTCGGGTGCCGGTGCCGTTGTCCCGGCCAGCAGGTTCCTGGTGGCATCGATCAGGTCGCCCACCACCGCGCTCGCCGTAGGGAGCCCACCGGCTCCTTGGCCATAGAGCATCAGCTCACCGGCGGCCTCGCCCTCGATGAACACGGCGTTGAAGGCATCACGCACACTGGCCAGCGGGTGGGCGTTCGGCACTAAGGCCGGGTGCACCCTGACCGATAGTCCATCCTCGCCGGACCGTTCGACAACGGCGAGGAGCTTGATCACATAGCCAGCTCGCCGGGCAAAGTCGACATCGGCTGAGGTGATCCCGGTGATGCCTTCGCGGATCACCGCGTCGTCGGACACGTTGTACCCGAAGGCCACACCGGCCAGGATGGCGGCCTTGGCGGCCGCGTCGAATCCCTCCACGTCGGCGGTCGGGTCCCGCTCAGCCAAGCCGAGCGCCTGCGCCTCGGCCAGCACAGAGGCGTAGTCAGCGCCCTGCTCCCCCATCTTGGTGAGTATGAAGTTGGTGGTGCCGTTGACGATGCCCATGACCCGGTGGATGCGCTCGCCGGTCAGCGACTGGCGCAGGGCCCGCACCAGGGGGATGGCCCCGGCCACGGCAGCCTCGTACAGCAGGTCGACACCGCGTGCATCGGCCAGGGTGCGCAGCGCCACTCCCTCATGGGAGGCCAAGAGCGCCTTGTTGGCCGTCACCACCGGTCGACCGGAATCGAGGGCAGCCCGCACCAGTGATCCGGCTGGCTCGAGGCCGCCGATGAGTTCGACCACCACGTCGACCGTTTCGTCGGCCACCAATGCCGCGGCATCCGTGGTCAGGAGCTCGATGGGGACATGTGGCGGCCGGGCAGCATCCATGTCGTGCACGGCGATGCCTGCGATCTCCCACCGAGCGCCAGCCTGGACAGCCAGCGCGTCGGCCCTGGTCTGGAGGATGCCGACCAAGGCGGCACCCACGTTGCCGCAGCCGAGGATCGCCACGCGGATAGTTCGAGGAGTGGTGGGTGCCAAGGTCACTAGGTCACGCTACCGCCTCGGAGGCCGACCTCCGGGACCCGCTCAAGCGTCCAGCCGGACCAGGTCATCGAACGTCTCGCGTCGGACGACGGTCCGCCGCTCCCCGTCGTGCACGAAGACCACGGCCGGCCGAGGGACCTTGTTGTAGTTGGACGCCATCGAATGACCGTAGGCACCGGTCACCGGGGTGCACGCGACATCACCCACGGCCAGGTCATCGGGCACGTAGGCCTCAGCCACGACCACGTCCCCGGTCTCGCAGTGCTTGCCCACCAGCCGGATGGCGGTGGTCCGGGGGGCAGCGGCCTCTCGGGGCAGGAATACCTCGTAGCCGCTTCCGTAGAGGACCGGCCGAGGGTTGTCACTCATTCCGCCATCGACCGACACATATGTGCGGTGGCCGGGCACGTCCTTGATCGTGCCCACCCGGTAGAGGGTGACGCCGGCCGCGGCCACGATGGAACGGCCGGGCTCGGCCGTGACCCGGACGGATGCATCGATCCCGGCCTTGGCACAGGCAGACCGGACCGACTCAGCCCACTCGGCCATAGTGGGGGCCTGCTCGCCGTTGACGTAGGCCACACCCAGGCCACCGCCCACGACCAGTTCGGGCAGTCCCAGCGGTGCGAAGAAGTCGGCCAGGACGTCGATGGCTTTTGCGAAGGGCTCGAGGGCGAACACCTGGCTGCCCAAGTGGGCGTGGATCCCGACGAACTCGACAACACCGGCTGCATCCAGTGCGGCCAAGCGTGCCACGGCGCGGTCCGCCGCTCCGGATGCCAGTCCGAAGCCGAACTTGGAGTCCTCCTGGCCGGTGCGGACGAACTCATGGGTGTGCACCTCGACGCCGGGAGTGATCCTGGCCAGCACCTTGGGCCGCCACCGGACCACCGACTCCAGATCCTCAGGACCTCCCTCGAGTGCGGGCGGATCGGCCACCAGCCGTTCGATCCGATCGATCTCGTCGAACGAGTCCACGATGATCCGCCCCACCCCAGCGGACCGTGCCGCGGCCAGCTCCTCGGTCGACTTGTTGTTGCCATGGAGCACCAGTCGGTCGCCCGGTACGCCGGCGGCCAGGGCGACGTGCAGCTCGCCGCCGGTGGACACGTCCAGGCACATGCCCTCTTCGTGAGCCAGTCGGGCCATGGCCATGCACAGGAATGCCTTGGTGGCATAGGCCACGCCGTCGCCCCAGGCCGCCACCGCCTCTCGACACGCGGCCCGCAGGTGGGCTTCGTCGTAGACGAACAGCGGAGTGCCCAAAGACTCAGCCAGTTCGACCAGGTCACAGCCGCCGATCGCCAGGTGCCCGTCATCGCCCACGGAGGTGGTGGATGGGAGCAGGGTGAGATCTACGGGGCCGGTAGGGATCGACATGCTCACATCGCCTCGGGTGCGGATACCCCGAGCAGTCCGAGTCCGATGGCCAGGCCGATACGCGACGCCTCCACCAGCCACAGCCGGGCCTGGGCCACGGCAGGGTCGACGTCATCGGCCAGGATCGGGCAGTCGTGATAGAAGCCGTGGAAGCACGACGCCAGATGACGGACCCAGGTGGTGACCTTGGACGGAGACCGGTCGACCGCCGCATCCGCTACTACCTCGGGCAGTTCCTCGAGGCAGCGGAGCACCTCGAGCTCACGGGGATGGACGAGCAGCGACAGGTCGACCTCGGGCAGCGCAGCCCGAGCCACGCTGCGCTCGGCGGCCTTGCGGCCGACACCTCCGATGCGCGCACTGGCCATCTGCACGTAGAACACGGGGTTCTCGACCGACTGGGCGCGCACCTGGGCCAGGTCGAAGGTGGCCGCCTGGTCGAGGGTACTCATGAGGCTGAGGATGCGGGTGGCGTCGGGGCCGATATCGGCGATGACCGTGTCCAGATCGATGGCATTGCCGGCCCGCTTGCCCATCTTGACCGTCTCGTCGCCATCGACCAGGGAGACCATCTGGCCGAGCTTCACCTCGAGCCGGCCCGGCTCCACGCCTAGGGCCTCGACCCCGGCCATCAGGCTGGCCACCTGGCCGTGGTGGTCGGCACCGAACACGTCGATCACCCGATCGAAGCCCCGTACCAGGAACTTGTTGCGGTGGTAGGCGAGGTCCCCGGCCAGATAGGTGGCATCCCCGTTGGCCTTGCGCAGCACCCGATCGCGCACGTCGCCGAGTTCGGTAGCCCGGAACCAGGTAGCACCGTCTTCTTCGAAGACCAGTCCCTTTTCGGCCAGGAGGGCGATCGTCTCGTCGACCGCGCCGCTCTCTTCGATGGAGGCCTGGGAGTACCACTCGTCAAAGATGATCCCCACCGAGGTCAGGGTGGCCTTGATGCGCTCCAAGATGTGGTCTGCCGCCCAGCGGCCGGCCGCGGTGACGTCGTCATCGGGTCCGTCGTACTCGGCGGCCAGATCGGTCACGTACTGACCTTGGTAGCCGCCCTCGGGCACCTCTTCGCCCTTCAGCCGAGCCAGGAGGCTTATGCCCAGGGTCCGAATCTGGCCACCGGTGTCGTTGACGTAGTACTCGCGGCTGACCACGTGGCCGCTGCGGTCGAGCACCCGCGCCAGTGCGTCGCCGTAGCTGCCCCACCAGCCGTTGCCCACGTGGATGGGCCCGGTCGGGTTGGCCGAGACGAACTCGACCTGAACCCGTTCCCCGTGTCCGATGTCGGGGCGGGCATAGCCGGCCTCGCCCTCGATCAGCACGGCAGCCAAAGCGTCGTGCAACCAGCCATCGTCCAACCGGAAGTTGATGAACCCGGGACCGGCCAGTTCGATGGCCATCACGTGGTCGGGAAGTGCAAGTTCAAGAGCTTCCACGATCGACGCGGCAAGTGCGCGTGGATTCGTCGATGCCCGCTTGGCCGACACCAGGGCAATGTTGGTCGACCAGTCGCCGTGCTCGCGGCTGGCCGGGCGCTCGAGGTGGACCGAACTTGGGTCGACGACGAGGTCGAAGCCTTGGTCGAGCGCGACGGCGGCGACCGCTTCGCACACGGCATCGGCCAGTTGGTCGCGGATGGGCCGGTATCTGCCAGAGGTAGCGGTACCGGCTGTGGTGAGGTCAGGTGCGGACATCGTGCACCGAGGATACGCGGTCCTGGCCTGCTCCAAGAGATAGTCCAGTGACAAGGCCCGGCGGCCTGGCCCTGGCGTTGGCACTAGAGTTAGCGCTTCTATAGCGAGTCGCCGGTCGAAACCTGTCGGCTTTGCCTCGTCAGATGCCCTTGTAGCTCAGCGGATAGAGCGTCGCCCTCCGGAGGCGAAAGCGCTGGTTCGATTCCAGCCAGGGGCACCATTGTCGGTCGGCTCACCTGCCCGCTGCGACACACCGGACCAGCATTACCAACCGCGCACCGCTCGAAGCGATGCCACTGAAGCGATATCACTCCTAGTCCTGATCAGACTGACGGGGCCGATCCACCAACTTCGTCCCATCCCACCATTGGACCGGTCTGCCCGGCACGTTCGGGTTCCCATACCAACCAGGTGGAAGATCGAAGGCGGTGTTGAGCGGGCTGTGGGGCTCGCTGTCACGGGCACCGGAACCGACCAAAACCTGCGCGACGTAGCGGTCCGTCGGGGCCGGTCCAGCCGGTGCCACTTCCTCGGGCGCTATCGACGCAACGAATCTGCTGCTGGCACCCACTGCTGCGGGCGGAGCGGCGACCGCCGATCCGGCTACTTCAGCTATCCCGGCATCCCGGTGCATCTGCGATGGCCGCCGCCGACTCCTGATGGCCACCAGGAACGAACCCATCAGTAGTACTGCACCGAGCACCATCAGGCCGACGCCGATCCGAGCGAGTACCGAGTAGGCGGCACAGCCGCGTGCAGTCACCGCGCTTCGGGTGAGGACCACGACATTGGTCGAGCATCCGACTGTCGATGAACTGAACAGGGCGTATGCAAGTGTGCCGGCGCCAAGGCAGATACCGCCCCACAGGGCGCACAGTGTTCGCCCTCGCCCTTGTGCCATGAGGTCCAAACCTAGTGGACCCATGGTTTTACGGACACTGCCGATCTCAGATGACCACGGAGAGTGGGCACCCCCGAGGCGACTGCGCCCTTAGGCCCCGAGTCCAGTCTCACGCACCGTCACATTCAGGCGGCCAGCCATAGTGCCCAACTCCCGATCGTCTGCATCCGGGATCAACCGGGGCACCCCGTGGTAGGCCAGGCGAGCCGGTCCTCCGAACACGATGACATCGCCCGATTCGAGCAGGACGTCGACCCACGGGCGACCCCGGCTGGCCACATTGCCGATCCGGAAGAGGCCGGTTTGGCCCACACTGAACGAGACCACCGGGGCGGGGCTGATCTCCTCGCTATCGACGTGCATCCCCATCTTCGATCCCGGTCCGTACCAGTTGACCAGGGCCACATCCGGGGCGAACCCTTCTGGATCGTCGCTGATCGACGGGTCCATGACCACCGCATCGGCCACCGCCCTGTGGCTCAGGTCGCCCAGCCAGGTGGGGAACGCAAGGGCTGGGCCTCCGTCTCCATCGTCACGGGTCCGCGAGTAGCGGTACGGGTACCAGTGCCACCCCAGACCGAACATCGCCACCGACATGGATGAGCCGTTGCGCATCCTCGGGGACCTAGCACCACCGGACTCGGCGTCCCATATCCGGCACCGAGACACCAGCTCTGCCCGCAGCGATCCATCGAGCCAACCAGGAAGGTGCACCGCACCGGGAGTCACCACCTGCGGCTGGCGGGGGATCAGTTGGTCCACGGCGACCTCAGGAAGGGGTGGTCGGATCCTGTTTGGCCAGCCAACGCAGCCGGGCGGCTCTGGCATCCCACGAGTAGACGACCACCGTGCCCGCACACCGATCGTGGAGTGCGTGCCGGTCCCGGTTCAACAGGATGCCGATGAAGCCGAGCCCAAGAATCAGAAAACTCAGCGGAAGCGTCAACGTGCGGATCACTGCTTGGCGAGGGCCGACCGCCTCGCCGTCGGTGCGGACCACCCGAATCCCCAGCAGCGCCATCCCGATGGTCTTGCCGCCGAGTGACCACTGGTAGGCGAAGTAGATGAACTCCCAGATGATCAAGCCGGCCACTGTGAGCACCTGGCGGCTGCCGAGATTGAGCTGCTTGCCGGTCACCAGTTGAAATGCGAAATCGATGCTAGCGAGGGTGAGGGTAAAGATCCCCCAGGCGACGCCGATATCGGCGGCGAACGCCACCAACCGGGTGACCGCTCCTGCATAGTTCCCCTGGCGGCCGACCACCGGGGCCGACGTGATGGTCGGGGCGGTCATGGCTGCGCTCCTGCGGCCACTGCCAGCGAGTCCCCCTCGGACACCGAGCTCACCAGAAGCACCGGCCCTGGCGGCCAGTCATCCGACTTGCGGCGGAGGATTCGGTCCATCCACCGGGCCACGAAGTCGTCGAGGCCCACCCCCTGAGCCCGCACCACATCAAGCACTTCGGAGGCCACACCACTAGTCGAATGGGCGATGATGGTCCCGAGTTCGGTCTGCTCCACCAGGGCATCGATATCGACTCGTTGGATGATCTTTTCGATGTCGACACGGTCGATGATCTTCTCGACGTCCACCCGTTCGATGATCTTCTCGACGTCGACACGGTCGATGA
>JBAXCY010000121.1:0-8947 GCA_037141235.1 Acidimicrobiales bacterium | reverse complement strand
GCGCTTCGTGCGCTGGGCCACCAGGGTGAAGTAGTGACAGGGACGTCGGAGACGCGCGAACGCTGATGAAGCGCCTGTTGGTATTTTTGCTGCTGCCGTGGTGGGTGTGGATCTTCTTCCTTCCCATGATCCTGGTCGTCTGGATGATCATCGGCATGGCCTACCTCCTGGTCGCCGTCGTGGCACTGATCGTCGCCATCATCCGGGCCGTCGTGGGTCACCGGCAGGCGGCGGTGGCCAAGGCTCAGGTGCATGCGTCGATCAGCTCGGATGGCCCGGCTGGCCCAGCTGGCCCGGCTGGCCCGGCTGGCCCGGCTGGCCCAGCTGCCACTGTTGCCGCTCGACCACCAACACCGCCTTCGCTCCCACCCCCATCACCGTCCCCGCTCCCACCATCACCGTCCCCGCTCCGACCACCGCCGATCATTTGTCGCACCCATCGGGCAGACTGACCCCATGGCGGCATTTGATCTCCAGCGGTTCGTGGATGCACAGGACGAAGACGGTACGTTCGACCGTGCCATGGTCGAGTTGGATCGCGGCGCCAAGCGGTCCCACTGGATGTGGTTCGTCTTTCCGCAGATCGCCGGCCTCGGCACCACCAATACGGCTCGGTACTTTGCCCTCGCCTCCGTGGAAGAAGCGGCCGCCTACCTGCTGCACCCTGTGCTGGCCCACCGGCTCTACGAGGCCAGCGAACGGGTGCTGGCCATCGACGGGTCTTCCGCGTTCGACATCTTCGGTGGCACCGACGCCGCCAAACTGTGCTCGTCGATGACGATCTTCCTGCGGGCCGATCCGGATGAGCCACTCTTTGGCGACATGCTCGATCAGTACTTCGATGGGGTACCCGACGGGGTGACCGACCAACTCATCGCCAATAGCCGCCAGCGGCGCAGCGCCATGCACTTGACTCGCCCCGCCTGATCCGCACCGGTCCGGTTCAGAAGTACCCCCCTCGACTGACCCATCCACCTACAGTGGCGCCGTGACCTTTCTCCGGAGACTGGTGAGGATCGTCACCTCCACCGACTGGGTATCGGTCTCCGTCACTCGTGCCGTTCGAGTCGCCGTGGTGGTCACCGTCGCTCTCTCCTTGACCGTCAACTTCGGCACTGGCACCCAGTATGCGAGCGTGGCGCTGGGCGCGCTGTTCGCCGCCTTTGCCGATCCGGGAGGCTCGTACCGCCACCGGGCCACTTCGCTCCTGGTCGGGTCGGTGGTGATGATCTGCGCGGTCCTGATAGGTGGACTGATCTCGGACAACATCTGGCTTCATCTCGGGGTAGCCGTAGCGTGGGCCTTCGGGGCCGGATTGCTCTGTTTCACCGGGCCCAGAGGGGCGATGATCGGTGTGCTGTCGCTGGTGCTGGTGTCCGCCTACAGCGGCGAGCCGGTCCTACATCGGGCTGGGTTCGCCCTCAAGTCGGCCAATGTGGGCGCGTTCGCCTTCGGTATCGCCCTGATGGCTCTGACCATCACCATCCCCTGGCTGGCGGGTCGGGCCACCGAGGCACGTAGCCAGCTGGCGATCTTCTTTCGCGGCTTGGCCCGCTCGGTCCGGGCCGGTCAGATGGATATGTGGTCGAGCATCCATGCCGAGCACCTCCGCAGTGCGGTGGTCGAGATCGAGTGCGACCAGCACGCCGGGCGGGCAGGCCAGTTCTTCGCCGACATCACCGGCCATAGCGCCGAGCTGCGCGTCGCCCTCCTCGGACTCGCCGCCTACCGGGGTCCGGGACCGGTCGGCCCCACCAAGGGCTCGGCCTTCGACGCCTACTTGGATGCCCTGGCCTCGGTCACCCAGGGCATTGGCCACACCCTGGTGTGGCACGTCCGACGACGCCGCCTCGGCCGGGCCATGGCCACCCTCGAGCTGGCCTACGACCGCTGCATGGCGGAGTTGGCGGAGGAAGGCGCAGAGCTGGTGACTGCAGCCACCGTTCCGCTGCGGTTCCTGGTGGATACGGTGGTCGGCCCCTGGCCTCTCGGCCCCGGCAGTGGCGTGCAGCTCCCTAGGTGGCGCCGTCCACACCGGATAGGCGTACGGGCCCACCTGGACTGGTCCGATCCCTTCTTCCGCCACGCCGTCCGCCTGGCCATGTGCATCACGACCGCGGTCACCATCGGCTACTTCGCCGACTTCCCTCATTCGTACTGGATCGCCGTGACGGTGGCCTGGATCTCCAAGCCGGGGGCCGGCGACACCACCATCCGGGTCATCGCCCGGGTGGCTGGCACCATGCTCGGCATTGTGGTGGTGATCGTCGTGGCCTGGGCTATCCCTCTCTACCGGTGGGACACCGTGGCGCTCATCGGCCTGGCTGTAGTGGTCGTCGTGGGGTTCCTGGTCCCCAACTACGCCATCGCTATGGTCGGCTTCACCACCTTCATCCTCCTGGTGTTCTCCTTGTCCGGCGACCCGGTGGATGCCACCTCGCTCGACCGGCTGGTG
This sequence comes from Acidimicrobiales bacterium, assembly GCA_037141235.1. GTDB lineage: Bacteria > Actinomycetota > Acidimicrobiia > Acidimicrobiales > RAAP-2 > Bog-756. The sequence goes on along the minus strand of JBAXCY010000121.1, from coordinate 6,492 downwards.
GCTACCCTCATCGGCGGGGCCATCGTGGTCCCGATGTCGCTGCTGTGGCCACTGCGCCAGCGGATGTCGGTGTGCAGCGCGCTCCGTTCCCTGATCACGGCCCAGGCCGCCGCCGTCGCCTCGGTCGACCACCTGTCCGGATCTGCCACCCAAGTCAGATCCGGGGGCGATGCCCGATCGACGCGGTACGCAGCTCTGGCTGAGGCCCAGTCTGCGGCGGCCGTCACCCTGGCCACCGCCTCCCACGAGCCCGGCAGCCACCACCGCCTCCACGCCGACGATGCCGAGCGGATCCTCGAGGACCTGAACCAGTTGGCCGCCGATTTGGTGGAGTGGGACACCACCCATCGGCCCCCCGAAGGAGACGCCACGTATCGGTGTGTGGAGCGCTCACTGGCCACCATCGTGACGCAGTTGGACTCCCTCGACCGATCCGGTCGCGTGGCGCACCACAACGTCGAAGTGGCTGGGGTCGGCCTCGAAATGCTCGATGAAGTGGCCGCCATCCTCAACGCCTACGTATGACCAGCGCGTTCAGCTGCTCAGGCCAGTGACGTTCAAGTCCCACTGCCAGTTCACCGTGCCGCCCAACGATGTCTGGCGTATGCCGCTGATCGTGCCTCCACCCTCCATGACAACGTAGGCCCCGGTTCCGCCGATCACCCGCGCCGTCCCACCGAATGTGGTGTTGGTAGTGGTAGCGGACAACGTGGCCTGGCCCTGGGAGGTGATACCGAATGTGCCGATAGGGGTGGTCACGGTGATCAGCCCGGTCCACGGTCCGCTACCGGAGGCGTAATTGACCGTGGCTACGAACTGGAGTGTGCCCAGTTGGCCAGCGACGGTCGTCGTGCCGGTCAGGAAGTTTGAGCCGAAGGTGTGGTCGAGGTTGGCACCCACCGTGGTCAGGTGCCGCTCTTGGGAAGTGAGGACCGAGGAGAACGACAGGTGTGTGCGCCGGGACGGAGCAGCATCAGCCCGGGGAGCCACCGAGGAGATCCCGATAGCCGCGGTCGCCATCACCGCCATCACCGCCCCCGTCAACATGCGCGTCATCTTGGACTTGAACATCTGCCCTGCCTTTCAGGCTCTAGGTACTCCGGCATCGGACGGACCTTTATCACCCAGTTTCCCGACGATCAGCGCCGCCCGTCAACTGAATCGCTCGGGCGAGTCCCGATGACCACGCTCGGTGGTCGAATCCACACCAAGCGAGATGAGATCTCGGCCCAAGGCTCGATCGACGAGCAGCATTCGTAGCCGGCCTGCTGTCCGTGATCAGCGTCGGTGGCGGCCCGACCGTCGAGCAGCAGGCCGTGCTCGGTGCCCTGGGGCGACACCTCTGGGGGATGGCCGTCCCATCTGGGCCATCTGATCGACCGGCTAGTCGACCTAAACCGGACCGTTCCGTCCCTCACTGTCCCAAAGGCATGTCACACCGGTTTCCTACGATGAGCAGTGGGCCATCTAGAGGAGCGCCAAAACGACAAGAGAGAGGCAACGATGACATCAAAGGCAATCGCATCACTGGACGAATGGTTGATCCGGGCCGAAGAGGTCTTGGTCGAACAGCGCGAGTACTCGCTCTCTCCCTCTTCGGTGGAAGCGTCCGAGGACGTCACCCACGAGTGGACAGTCTCCCTGGCCACATTCGCCCTCGGGCTGCCTGACCTGCTGGATCGGCTGTGCAGTCGCCCAGGCCGGTGGATCGTGGTCGCCGAAGATGCGGAGCGGTCACACCGGTTCTGGCAGGCCCTGGCCTTCGAGGACGGGTCCCTCATCGTCGAGGCATCGAGCGGCATCGGCTGCACGGATGCCGAACGCCTGGCCCCCGAGGTCGAAGCCCGTCTGGGCGACCTGGGCTGGGACACGCCCGACCCGCCCAAGAGCCCCAACTGGCGCCGAGTGGAGGCGACCTTCAGCCCGGATACGGCCGACGTGGCCACTCAGGCCATCGAAACGCTGCGGAACGTATTCGGCCTCGACGAGACCGACCGAGTGCATCTCACCCTCTTCCCCAGCGCCCGCCGGGGCGATACCCCAGCCAGCGAGTGCCTGTCCGAGGACGGCCCCGACCTCGACCAGGCTGCGTCGCGCCGCGGGTTCCAGCCTTCGGACGAGGTGTGGGCCGACTACTACCGCCAGCTGTTTCCCGGGTTCGTCTCCCCCCGCAACAGCTTCGAGGTGTGGAAGTACGCCACCACGGCCACCACCATCGCCGAGCACTACTGGGATGCCCGCGCTGTCGCCCTGTTCGGGTGGGAAGCTGCCTACGGCGACCAGAAGTCCTGGCCTATCTCCCATCCCCCCGTCGTCGTATCCAACCTCGACATCGACAAGGCCGCGTGCCTGGGGTGCTCATGGATCGCCGGCACGGACGGCGACGACTTGATGGCTATCGGCCTGGCCCACGCCGTCGAGCACGGAGCCGCGGCCGAGGTGGTCCAACTGCACTGCGGGCTCGACGACCGGCGGCCGATCAGCGGGTGAGTCGGGGAGCCTCGCCGATCTCATAGACATCGCTGGCCCGTCCCACCAGCAGCGGGTCGAGTGGAGAGATCTCGTCCACGTCCTTGTCGGTGTAGGGCATCTTGTGCAGCACGTAGCGGATGGCGTTCAGGCGGGCCCGCTTCTTGTCGTTGGACTTGATGACCGTCCAGTTGGCCTCATCGATGTCGGTGGCATGGAACATGGCGTCCTTGGCCGCCGTGTAGTGGTCCCACAGTTCCAACGAGGCCAGGTCGACCGGCGAGAGCTTCCACTGCTTCAGCGGGTGCTTCTCGCGCTCTAAGAAACGCCGGCGCTGCTCGTCCTGGCTGACAGAGAACCAGAACTTGATGAGGTGGACCCCGCTGCGGGTCAGGTTGCGTTCGAACTCTGGCGCTTGCCGGAGGAACTCGGTGACCTCATCGGTAGTGGCGAAGTCCATGACCCGCTCTACGCCGGCCCGGTTGTACCAGGACCGGTCGAACAGCACGATCTCGCCGCTGGTTGGCAGGTGCTGGACGTAGCGCTGGAAGTACCACTGGCCCCGCTCCACATCGGTGGGCTTCTCCAGGGCCACGACCCGGGCACCCCGGGGGTTCAGGTGCTCCATGAACCGCTTGATGGTTCCACCCTTGCCGGCCGCATCTCGGCCCTCAAACAAAATGACCACCCGCTGCCCGGTCTCTTTCACCCACGCCTGCAGTTTCAACAACTCGACCTGCAGGTGGTACTTCTGCGCCTCATAGGCCTTGCGGCTCATCAGGTTTGCATACGGGTAGGCACCGGCCTGCCAGGCCTCCACCAGATCGTCGGCCGCATCCATCGGAATCGATCCGTAGATGGGCTCGTCCTGTTTGAGGATCATGCGCCGCAGGCCGGGCATCTCGTCAGGAGAACTCCCCTGGATCATGGCGTTCAGCCACTCGGCCACCGCCATCCGTTCCTCGGGGTCGGCATGGATAAGGACGTCGCGCACCACGTTGAGGCGCTCATCGATGGCGTCGTCGGTGGCCTCGCCCACCACATAGCGCTCGATGCCCTCGGGACTCAGGTCCGGCGAGATGTCACCGTCCGCCGTCGACCGTCGGCTGTCTGAGTTGTCCGATGCCATCTGTGTCCCACCCTTACGTCGCTCGATCGTCGGACACGAAACTACCCCGGCGCCAACCAACCGGTCCGCGGAGGTGATCAGCCCGGTTGCTCAGACGGCGTGTGGACCGGGCCGGCTCAGTCCGGAACAGGCACGTCGGGGGGCCGCAGGCGCAGCTGGTGCTGTAGATCGGCCCGGCCGAAGCGAGCAGGCCCGGTGCCTTCCATCCGGTAGTCGACATGATGGCCGTGGATAGTCACGTGTGGCCGTTCGGTACTCATGACTCCAGGGTTCCCGGGTCTCGGGGTCTCGGGGTCTCGGGGGGCAGTGCGGCGGGCCCGCCACCTGGCACATGGCGGTCACCGGCTCACCCGATACCACTGGTCACCAGATCGGCTGCCTCGGCTGGACTTACCGGGTCGACCACGTCGACCAAGGCCCAGGCATCCGCCAGGACGACCGCACCCGGGTCGTCGCAGATGATGGCGGTCCCGTCAGGCAACGTGCGGAACCCGACGACGATCCGCTGGTAGTCGACTTCGGCGAACCGGGCGGTGGCCCGCAGTAGCGGATAGCTACCGCCCTTGCTGGACAGGCTCCACCGGTAGCGGTCGCCGAGGCGCTCAATATAGATCCGGTTCTCCACCGCACTGGCCACCGAGACGGCGTCGGCCACAGCAGCCAGGGGGGACCAGGTCCGAATGCTCTGGATCAGCGTGGCCCGGTTGGCAACGGGTGCATCGTGCATATCTCTCCTCATCGTTCCTGGCAGGGCCACCGTGCCGTTTGGTCGGTTGGCGGAGCGTCATCGGACCAGGTCCCTCGACTCCTCTGGATGTCTTCCGTTCTTAACGTACTCAGGGGCTGTGACACCCTCGTCGGATGCCGCCACTTCCCTAGCCAGGGACGATCCCAACTCCGAGTTGGTGCTCATCAGCGGAGATGGGAACACCGCGGTCGAGTTCTTGTCGACGGCGATCACGACGCCCATGGGATCTGTTCCCTTCCTCGTCAGCCACAGGAGCGGTGCCAGCCGGGGTGCCCGCCACTCAGACTGACCGCTCGCTCCCGAAATCCACCTCCGGTGCGATCCTCACGTTGACGAACCTCCGGCCGTTTGGGTCCAGGCGACAGGGTCGCAAGGCGCATGGTGTCAACCGACCTGGCTCGGCCCACGGCAAGTCAGATGAGTGGCGGCGAGTCACATGAGGGGAGCGGACCCGATGGACAGCGGCGAGCCAAGCAGTGCAAACGGCACCGGCCCGCTTAGCCAAGCGGATGAGCAGCCGTGCAATCGAGGATCCGAGAAAGCGGCTACTTGCTCGGTGTGCGACCGTTGCGGGTGATGACGGCGGGGATGTACCCCTCATACTCCACTCCATCGGCCAGGACCACGGTCGTCTTGTTGCCCCAGGCCGACAGGATCCCAGTCCGGGTCACAGTTCCGAGTACGCCTGGTCCCCACAGGCCCTCCTGCCAGGCTGGCAGGGTGGCTGATGGCGCGCCAGGCGGGCTGGCGGCTGGCTGGACCAGTCCGCCGAAGGTCGCCACCAACGGGGTGGCCGCCGCCAAGTCGAACGTGTAGTTCAGCCCGGCCTCGAACAATCCCTTGCCCGCCATGGAGCCAAGGGCGGGCTTGGCCGTGGTCGGTGCCGACTGCAATAGCGAGTTGGACGAGGAGAACAGTGTGGAAGATGTCGGGGCGGTAGCGGTCAGCGACCGTGCCATCGGCAGGGTGCGATTCGCCGACGTTCCGTTTGACCCGGCGGGAGCGGTAAACACGGCGTGGACGTGCTCCACCGATGCCAGGGTGGAGGCGGCCCTCACATTGGACGGCATCAGCACCACCACGTTGTGACCTCCGCCACCCTGGTGGATCACCTGGTCGATGGTGGCCGAGGCGAACGAACTGCTCGGTGACGGGGCGTTGTAGGCGACGTCTTTCAGGGTCGTGGTGCCTCCGCCCTCATCGCTGCGGGTGGTGAAGTTGGAGAACAGGCCCTTGGCGATGGCGTCCGTGGGATCGTTGTCGTAACAGACGTTGCGGAAATCGACCACGATCATCTCGCTGCGGTGCGCCTTGGCCCAGGCGGCCACCTCGTCGAGGTAGTCATAGAGGGGGAACTGGCTGAGGAGGGTTTGCACGACCCGCCATCCCTTGGTGGCGCTGCCGCCACCGTTGTAGGCCACCTGCATATCCAGGTACCGGATCCCCTGGTTCAGCTGCTGGGTGATGGTTTCGTCCTGAGTCTGGAACCAGGGTGCGGGGACCGACCGCACGGCCGCGTTCTGCGGGGTGTCGAGCGTGCAAGGCGAGTTGGCGGCGATGTCGTAGCCCTGGGGGTCGAGGTTGTAGGTGCCGGCGTTGTGTGAGCCGGGCAGGGCCAACTCAGAGATGGGCACCGAGGCAAATCCGGGCTGGGCATCGACCAGGCAGCCCTCCCAGGTGGCCGGATGGGCCGACGCGCAACTCGATGCCTGGGCCACGGTGGGCCGCGATGCAGGCGGGGCGCTCGACGAGGAGCCACATCCCGCCAGAAGGAGCGCTCCGATCACGACTGCGGCGATGGCCGGTGCCACCGGGTGGCGACTCATGAGGGGACTGATTCGGGGGCCGGGTTCACAGCCATTTATCTTGGCCGACGGTGGCGGCTGCACCGCGGACGGTCGGTCCGGCCCGCGGGCCTTGAGAACCACGACCCGCCGAGCGCCTCAGAAGCTGTTGCTGACGACAGGGTCGGCGGGCTGCCGGTGGCGGAGTTTTGCTCGCTGATCAAGCCCCAATAGCGAAAGCGGTCGAGTTCCAGGCCCAGGAAGTTGGTGCAGCCGTCGAAGTTGGCTCTCCCGGCCACGACCGCGCGGTCAGAAGTTCTGAGCGGCGGTAGTGGTCACCGCGGTAGTCGCGCTGGCGGTAC
>JBAXCY010000120.1:0-8990 GCA_037141235.1 Acidimicrobiales bacterium | reverse complement strand
CGAGGCGCAGACGGCTACGACCTCCAGTCGATGCCCAAGTACGGCGACTTGTCGGACTGCAAGAAGTGGTACTTCGGGATCCCCGGACGCCCTCAGAACACCCACCGACTCGTCTACCAGGAGAACCTCGACGGGAGCGTCGAGATCCTAGAAGTGGTCTCCATCGAGGAGAGGTCAGACGGATACGCGTACCTTCTCGCTGCAAACCGCCTGGACCGACTCCCAGAAGAGACACAGCCCTTTTTCGAGAAGGTCCATCAGGAGAAGATCGCGAAGAGGTCCGCACGTCGAAAACCCCGGGATCCGAAGACAGGGAAGTCCTAACCCACTGCCCCCACGAGCAGTCTGTTGCGCTGACAAGAGATAGCAACATCACTCGATGCCATCACCTGCAACTCCCCAGTGGCATTTGGGTTCGGCTGTGGCGTATGACAGATGCGCTCAGAACGTTGGAGTCGCGTCAGGGGGCAGGGGTCAGGCGGGAGCCGTGGGCACGTCGACGACGCAGCGGGTACCGCTGTAGATCGACGGCATGCACCGGTTGCAATGGACACAGCTTCCGTCGTCGCGTTCTCCCCGTTCCCACCGAGCGACCAGGTCGGGCTCGCGCAACAGTGCCCGGGCCATGGCTACGAACGAGAACCCTTCGGCCAGCGCCGACTCGACGGTGTCTATCCGGTTCACCCCGCCGAGCAAGATGAGCGGGAGGCTCAGGGTCTCCAGGAACTGATGGGCCTGGCCGCGGAAGTAGCCCTCCTCGAAGGGGTACTCCTTCATGAAGCGCTTGCCCACCACGTGGAACCCGAGGCGCATGGGCTGGGGAAGAGTGGCTGCGAACTCGGCTCGCGGGGCTTCCCCTCGGAACAGGTACATCGGGTTGGACAGCGAACTCCCACCGGTCAACTCCAAGGCATCGAGGTGCCCGTCCGTCTCGAGCATGCGGGCGAACTCGATGCTCTCGGGGAGGTCGAACCCACCGGGCACGCCATCGGCCATGTTGCACTTGGCCGTGACGGCCACACCGCTTCCAGCCCCATCGCGCACCGCCGCCACCACTTGGCGGGGGAAGCGGGCACGCTGTAAGAGCGGACCTCCCCAACTGTCGGTCCGACGGTTGAGCTTCGGGCTGAGGAACGAGCTCAGCAAGTAGTTGTGGCCGAGGTGAATTTCGATGCAGTCGAACCCCGCCTCGACGGCACGGGCGCCAGCCACGCGATAGTCCTCGGTGATCCGGGCGATGTCGTCTTCAGTAACGGCACGGGTGAGCGATCCTGATGCGCCGAAGCGCCGTGACGGGGACAGCGCCGGGGCCCCGTTCGACTTGGAGTTGGCCACCGGGCCGGCATGTCCGATCTGGGCCGAGGCCATGGCACCGGCCGCATGCACGGCATCGGTCAGCCGGCGGAGCCCAGGAAGCGACTCGGCACTGAGCTGCAGGCAGTGGCGGTCGGTGCGTCCTTCAGGAGCCACAGCCAGGTAGGCCACAGTCGTCATAGCGGCCCCGCCCCGGGCCACCCGCTGGTGGAAGGCGATCAGTGCGTCCGTCACCGCACCCTTGGGCGATGCACCCTCGAAGGTCGCCGACTTGATGATCCGGTTCTTGAGCGTCAGGGGACCGAGCCGGGCCGGGCCGAACACGGCTGCCGGTGCATCCCCCGAGGGCTCGGTCGACACCGGCTCAGGCCCCACCCACGACACCCGAGTCACGGACTGCGGCAAGCACTGCGTCGGCCAGTGCCGGATGGCACACGATGAGATCGGGCAGCCACGGGTCGGGGCGCGAGTAGCGCAGCGGGGTGCCATCGATGCGGCTAGCAAAGAGCCCGGCGGCCAGCGCCACAGCCACCGGGGCACACGAGTCCCACTCGTACTGGCCCCCGGCGTGGACGTAGATTTCCGCTTCGCCCCGCACGACGGCCGAGATCTTGGCCCCAGCCGACCCCATCGGCACCGTGTCGGCACCCAGCCGCTCGGCAACGAAGGTGGCGAACTCGGGGGGCCGGGTGCGGCTCACCACGATGCGTGGGGTGGTGGGGAGTGGCGGCAGCGACGGCGGGTTGCCGGCATCGAGCACCAGGTCGAGTCCGGGCAGGGCCACCGCACCTACCACTGGGGCACCGTCGACGGCCAGGGCCACGTGGACGGCCCAGTCGGTCCGCCGCTCGGAGTACTCGCGGGTCCCGTCCAGCGGGTCGACGATCCAGACCCGGCCGGCGTCGGTGGTGAGGGCCTCGGACTGGTCGTCCTCTTCGGAGCGGACCCGATCGTCCGGGAACCGCTCAGCCAAGAGCCCGACCAACAACTCGTGGGATCGTCGGTCCCCTTCGGCGCCGAGTTCCTTGCCCTCGAGGTCGCCTAGCTGGAGCTCGGCCAGGACTGCACCGGCTTGGCGGGCCAGCTCCACCGCCGCCACGTGGTCGCTCGTGCCGTATCGGTCCATCCTCACATCGCTTCCGTCGGCCACTGCTCCCCCATCACCAGTCCTCGGCGCCGGTCAGTTCCGGCCCAAGGGACAGTCTGCACGACCGCGAGCCTCACGTGGTGCGGTGATAGCCGGTTGCAGTTGTTGCCAGGCCCGTCATTGCGCCCGGCGCTATGTGCGTGCCACCATCGGCTCACGTACTACACAGGGGAGACCTCACCATGCACGACCTCGTGATCCAAGGCGGCACCGTCGTCGACGGCACCGGTGTTCCGGCCCGGACGGCCGACATCACCGTCACCGATGGCGTCATCACCGGCATCGGCGACCACCGAGGCGAGGCCGCTACCCGCACCGTGGACGCCGAGGGTCTTCTGATAACCCCCGGTTGGGTCGACATCCACACCCACTACGACGGCCAGGCCACCTGGGACGACGTACTGGCCCCGAGCAGCTGGCACGGCGTGACCACGCTGGTCACCGGCAACTGTGGTGTTGGGTTCGCTCCGGCCCGGCCTGGCAGCCACGAGTGGCTGATCGGACTGATGGAGGGAGTAGAGGACATTCCCGGATCCGCCTTGTCGGAAGGGATGACCTGGAACTGGGAGACCTTCCCCGAGTACCTGGACGCTTTAGAGGCCCATCACTGGACGGTCGACATCGGCACCCAGGTGGCCCACGGTGCCGTCCGGGCCTACGTGATGGGCGAGCGGGGGGCCCGCAATGAGCCGGCCACACCTGACGACATCGCCGCCATGAAGCAGGTGGTGAAGGAGGCGATCGCCGCCGGTGCCCTCGGCTTCTCCACATCACGCACCATGACCCACCGCGCCATCGATGGCGAGCCCGTCCCCGGCACCCATGCCGCCGAGGACGAGTTGTTCGGCATCGGAAGCGCCTTGGGTGAGCTCGGCACCGGGATCTTCGAACTGGCCCCGGCGGGTACGGCCGGCGAGGACCTCCTAGCTCCCCAGAAGGAGGTGGAGTGGATGCGGCGTCTGTCAGCCACCATCCACCGGCCGGTGACCTTCGCCATGGTGCAGATCGATGATGCTCCTGACCTGTGGCGCGAGCTGATGGATGAGTCGCTTCGGGCCGTCGACGAGGGCGCTGACCTCTGGCCCCAGGTGGCCGGTCGCGGCTTCGGTCTGCTGTCGGGCCACTTCACCACCTACAGCCTCCTCGACCAGATCCCCGCCTATCAAGAGCTGAAGGCGAAGGGCCTGTCCCCCGACGAGCTGGTGGCCGCCCTACGTACCGACGAGTGGCGCCATGCCATCGAGTCGTGGGATCCGGACCCCGTCACGGCGGAGCGTATGGAGAAGGCCTACCGCAGCACGTTCACCCTGGGCAGCCCGCCCGAGTACGAGCCTGGCCCCGAGCGGTCGCTGGCCGGCATCGCCGAGGCCACCGGCATACCGGCGCTCACGGTGGCCTACGACGCCATGCTCGAAGATGACGGCCACGGGCTGCTGTACGTGCCCATCCTCAACTACTCCGGCGGCGACCTCCACGCCGCACGCGAGATGCTGCTGCACCCTCGGGCGGCCCTAGGGCTCGGCGATGGCGGAGCCCACTGCGGCGTCATCTGCGACGCGTCCCAGCCCACGTTTATGCTCACCCACTGGACCCGTGACCGGACCAGGGGAGAGCAGCTTCCACTGGAGTGGATCGTGAAGAAGCAGACCCACGACACCGCTCGGCTCTACGGACTCACCGACCGGGGCACTCTGGAGGTCGGGGCGCTGGCCGACATCAACATCATCGACTTCGACAACCTGCAACTCACCAACCCGGTGGTGGTGGCCGACCTGCCTGCTGGAGGCAAGCGGATCCTGCAGGGGGCCACCGGCTACGTGGAGACCATCAAGTCCGGGGTGACCACCTTCCGTGACGGGGTCGACACCGGGGCCCGCCCGGGAGTGCTGGTGCGCGGCGCCCGCTAGCCGACAGCGTCACCTGGCTGCCCGCCATGGTCAGCCGGGGTGACGGGAGTCGGTGGCACGAGCAGATCTACGGCACGCTCCTCACGCATCTGGCGGTAGACGCGGTGCTCCACCACGAAGGCCAGGAACGGGACGAAGCCGGCAGCTACCACGGCCAGGATCCGGCCGATCCGCCAGTGGGCACGACGAGCCAGATCGGCCGCGGCCACCAAGTAGAGGAGGTAGAGGTAGCCGTGCAGGGTCCCTACGATCTGGGCCACCACCTTCTCCTTGGCCAGGAACTGCAGCGGCATCCCCACGAACACCAGTAGGACCAGTCCGACCCCGACCACGAACGCCATGACCCGATAGCGCATCAGCGCACCGTCGACGTCCCACCGCACCAGGCCAGCCCAGGTGGGTCGACCAAACGAGTCTGACGAGTCTGACGAGTCTGGCTCAGTAGGCCCTGTCGAACCGTTCACGGCTGCGCCACGCCATCAGACTCGCTGGCTGCCGCCGCCTGGTCGTCGGCGCTGAGCGCCTCCAGGTATCGGTTGTACTCCTCCATGCGTGCCGCCTCCTCTGGCGTCTGGGCTGTGAACCGCTCCCCTCGACCGCCCAACTTCGGATCGATGGGTGCTTCAGAGGCGATGGCTACGCTCTTCGCTCGGCCGCCGGTCAGTGCCCACCCCGGGGGTCGCGCCGAGGCGTCATCGCCAGACAAGTTGGCATCTCGCGTCGATTGGTTGGCTGCGGCGGCCTGGCCCGATCGTCCGGGCAGCCGAGCGACCTGGTCGTGGATGAGCTGCCACCAGGTGTAGATGGCGTAGGCAGCAAAGGCCGGCCACAGGATCACGTAGGCCCAACTCAGCACATTGCCATTTTGGGCACGGTTCCACTGCCACCAGGTGAGCCAGGCAAACAGCGGCAGCACGATCACCAAGGTGACATGCATCCCGATGCACCGGGGCGTGAAGTAGCGACGCACGCCGTCATCGTACCGGCCACCAGGGCCTACTCCCATTCGACGCCTGTCGGCCTCGAACTTCCATGCCCTGAGACTGGCGCAGGGCAGGGCTCCATCCACCTCTGCCGCCGACCGGCTGCTTAGCCTGCACGAAGGAAGGTATCCACAATCACGGGTGTCGGCAGGTGCCGGCCAGCCGAAGGAAGGAAAATAGCCATGAACCAGAACGTGCGCATCGGTATCGCCGAGGCGGTCGGAACCATGATCCTCATTGTCGGAGGCCCGGGAACGGCCATTCTGGCCACGGGTCACTTCACCGGGGCCGCCACTTCGGTCGGCATCTTGGGCGTGGCTCTCGCCTTCGGACTCAGCCTCTTGATCGCCGCCTACGCCATCGGGTCGATCTCGGGCTGCCACATCAACCCCGCCGTCACCCTCGGCCTGTGGGTCATCGGAAAGACCAAGACCAAGGAACTTCCGTTCTACCTCGTGGGCCAGATCGTGGGCGGCATACTCGGCGCTTTCGTCATCTTCATCATCGCCAGCTCCAACCGGGTGGCCTCGGCCTCTGCGGTTCCCGGCACCTTCAGCGCCCAGGCCACCGGCTTCGCCTCGAACGGCTTCGGTGCCCACTCACCGGGTGGGTTTCCCCTGCCAGCCGTAATGCTGGCCGAGGTCTTCTTTACCGCCGTCTTCGTGTTCATCATCGCCTCCACCAGCCGCAAATCCATGCCCGTCGGACTGACCGGCGTCACCGTCGGCCTCGCCCTCGCCGTCATCCACCTCATCTCCATCCCCATCGACAACACCTCGGTGAACCCGGCTCGCAGCCTGGCCACCGCCATCTTCCAGGGCAGCTGGGCCCTCAGCCAGCTGTGGGTCTTCATCGTGTTCCCGATCGTCGGCGGCATCTTGGGTGGCGCCATCTGGAAGTTCCTGCGTCCAGAGACGGACGAAGAGACCGAGGAGGAGTCCGAGGCCGTGGCCCCCGCCCCCTACGGCCGCCGTGAGATGCCGGGCCAGTAGGGACTTCGTCCCAGCCGGGCAGTCACTTGGCTGCCCGGCTGGGACGGACCACTGGTCACACCCCGGCCGTAACGTGACGTCATGAAGTTGAACCACCAGCCCCTCGCCCTGACCCAACCCGAAGTCGAGGTGCGAGTCTCGGCCCGCCGGAAGAAGACGGCCGGGGCGCACTGGGAGGGTGACCGGATCATCGTGGTGGTGCCCACCCACCTGCGTGGCACCGCACTCGACGACATGGTCGAGAACCTCTCCCGTCGCCTCACCCGAAACCGCCCCCACCTGCACGCCTCCGACCAGCACCTGGCCGAGCGGGCCCGGGGCTTGGGGCGCCTCTACCTTGGTGGCGTCGAGGCGCAATCGATCCGGTGGGCCACCAACCAGAACAAGCGGTGGGGATCGTGCACGCTGGCCACCCGGGAGATCCGCATCTCTTCGCGGCTGCGGGCCGCACCGACCTGGGTACTCGACTCGGTGATCGTCCACGAGTTGGCTCACCTGATCGAACCGAACCACTCGGCCCGCTTCCGCGAGCTCGAGGCTCGCTATCCACGCAAGCACGATGCCGACCTGTTCTTGGAGGGCTACGGACTCGGGCTCCGCATGGACGAGCCCGACGGCATCGACCCCGCTCCCGAGGGCATCATCCACTAGGCCCGCCGGCCTCTGGACTCCCCAGGGGCGCCAAACGCGAGTACAACAGTGCCGTGGCCTTTCTCCTCGCTACCCTCGCCGCCTTCACTAACGCCATCACCTCGGTACTCCAGCGCATCGGCGTGGAGTCGGCTCCCGAATCGTCCACCATGCGTCCGAGCCTCATCGGCCACGCCGTCAAACAAGGCATCTGGCTGATCGGTTTCGCCCTGATGCTGGTGCAGTTCGGCCTGCAGGCCACTGCGCTCAAGTTCGGCCAGCTCAGCACTGTCCAGCCAGTACTGACCACCGAGTTGCTGTTCCTCCTGTTGGTCTTAGCTGTGTGGTTCCGCTACCGCCTCGGGGCACGCGAGTGGCTGGGGGCGGTGACGGTGGTGGTAGGCCTCGGCGGATTCTTCCTGGCTGCCCGGCCCCACGGGGGTCAAGTTCTCCCTTCTGACGCCGAGTGGCTGGTCGCCTCGATCGTCCTGCTATCGGCCATCACCATCTGTATCGTGGCCGCCCTGCGAGGACCTCGGTGGTGGCGTGCTGCCGCCTTCGGTGCCGCCACGGCCATCACGGCGGCGTTCGGTGCGGCGCTGACCAAGGCCATCACCGGCTACATCTCGCAAGGGTGGGACCAGGTGTTCACTCACTTCGAGCCCTACATGCTGGCCGTCACCGGACTCGGCACCGTCTTTCTTCTCCAGAACGCACTGCACGCCGGGCCGATCACCGCCTCGCGGACCACCTTGGTGACCATGAACCCGTTAGTCAGCATTGTGCTCGGGGTCACATTGTTCGGAGACGTACTCCGGAGTGGTGCGCTATGGATCAGCCTCGAGGTGCTGGCGCTGGCCGTCCTGGTGACCGGTGTCGTAGTGCTCACTCGGTCGCCGCTGGTGGCCGGGGCCGACGATGACGGAACCGACGGGGAGATGCTCGGCGGGGCCCGAGGGCGGATGATGGTGGCACCACCCATCGAGGCGATGCCCTGATCGTCAGGCCGGTACCCGTGTGGCGCGGCCGTATCCCTCGATGGGAACGTCGACCGCCCCCGGCCAGCGGAGCATGCTTGCGGCCTCGAGTAGGCGGTCGATCCCGATCAGGTCGTCGCCCAGCTCACCCCGCATGGCCATCAGCAGGGCGGCCGTCACCCGGGCATCGCCGAGAGCGTTGTGGTGGTCGTCCCAGGTCAGGCTGTAGCGGTCACAGCAGTCGATCAGCCGTGCCTTTCCGGGCAGATCGAGAGAGCTCTGGGCCACCAGCAAGGTGTCGATGGTGACGACGGACTCGGGGGCCATGCCTGCGGTATCGAGGCGGCCGCACTCGGCCATCAAGAAGGCGAGGTCGAATCGGTCCACGTTGTGCCCCACCACGACGCGCCCTGACAGCAGGTCAGCCACGTAGGGGTGCACCTCGGCGAAGGTCGGTGCGCCTTCGAGCATGGCGGCCGTGATGCCGTGGATATGGGTGGGCCCCGGGCCGCGCTCGGGGTTGACGAGCGTGCAGAAGGAGTCGAGTTCGGTGCCTTCGGCGTCGAGCACCACGACGGCCACCTCGACGATCCGATCGTCGTCGGGGGAGAATCCGGTGGTCTCGAGGTCCACCACGGCAAATCCGGACCGTTGGTCGGCGATGTCTTGCATGGGCGACACCGTAGATGGTGGGTGTGTCAAGGTGCCCGGCAGGGGGTCAGGGGATCACGCCCCGCCGCGTGGCGTCACTTGGGCCACGGCATCCTCAACACTCCAGTGATCATGCCGTGGCGTTCGGCTCACCACTTGGAAAGATCACCTGCACAAAAAAGTTGGACTTGGCCGAAACGCGTTCCGATCGATAGAAGCGTTCCATGATCCCAAAAGCTTCTTCAGCAGTGGTGACCCCAATCCGCTGGCCCAGCAGTCTGAGATCGTCGTCGTCGGCGCCGATCCTCGCCGAAACTGCCTTCATAGCGAAGAGGTACTCGGGCTCATACCGATTCGAGCGCTTCGGGATCGACCATTACGCCACGAGA
>JBAXCY010000119.1:0-9057 GCA_037141235.1 Acidimicrobiales bacterium | reverse complement strand
ACTGGCCGACGACCGGGACGAACTCCGTCGGATCGGTACCGCACTCCGCCTACGCCAACAGGAGCACTACTCGCTGGCCCGCCACCTCGATCGCCTCGAATCCCTGTACCAGTCAGTGACTTCCGGTCACGACTGAACTAGTCGACCAGCAAGCCGGAGCCACCAGCCTCAACGCCCCTTGGTGACGCGGTCATAGAGGTCGTGCTGGGAGGCGGCCACCGCGGCCCACGAGTAGCGGCCCACCGATTCAGACCCTGCACCACGCAGGCGGGCCCAGAGCCCGGGCTCGTCCAAGAGCTGGACCAGTGCGCCAGCCAGCGCCGCGGGGTCCCCCGGTGGAACCAGGATCCCAGCGTCACCGACCACCTCAGGAAGCGCCCCGCTGGAACTGGCCACCGACGGCACGCCAGAGGCCTGCGCCTCGACCACCACCCGACCGAACTGCTCCAGCCATCCGGCCACGGGAACTGAGGGAACGGCCAACACATCGAGGCGCGGATAGACCTCGGGCAGCGCAGTTTCGTCCACGTGCCCATGGAACCTGACCCGATCCGCCACTCCTTGGTCCATCGCCAGCGAAGCGAGCGCTGCAGCCTCAGGACCGGCCCCATAGACATCGGCAGAGAGCCGTTCGTCGAGGGCGACGGCTCGGACGAGAACGTCCACCCCCTTATGAGGGATCAGACGGCCGACGAATCCGACCCGGAGTCGGTCTGACGGGGGCTCCCGGTCGGCAGGATGAAACCGATCAACGTCTACGCCCAACGGCAGAAGCTCGAGGTCTCCCTGGAGTCCCTTGCGGCGGAGAATTTCGCCAGCCTCGACATTGCAGGTGTAGGCACCACCAGCACCACGCAGCGACCACCGTTCGATCCACCGGAAGGGCGGCGGGTACCGCTTGTCAATGTTCTGCGCCGAGGCCACCAGATACGGTGTCCGCCGCTTGCGAAGCAAACGGAGGATCAACACCTCAGCCACAGCCAGACCGAACGGCTCCTCATGCATGTCGATCAGGTCCCACGCATCATTGCCGAGCAGCCGCCACAGGGGCCGAGGATCGAACACAAAGAGGTTCGGATGGCGACCCACGGTGCGGACAGGAACAACGAATTCGTCCCCCTCCGCAGAGAACTCCACCATCGAGCCACCCTCTTCCCATCGGGCGGCAGTCACCAGCGTGAGGTCGACACCGCTCCGTCGCAGGATCCGATCCCGCTCGCGCCACGACGTCACCACGCCACTGTGGGAGATCCGCAGCACCCGTAGCCGACGTCCGCCTGCACGCGGGCCGGAATCCTCGCGACTAGTCACCACGCGCGTACCGTAGCAGCAGGTCGAATCGGAAGAACTGACTGAATATCCTTGAAATATCACTCTGCGTGGTCATGTGGCAACTATTCGTGGGATTGCTCTCAAGAATGCCTGCGGCCGGCCGATCAGTTGGTATGGATCAGGCAGGGGCAAATCACCACAAGGCAGGCGTCATCCGGGGGGCAGTACTCACGATGGCTACTCTCATCATTGCGCTCACCGTCGGCGTGAGTTTCGACGGAACGGCTCACGCCACGGCATCCCCACCTCAGATCGCCGGCAGCCCTGCCGCCCCCACCGCGTCAGAAATCAGCCCGGTCTGCACCACGACCACCCCGTCGACCTCACTCGGTCCGGTGGGAAGTCTTCCGGCCAACCCGATCTCTCCGGTGGTCACTCCCGTCGGAGGAGTCGACAGCTTTACCGCTACCGCTACCAACATCTACGTCGACACCGGCAGCCAGCTGATCACCTACACGTTGGCCGGTGCCCAGGTGAGCGCGTTTACGCTGCCCGCCCACTTCGCCGGCAACACCGACGAGGTCTACCAGCCGCTCATCGACCCGGCCGGGAACATCTACCTCTCGTCCTACTACGGCGCCAAGGTCAACAAGTTCTCGCCCACAGGCACGCTGCTCTGGTCCGTCGACCCCCAAGGAGGGAACCCGATGGCCGTCTTCTCGGTGGGCACCGGAGCCAACTTCCGAGTCGTGGTCAGCTTGGTGCAGAACACCGCATCGAGTGTCACCCTCGACCAGGCCACTGGCGCAGTCAACGGCACCTTCCCGTTGGTCGTCGGTAAATATGCGTTCGTCACTCAGGAGGCTGACGGCAACCTGCTCTACTCGGCCAACGGCTACGTCAAGACGATCAGCCCGACCGGCCAGGTCCTCTCCACCTTCGGCGCTCCCCACATCCAAGGGGACGGCAAGCGCACCGCAGGGGGCAGTCAGTTCTACTTTCCGGCTCAGGCCACCCAGGGGCCTGACGGCACCATCTATACGGCCGACCCGCTGTACTCAATGGAGGCAACCTCGCCCAACGGCATCCTCAAGGGAAGCACCGACCTGGGCGGGGCACTGGCCTTCGGGGGATGGGACTTCGTGCTGATCGGCTCGACCTTCTACTTCCAGAGTGGCCCGCCGTTCAATGGCCCGGCTGATGGCATCTCCTCGTTCTCACTCGCCTCGGTACAGAGCTACCTCGCCTCAGCACAACGCGCCAGCAACAGCCTCGGATGGGGTGCTGGGCTCTCGACTTCTGCCACTGGTAACTACTTCGCAGCCGGGACCACCCCCGCTGTCAACGCCACGTTCGACTCATGGTGGGCCGCTTCCTCTTCCCACTTGCAGCTCTCCTACTCAGTGGAGAACACCGTATCGATGGTGGCCGAGACGGTCCCGACTCCGACGGTGATCGACCTCCCGAACACGCCGACAGGTCTCGCCTCGATACCGCTCACGATTCCGACCGAAGACACCAAGCCTGGTCCGTACCAAGTGCAGGCCGTCCTGATCGACACCTCCACTACGCCGCATTCGACACTCGGCACCACATGCCTTCCCTACACGGTGGGTGCTCCCGGCAACGGCTTGAACTTCGCCACCCTCCCGGCAGGGTCCGACTCCGGTGGTCCAGCCGATCCCCGGGGAGTCGCCCTGAACGGACAACTCGGGCTCAACGCGCTGCGCAGCAGATCGGTCATCGACTGGAGTTCGCTCCTGCCTAACTGTTCGGCATCGGCTCCCACGGCAGCCACTTGTGGGGCATCAGCCATTACCTTTGCCTCGGCCAGCACCGATCCCTACAAGGCCTCCTTCCTGGCCAACCAGAACAAGGTGACTTACTGGATCCAAGTCAGCGGAGGTGAACCCCTGGCCATCGCCCTGGTGAACAGCGGATTCTGGCAGGCCGACGTAGCCGCCCTGGTCGCCCACTACGCCGCTGTTCCCGCCGGATGCACCGGGTGCGCACCGGTCACCAACTGGGAACCATGGAACGAGTCCAACAACACGGGATGGGGAAACGGGGGCACCTATGCCACCAAAGTCCTCGCACCGTTCTACGCCGCAGTGAAGTCGGTGGAGCCAGGTGCCTCATCGACGGTCATCGGTGGCTCGACCCTGGAGCCCGTGGTCGGCTGGTGGCAGCAGTTGATCGCCGCCGGCGGCCTGAGCACTATGGACGTGGCCGCAATCCACCCCTACACGGGGTCCAACGATGCCTACGAAGAAGATGGCATGGCTACTCAGGTGCGCCAGGTGCAGGCGCTGCTCGGATCGAAGCCCCTGTGGTTCACGGAGATCGGCTGGTGGAGCGATGGGGACTACAACTACCTCGGACAGGCCAACAGCGTCACTCGGTCGATGATCTGGCAGAAGGTGCTCGGCGTTCCGGTGCAGAACTACTTCTTCAACGAGGGCAGCTGGGGTAACGACGGCATTTCGTTCTCGTTGATTCAAGCCAGCAGCACGGTCGACTATGTGAAGCCGGCAGCACTAGCGACGATGACCACCTCGAGTGCACTGGCTGGTCGTCCCTACCTGTCGATGCCGGCCACGGGGATCCCCCAGGGGTACCAGGCCAACTTCGGGGCTGCCCCTGGTGGGACGACCGCCGTCGCTGCCGTGTGGTCCGATGGGCTCCCGACTACTTCGACCATCACGGTGACCGATCCGAACGGTGGGACGATTCCCGTGAGCATCACCTCGGAGTACGGGGATACCACCACGGTCCGAGTCACTTCGGGCGCTGGCTACAGCCTGCCCCTATCCGACCAGGTCGCCTTCGTTACCTACCCAGCAGGCGCCACACTGTCGACGGGTCCCACTGAGGTCTTCGGCACCGACCTGGCTTCGGCGGCTGCCCATGCCACCGCTACCGCCTCGAGTGGCAATGCGGCGGCGGCCATCGCTGGACTGCCCGTCGGCTACGGCCAGGGATGGACATCGGGGGCTGGCGACACCACTCCGTCGCTCACCGTCACCCTGGCGGCGGCATCCACTCTCGACCGAGTCATCGTCAACACGCAGTCCGTGGGCTCCACGGCCACCAGCATCCGCAACTACACCTTGTCCGCCAATGAGCCAGGGGTCGGTTGGGTCACGATCGCCACGGCGACCGGCCAGTACCGGAACCATGCGGCACTGTTCAGTTTCGCACCGCTGGTCGCCACGGCGCTGCGGGTCAACGTCTCCGAAGTGAACTTCGGGGGCTACTACGGAGGAGGCATCCCCCCGTGGTGGACCACAGGGCAGAGCGCCAATGCATTCATCCATGCCATCCAGGCCTATTCGGGATCAGGCGGGCCTTCCGTGGTGAACGGTTCCGGACTGACCTCCCTACTGGCTGGAGGGGCACCGACCACGACGACCACCACCGTGCCGCCGACCACCGCGACCACCACCAAGCCCACCTCTGGCACTCGCAACAAGAAGTTCAGGGGTTACTGGCTCACGACCAGTACCGGTGGAATCGTCACGTTTGGCCAGGCGCAGTCCCTCGGATCAGCCGCCGGACTCACGTTGAACCACCCCATCGTCGATATGACCTCGACGCCCGACAAGGGTGGCTACTGGATGGTCGCCTCCGACGGTGGGATCTTCACATTCGGTGATGCCGGGTTCTACGGCTCCACCGGGGGCCTGGCGATCAACAAGCCGATCGTCGGAATGGCAGCCACTCCGAGTGGACTTGGTTACTGGCTAGTGGCATCTGATGGCGGCATCTTTGCCTTCGGCGACGCCAGTTTCTTTGGCTCCACCGGAGCCATCTCGCTCAACAAGCCGATCGTCCACATGGCCTCCACCCCTGATGGTCTCGGCTACTGGCTGGTGGCATCTGATGGCGGCATCTTTGCCTTCGGCGACGCCAGATTCTTTGGCTCCACCGGGGCCATCTCGCTCAACAAGCCGATCGTCGGAATGGATGCCTCCCCTGACGGCAGTGGCTACTGGCTGGTGGCATCTGATGGCGGCATCTTTGCTTTCGGCGACTCCGCCTTCTACGGATCCACCGGCGGTGACCACATCAATGCGCCGATCGCCGGACTGCAGTCCAGCCCTACCGGCCAGGGGTACTGGCTCGTAGCCAAGGACGGAGGCATCTTCAACTTCGGCGATGCTGGCTACTACGGCTCGGCAGGAAGTCTCGGTCTTTCTTCGAACACCGTGGCAATCAACTGACCAGACAATGTGTCGTTGACCAGTCGACGAGTTTTGGTAGGACTACCCGCCCGAGCCGAGGTGCAGCCAGGGCCCGTCGCAGTCAACCGGGAGCGATGTGCGACACTACGAGCGGTGCCCGCGCTCATCGAAGACCTGCGTCACATGACGGCTGCATGGGGCCAGTCCCCTTCCCGCGTGCTGGTCGGCTCCCTCATCCGCCTCCCGCTGTATCCACGCATCGGCGCAGTCATGTCCTACCGTGCCTCCTCCTGGTGCTGGGACAAGGGGCTCCGCCCACTGGCCCTTTGGCTCCAGGCATCGAGCATCCGTTCCTCCGGCGCAGAGATCCACCCCGCCGCGCGGTTGGGTCCAGGACTGGCGATCATCCATTCCGTAGGAATCGTTATCGGCCACGAAGTAGTAGCCGGCGAGAACCTCGTCATCTATCAGGGCGTCACCCTCGGCCACACCGGTACCGGCCCTGGTCAGCCGCGCATCGGCGACGGGGTCAGGATCGGAGCTGGCGCCAAAGTTCTGGGTCCGGTCGTCATCGGTGACGGCGCGTGGATCGGCGCCAATGCCGTCGTCCTGGCCGACGTGCCAGCCGGGGTGGTGGCCACCGGAATCTGGCGGGGCTGAACAGCACCCGAGCTGATCCATCTGCCGGTGGGTGCAAGCGTCACCGTCATCCCATCAGGTACGTCCGGCCGCCCGGGCCTCAAGTCCCAATTGGGCGACGATCGGAAGCACCGCCGGCTCGATCCACTGTCCGCCAGCCTTAGTGACGTGGATGCCGTCAGCCCACCGGACGGTGACACCGTCGATGACCTCCTGAAAGTGTCCAGCGGGGTCGAGGATGGCGTTCAAGTCGATCACGGTGACCTGGCCCGGATGGCTAGCTGCCACGCGGCGCAGGATCTGGTTGTACTTGTCCACTCGGGACTTCCGATTCTCCGGATAGACCGATCCGTCGGGTGCCTCGGGCGGGGCCAGATAGGGCAGGGTGAACAGGACCACCTTGGCTCCCTTGGCCCCGAGTACGGCGGCAACCTGGTTCATCTCGTCTTCGAGGTGACGGTTCCAGGCCGGCTGATCGATGGAGACCGTCTTTCCGTGCAGCAGATGGTCGGTGATGTCCCACCTTCCGGCCAACAACCCGACTACCTCGGGGTGGAGGGCATCGATCTGCCTCGACCACAAGGCGCGCCAGGTACGACACGACGAAAGGGGAATGTCGTGCACCCCCGAGGAGACGGCGTCAAGGTTGTCGAGGTCGCATCCGAGTACCCCCTTGTTGATCACCCGCACACCGAAGTGCTCAACGCTTCCTCGCACCAAGCCGAGCCCCATGGTGACAGCCAAGGAGTCGCCCACCAGAAGGAACCGGATGGGATCGATAGTGAACGCATGGGCGGCGTCGAGGGCCTGACGCTCGCCGAGCGGGATGGTGTCGGTCGTCTTGACCACCACGGCTGAGGCACTCGGAGCCACGGTGGCCGCCACCACCACCACCACGGTGACGACCATGGCCACCAGCGCCGGGCCGGCGGCTTTGATCGAGCGCCAGAACACGCCTTCCATGACCGGGCGCTCCACCAGGTAGTAGCTCAGTGCAGCCAGGGCGAATGTGGCCACCATGCGCGCGGCCAAGAGGGAGACTCCACCCAGTCCAGTGCGAGCCGAATCGAATTCGATAAAGACCGGGAAGTGCCAGAGGTAGGCGCCATAGGAGACCGTCCCGATCCACACCATCGGACGCACCGACAGCACCCGGGCGATGGGGCCGCCGGCCACGCACACCGCCCCGGTGATGAGAGCAGCAGCCGACAGAGCGGACACCAAGAACCCACCCTGATAGGCGATCTCCGCCGTCCCGGTGAGGCTCTTGGTCAGCACCAGCGTCCCCACCACCCCGGCCAAGCCCAACACGGTCAGTGCGAACCGAGACGGACCGGACGACGCCGTCGGAGCCATGCCGGTCAGGCCCCGGCGACGCTGCACCAAAGTGAGGATGCAGGCCAGCACCGAGCCGACCAAGATCGACTGGGCGTGGGTATCGGTGCCGAAGTAGAGGCGAGTGATGTTGGCACCGGGATGGTAGAGGTAGGCCATTTCGGCGGCCGAGGCGGCCACCCCCACCACGGAGATGGCGAGCAGAATTTCGACTCCCCGGCCTACTCCTTGTCCGGTTCGCCCGGTGAACCGCTTACCCAGGTGGACCACGGCCAGGACTACCAGGGGCCACACCAGGTAGAACTGCTCCTCGACGGCCAGCGACCAGGTGTGGGTCAGCGGCGACACAGCCCCGGTGGCCACGAAGTAGTTGCCCGACGCGCCGATCTGCCACCAGTTGGAGAAGTAGAAGAGGGCCGACAGGTCGGCCATGCGCAGGTTGGGATAGAGGCCGACCGGATAGGCGAAGCGGACGACCAGGGTCACCACCACCAGCAGCACCACCAGGGCCGGCAGCAGGCGTCGTGCCCGGCGGAGCCAGAATGCACCGAGCTTGATACGGGCCGATCGGGCCCACTCCCCCAACAGCAGCCCGGTGATCAGGTAGCCGGAGAGAACGTAGAAGATGTCCAGACTGAAGAAGCCACCCTGGAACCAGCCGAGGCCGAAGTGGTAGCCGAGGATGATGAGAAGCGCGAAGGCCCTCAGCCCGTCGAGGGCAACTACCCGCTCTCTACCGGTGGCCGACGTGCGCACGTGAGTGGAAGCGCTCTCGGTCACCGCACCGCCTTGCGGGTGCGGTCGTCGAGGCCCAAGCGGGCCACCGTGACGAGCACCTGCGGCTGGATCCACTTGCCTCCAGCCGGAGAGATGTGGATGCCATCGGGCCACCGCACCGTCAGCCCATCGACGACACTCTGGAAGACTCCGGCCGGGCAGATCAACCGGTTGAGGTCGACCAAGGAGACCGCACCGGGTTGTGCCGCCGCCACCCGGGCCATGATCCGATTGAACTGGCGGACCCGATCAGGCTGATCCTCGGGGAAGGGCGTGCCGTCGGCTGCGGTCTGGGGCGACTGAAAGTACGGGAGGTTGAACAGAACGACCTTGGCACCGTGGGCGGATAGGAGCCGCACCACCTGGGAGTACTCGTCGAACAAGTGGGTGTCGAAGGCCGGTTGGCCGATATGGACCTTCTGTCCGTCCACCGTCCGATCGGTGACCGACCAGCGACCGAGGAGCAGGCCGATGACGTCGGGGTGTGACACGGCGATGACGTGATCCCACAGCGAGTGCCAGTCCTGGCACGGCGACGTCGGCGTGACTTCCATCCCCAACCAGACGGCCGTGGTGGTGTCGAGGTCGCACCCGATCACACCCTCATCGACGACCTTGACCCCATAGCCCTGCACGCTCTTTGTTCCCAGTCCTTCCGACAGAGCCACAGCCAACGAGTCACCGACGACTACGAAGCGGAGCGGATGGCCGGTAAAGGCACCGGCGCTGGTGAGCCGGGCTCGCACGTCGGCGGGCAGGGCTGATCGAGATACCTTGCCCACCGCCCCATGGGCCGCACTCGGAGCCACGGTGGCCGCCACCACCACCACCACGGTGACGACCATGGCCA
>JBAXCY010000118.1:0-9206 GCA_037141235.1 Acidimicrobiales bacterium | reverse complement strand
CAGGCGTGTTGCCCGCCGCCTCGTCTGCCCACGTTCTGCTCTGTCCCGGCGAGCCGCCATCGAACCTCCCCTGGTTCCAGACGCATCAGGCGTCCGGCCAATCGTTACCCGGCCACCCAGCCCACGGTCCCGAGACACATTTCATCCGACGAGCCATCACCCCACGTGACATAGCGGGCCGGCAGCTTGCGCATCGAAGGAAGCTGTTGGCGGAGCGTCGGGTCGTAGGTGCAGCTCACCTCGACCTTGTCCCCGGCGTGGGCCATCGTGCCGGCCGGGGCAGCCTGGGTGGTCTGATCATCGAAGTTGTAGTGGTCCGTTTTGGCCAGCACTGTCCGGGTCGACCCGGATACCAGGGTGATCGACTCGGACTGTCCGAGCAGGTGCATGTGCGGTGTCGCCCCCAAGATGTGCTCGGTCTTGTTGACCGCCCATGAGCAGGTCGTCGTCACCAGGTTGCCGGTGATCTGAGGCTGGGCAGCATCATGGTCCCCCCGGCACGCCCCTTCGATGGCATTCAGCAGCACCTTCGCCTGTAGTCCGGTCCGGGCCACCAAATCATCGATCGAGGCCTGACGGTCACAGAGCGGCCCAGTCACCCCTGTCGGGCACGGCAGATCTGGCGGGGCGACGTACTTGGTGGTCTCGAGCTCCTTGAGATGGGCTCCAGCGGCGGGCACCGTGGTGATCTTCACCCGGCTCTGGTCGGGAGCGGTCCCGTTGAGAAGGTTGTAGTGGACCTGCATCACCACCAGGCTTCCGGCTGGCATGGAGATGCCGGTGCCCTTCGGGGCGACACGGGGGACGGTGGGGCCCGGGGCCCACCCGCCCAGCCAGGTGGTGTTGTCGAACGTGCCCGTCGGATTCAAAGGAGCCCCGAAGCAGCTCCACCCCTTTCCTTGGCTGGAGGCATCGAGAGCTCTCGCCTCGGCTACCTGAGAGGGGGGGATCAAGAAGTAGATGGCGTGATGGACTTCCTTGGTAACGCCCGGCAGGAACTGACTCGACACCAGGTAGCGGTCGGTCGTCAGCTTGGGGTCGACCAAAAAGCAGTGATAGACGTCGGTGGAGCTGTTGACCGCAGCCGTGCTGGGGCTGAAGGTGGACGGTGGGCCGAAGGTGCCGGTCGTCGCCGACTCCAAGGTGGCCAAGGCACGTGTGGTGGTGCTTGATGTCGCACTGCTTGAGCAGGCACTGAGTGCAGCCGCCAAGGCGACACACACGGCAGCGGACAGACGGATGCGGCTTCCCCCGAAGTTCATGGGGTAACGATACCGGGATTCACCACCCACTGTCGGGTCGCCCGAGCCCCCTAGGGCCGCCGACAGGTCGATGCCGCCCGCGGACGGACATGCCCGACGGTCGCCCCTCAGACCCCAGACCGAAAGGCAGCAACACCCGCAGACCAATACATGGCCCCAGTGAAGGAGCCCGCCGTCACCACGGGCCCTGCAGCCCCCTGCACCTGGTAGCCACTCACCACCGTGGCGATGGTTCCCGTCGAGAGCACTTGAGGCTGGACCAAGTAGCCGAGCGAGGTCACCACGATGGCCTGCGTGCTGGCGTGGCCAGCGATGTAGCCGACCACCAGATCGTTGGCGGCAGTAGATGTGACCGACCCCGAACTGGCCGCGGTACCGGTTGCTGACGCCCCGGTCGAGACGTCGAGCGGGTTGGCGGTGGCGACGCCCGAGAACTCCTGCACGGTGAGCGCCATGGTGGAGGCCGAGGCGGTGTGAGCCGTCACCGACGTCACTGCCTTCGCATTAGCCGAATACCACTGTTCGCCGTCCGAGTTGTGTCCGGACACGAAGCGGCTGGCGATGCGCGTCCACGTGCCACCGGCAGAGTCGGTCACCGAGGAAATGGTGTTGGTGGCGCCGGTGTACACGCTGGCGGACAAGACGAGCAGATGCCCCGCCGTCGATACCGAGGGAAATGTGGCGGTCAGTGCAGTCGAGGCTGCCGCTTCGCTGGCCGATGCGCTCTGGACGAACGCCGGACCGCCGGTCGATGGGGGGTTCACCGTGAGCGAAATGGTCGCCGAATGGCTGACTCCTGATCCGGTCGCCGTAATGGTGATCGTGACGGTGCCAACTGGCGTGGTGGCCGAGGTCCCAATAGTGACGACCGACGCTCCTCCCGAGGTGATCGACGGTGGACTGAACGACAGCAGGGCCCCCGCTGGCATGCCGGAGGCAGTCAAGGTGAGGGGGACCGCGCTTGCGGCCACGACGGCCGTCGTCACTGTCGTAGATCCCAGGGAACCGGCGCTCACGGCTATCGCACCCGGCGACACTGCCACCGAGAAGGAGTCGGCGGATGCCGGTGTGTCGACACGTACCGTCGGGGACGGTCCCGACGAGTTGCCGGCAGCATCGCGGGCACTGATCGAGTACTGGTAGGTAGTTGCCGGAGCCAATCCGGTGTCCGAGTAGGTCGTCATCGAGCCCGCAACCGAAGCGACCACGGCTCCGTTGCGGAACACGTCGTAGCCGACCACCCCCGAGTCATCGGTCGAAGGCGACCAGGACAATGTGGCTGCGGTGGTCGAGGTGGCTGCACCATTCAAGCCGCCGGGGACCGAAGGTGGCGATGTGTCCAGTGTGATCTGGAGTGACGAGTAGTCGTAGGTCTGCTGGTCGTAGGTCGCGCCATTGGAGTCGGTCGGGGTGACCGTGACCTTGCTGCCTTGCACGGTCACCAGCAGGAATCCGAACACCTGTGCGTCAGACGCAGGCTTGGGAGCCCGGCACGAGGACCCCGACCCGATGGCGTACGCATCGAACGCACTGCAGGTGCTGATGCTGCCCAAGGCGTCGCCCCCGTTGCCGGTGACGTAACTCACTAGCGGCTTGCCAGCGATCTGGGGATAGTTGCGCTCGTACTGGTGGGCATGCCCGTTGAAGATGATCCCCACGTTGTTGTTGGCCAGCACCCCTTCGAGTCCGTTTGGTCCCTGTAGATAGGTGTCCGATGACTGACCCGAGGCATCGGAGTAGAGCGGATAGTGCGAGAAGGCGAACTTGATCCGTGTGGAAGCGTGCGCCGCCAAGTCAGCCTTCAGCCAGACCATTTCGGCACCGCATGCCGCGCACCCGGCCACGGCTCCATTCCAGTGAGCCAGGAAGTCGCCCTGGTAGCCGCCCTGGCCGTCGGCCCACGCCCCTTCGAGCACGTAGAACCGGGCGGACCCCCAGTCGAAGGCGTACCAAGAGCTGGCGTACTTGTTCGTGCCGGTCATGGTGGAGATGCAGCAGTAGGACTCTTGCGTGTTGCGGCCACCTGAGGCCGCAGCGGCCGTCTGAGCCGGGAAGTTCTGGAGATACGGGAGGTTGGTACTGAACCCGTGGTTCCCCTGGGTGGCGAAGACGGGGCGGCCGCGCAGGGCCGGCAGGTACTGGGGTGGAAAGACGGCGCCCCGGGTGAGGTCGCCGTACTCGGTATCGGTCCCGCTGTTGTAGACGTTGTCCCCGGCGGTGACCACGAAACTGGCCGGGCTCTTGCCGATCTGGTTCATCACATTTGCCTCGCCCGTGGTGGCTGCACCCCAGTCCCCCACGACGGCGAACGAGTACGAGGTTCCCGGAGCAGCAGCCGTCGCCACCTGGGGCGAACTATCCGCCCCGAGGAGATCGGTAGTGCCCAGCAGGACGCGGTAGCAGTAGGTACCCGAGGTGGGGAACGAGAGCTCGGCCCGCCACTGGTACTCAGCCGTAGTGCCGACGGTGATCGACGCGCTGGTGCCTGCGACCTGATTGGCGGGGGTGCACACCCCGTTGGTCACCGGGCCCCAGACCGCAGTGGACGTCGACTGCGAACGGTCCGTGCCCCAGGCCAGAGTGGCCGAGTTGGCCACCACCTCGGTCACATACGGGTAGCGGAGCAGATGCGAGGAGTAGGTGGCAGACGATGCCGCAGCACCGGTCCATCCTGTTGCCGCTAACGAGGCGACGACAGTGACCGCAACTGCAGCCGTCAGCCATCCCCGTAGCGCGGACCGCCGTCCGAATAGATCTGTCCCTGCCACCGAATACCCCTTGCTAGATCTGACCCCTGATGCACGAAACAACGAGAGAGCCACTGGCAGGCCCAGCCTCGAGCCCTACCAATAGCCCTTACCTGTCCGCCGACATCGAGCAGGGTCTGCATTGACCGGCGCTCCCGATGTCCGGACGCCCGAGGCACGAATGCCCACCAAGTTGCAACGTACTTCCTACCAAGTTGCAACGTACTTGATCTCACGCCGCTCGTGTAGAGGACCAGGACCCCTTGTCCTGGCAGGCCGCCGTTGCTGGAACTCGGGTGGCCTAGGTGACGCGCGCACCGCCTTAGCGATCCGGCACCGCCTTAGCGTGCAGCCACGGGTCGTCGAACCAGGTCCGCAGGGTGAGTCGGGCCGGCGGCAGGTCGCCGTAGACGAGTACTCCTGAGCCTGGTGGCACCCGGCGCAGGGCGTCGGGGGGAGCGAGTCGGCGCACCGTCGGCGATCGGGTGGTGGTGGCGCCTCCCCGTCCACCCGAAGTGGTGGCATCCATGTGAAGTTGTTCGTCGCCGATCAGGTGGCTGGCGTAGTCGAGAGTCATCGGATCCGAGATGCCGGACAAGAACAGCTTGGCCCGATGGTTGTTGACCACGGTGGTGGCCCGGGGCCCGAACCGCGCCGTGATCTGGGCCAGGTCGTGCCACACGGTCACCAGTTGGATGCCGTGCCCGGCGGCGGTGGCAGCCAGCGAGTCGAGGTCGGGGACCGGTGCGATGTTGGCGGCCTCGTCGAGCACCACCAGCAGGGGCGGGTCGAGCGGCTTGCCGGTCCGGGCCACCTGGTCGTAGGCACGGTCGAGGACGGTGCGCAGCACACCGACGAACAACGGAGTGAGCCGACGCTGGTCATGGGCCGGGGCACACAGGTAGAGGGTGTCGGACCCGGTCAGCAGCGCACCAACATCCAACTGCGGTGCTCCCCAAGCGGCGGCGCCGGCGAACGGCTCCAGCAGGGTTTCGACCGTGGTGACGATCGAACTGCGCTGCCGCTCCTCTTTGGCGAAGGACGAGCGGGCGGCGTCGACCGCCTCCGGCACACCGGCCTGCTCCAGGAGATCGAGCACCTCTGACTCCTCACCAGTTTCGACCCAGTGGATGACGTCGGCCATGTCGCGCCCCGAAGTGGCGGCGGCAAACAGCAGCGGGGCCAACATCCTCGACGCCGTGGCATACCAGAAGTCTCCGTCGCTCATCGTCCCGACCTGCGCCCGGCCCACCTCGGTCATCGTGGAGGCGGCTCGTCGGGCTCCCGGCCAGGTCCGGGCCGTCGGCAAGGGTGACCACGCCGTAGCTGGGCGGCCGGTCACCCCCATCGGATCGAAGCAGTGCACCGACCCCTGGGTAGACCGGTGGGCGATGGTGTGGTCGAGCAGATCACCCTTCACGCTGGCCGCCACCACCGGGCCGTCCCACCCGAGGATGGCCGGCACGGCGAAGCCGCTGGTCTTGCGGGACTGGGTCGGTCCGAACACCAGGACCGACTGCGATCGTTCGGCCGCCACCCGCTGCTTGCCGACCGAACCGAGCACCAGCCGGCCAGCGGGCGGCGGTCGGTTCCCTCCAGGTACGACCAGGCCGGCCAGGTCCGCGGGCCGGGCCCAGCGAGCAGTCCTGGCTTCCGTCTGACGTCTGTGTTCCCTTCCTCTGGGTTGCATGCCACCCGCTCGAAGCCAACTGGTTCGGAGCCAGCCAGAGCCCGCGGCCGCCACGGCAGCCACACCGATGCCCAGGGCTGCCACCGTCGCCGTGCTCACCACCGCCACCAACTACGCCTGCTCACCACTGGGGTTCCCGATCGCCGAGCCCGTCTTGTCCCGGGTCGGCCATGGCTCGATCGGTGTCGACCATCCAGCGCTCGCCTCGGCCGAGATGATGCTCGACCAAGAACGACCGGCGACCGACCTTCCACAAGGCGGTGCCCCGGCGCAGCGTGCTGACCAAGTCGGCCTCGGTATCGGTCAGACCGAGGAGCTCACCGGTTCGAGCCACCTCTCCCGGTGACTGGGCGTAGACGACCCGGGTCTCCGAGTCGGCCAAGAGACCCTCGGCCAGACCCACCTGCTCGGACCCGGCCGACCCCACGGCCGCCAGGTCCGACAGTCGGTGGAGGATGGCGATGTTGGCCACCCCGAGTGCACGCGACAGTTTCCATGAAGACTGCAGCCATCGGGCCACACCCAGGTTGCCGAGGATGGCCCACGCCTCGTCGACCACCAGCAGGATCTGATTGCGGTGGGTGGCCCTGACCGCGCTCTGCAGCCACGCCGCCGCACAGGCCATGAGGACCCCGAGGGCAGGAGAGTGGTAGACGGCGGAGAGATCGAGGACGACCAGCGGCCCATCGAGCCGGAGGCCCTCGGTGGTGGGTCCGTCGAACATTCCCCGCAGATCGCCGTGGACCAGGCGACGCAGCTCTAAGGCGACGTCTCGGCCGTCTTCCACCAACTCGCTTCGGGTGGTCCGCAGTGCTGCGGCGGCTTCGGCCCCGGGGTCGAGCAACGCCTCGACGACCTGGGGAAGGGTCGGTGCCGGCATGGAGCCGGCGCGGGCGGCGGCACCGGCGGCGGCCAAGGCGGCGTCGATGGCCGCTCGCTCACGGGGTAGCAGGTCGCGCCCGAGGCACGACACGGCCAGCGATGCAGTCAACGCCGTGCGTCGGGCGGCATGCTCATCGGTGCGGTCTCCATCGTCGGTAGTCATCACCTCTCCCGTGTCGAGCGGGTTTAGCCGGACCGGGCCACCGGGCCGGAGCGCCACCGGAGTCACCCCCCATGCCCGACAGAGCGGTCCGTACTCCCCCTTGGGATCGATCACCCACGCACTGCGACCGAAGACGGCCTGGCGCCACAGATAGGACTTGACGAAGCTGCTCTTTCCCCGACCGATCTGGCCGATCACCACCATGTTGGGATTGGTCACCACCCCATGCCGGTAGAGGGTGAACGGGTCGTAGACGAACGATCCCCCCAGCACGTCTCGGCCGATCAGGACCCCTTCGTGGCCCAACCCTGCTTCGGCCACCAGTGGATAGGCGGCGCACAGGTGGCGGGTGGTGGCCACATGGGCCGGCACTCCAGGGGGCAGGCGCACGCCGAGCGGACCGATCACGAGAGCCCCCGTCCTAGGGGGAGGAGGCAGAGCAGCGCGCTGTCCTGTTGTCCGTAGAGGCGCTTCACCTCGAGACGCGACTGGCCGGCTGACTGCTCGAGGGCGGCACAGGCCGCCGCCAGCTCAGCCTCACTGTCGGCTGTCACCCCCAGGTAGCCGCTGAACCGGAACTGGGCGTGACCGTCGGCCAACTCCTCGTCGCGATCGTCGACGCTTTGGCGCTCACGTTGGTGCCGGGCCGAGCTGAGGAATCCGTTGCGCCGGCGCAGCTCACCGTCGGCCATCCCGGCCGTGCGGGCCTGGGCTACCTGTCGAGCGGCACGGGCTGGGTCGATGGGCTCCATGACCATCGACAAGGTGCGCCGGAGCGGAGCGAACAAGACCGGGCCCAAGAAGTCCGGGGAGGTATCGACCCTGGGCCACTCGCTCACCCAGTAGACGGCGTGCCACGTGGCGTCGGTGCGCACTGCATCCCAGCGGGCCTCCAATCCCACCGGCCACGGATCAGACGTCGTGCCCCGATATTCGCCATCGGCAGGTCCGACGTCCTTGCCGCCCAGGGCTACCGTGGAGCCCACTGGCTCGTGGCTCGGTGCAGCATCAAAGGCGGCGGCCAGCGCCTCGACCAGACCTGCCCGCCCCAAGATCCCCTCGACGTCAAGGTCGGCGGCGGCCAGGGCCCGGTGCACGGCAGCCACCTCGCGCTCCAACACGGCCGCTGCTCCAGACATGCCACCTCCTCCAGCACGCATGGCCCGTGCGGCCCGACCCCGATGGAGGGTGATAGCCACCAGGACACGGTGTCGACGGGTGATCGGTGTCGACTCGTCCAGCAGCGTCCGATAGGAGCGAGCCGCCCGATCGTCGCCATGGAGGACGGCGTGATCATCGAAGTACGAGCGGACGGCTCTCCCATCGTCGGGCAGACAGGTCTCCACCCACTGCAGCCGATGGACCGATGAACCGTCTCGGGCCAACGATGACAGCACCCGGGCCCAGGCGGCCACTCGGGCATCTTGCTCGGCTGGGCCGAGCAAGGCGAAGCTGTGGCCCCGCACGGCCAGCACCGCCGTCACCGTCCGAGCCCGGTCGTCGACCACCACTCCCATACCTTCCCGGCCATCTGGACCGATGGACGACTCGATGCGCAGTCCGTCCAGCACCGAGGAGGCGTACATGCTGGGACGTTGCTCCCTCTGGCCCAGATGGATCCCATGCCCCCCTTCGCTGAGCACCATCTGGCTGCCCGATGCCGGACCTGATGCGGACTGGAACCGGTGGCCAGTGACCCCGGCCCACGCCCAACGGACCACCACCGGCAGCCACTGCTCTCCGGTCCGACCGGCGATCGGCCAGAAGGCCAGCGCCAACCCGATGCTCACGAAGCTGATGGCGACGACCACACCGGACAGCGACGGCCGACTCCGAATGGTCAGCACGGCGAGCACCAGACCGGCGGCCACCGAGCCGATCTGCCCTGCCCGCCACCCGGCGATGACACCGCGCCGCTCGAGAGGGGGAAACCGATAGCGAGGACGCGCTCCGCTGTTGGTCGAACTGTTGGCGGTCACGATTCGACTCCGCCCGGACGCTGGCTACC
The DNA here is from genome assembly GCA_037141235.1 of Acidimicrobiales bacterium. Classification (GTDB taxonomy): domain Bacteria; phylum Actinomycetota; class Acidimicrobiia; order Acidimicrobiales; family RAAP-2; genus Bog-756. The sequence continues at coordinate 454 of JBAXCY010000118.1, read as the reverse complement.
GCCGATGAGGACCGGGCCGAGGTGATCTCGGCCCAGGTGGTCGCGTCGCAGGGCTCCGGTCTGGCGGGGCAGCGGCCTGACGTAGGTCACTCCGGGTCGAAGCACGGGCATGTCGTCGGGGTCCGTAGTACTCGACCATGTGGCCAGTGCAGACCCGCTGGCCGAAGCAGTGCTGGGAGCGGCGCTAGTAGTGCCGCCGGAATCGGCGCCAGCATCAGGGGATGGTGGTTCGCCTCGTTGTGTGGCCACGCGTTCGGCCTCTATCTCGGCGAACCGCTGCATGACGGCTGGCGAGTGCGGGCTCGGAGGTCTCACCGGTATCGTGCCGCCCGGGCCCCAGGGCGGCGGCTCCTGGGGATCAACACCGGCGATACCCAGGGACGAGCCACCCGATCCCCCGGGCATAGGGGAGCTACCTGAGCCACCGAGACCGCTCAAGCCCCCTGCACTCCCC
>JBAXCY010000117.1:0-9372 GCA_037141235.1 Acidimicrobiales bacterium | reverse complement strand
GGTAGGTAGGTAGGTAGGTAGGTAGGTGGGCTACTGCGATTGGTTGCGACGAGCGCGACGTGCGGCCCGACCGACCGAGGCCACCAACACGGCGGCTACCAGCACGGGCATCACGAAGGCCGCGGCCGTCCGGAGCCCAGGCTGCAGGCAGACCACGGCCACCGCCACGATGACAGCCACCGTGCCCACGAACAGCTCCGGGGTATCGCCGATCAGGAAGTCCCACCAGAACCGGCCGAAGGCCACGATCCAGCGGATCACCGTCGGCCGTCCCGAGTCAATCGAATCCAGCGGCTCCTCAGCCATGGGCCGCCTCCTCGGTGGGGGCCAGTCCGGCGCTAGGGCCCTCGGCGGTCCGCCGAAGCACGGCCACCGTCAGCCACGCCACCAAGCCGTAGCAGGCGATCAGCACCGGGATGGCCAGGTCTGAACCGGGCCACGTGACGTGCACGCCCTCCCCCGCCCAGAACGTGCCAAAGCTGACCAACATCAGGCCCACCCCCATCTTCATGGCATTTTCGGGGACTCCCGACAGTTGGCGGTGGACGATGAGCCCAACGAGGCACACCACCACCACCGCAGCACCCGCGGCCACCGCAGCCAGTCCCAGCCGGTGCGAGGTGGTCCCCAGGGTGATGACGATCACCACCACCTCCAAGCCCTCGAGAAAGACGCCTTTGAAGGCGACGGCGAAGGCGGTGGTGTCTCGACCGGAGCCACCCGTTCCTCCGCTTCCACGTTGTAGCGCGGCGACCTGCTCGGCGTAGATGGCATCCTCATCGTGCTTGGCCTTGAGTCCCGATGCCCGCAGGATCGCCTTGCGCAGCCACTGCAGACCGAACACCAGCAGTAGACCCCCCACCACGAGTCGGAGGACCGAGAGCGGGACGTAGTGCACAAGAGCCGGACCGAACAGCACCACTAGGGCAGTCAGCGCCGCCAACGCCACGGCCACACCTTCGAACGCCGAGCGCCAGCCGCGTGTGACGCCCACGGCCAAGACGATGGTCAGCGCCTCCACCATCTCCACGGCACTGGCCAAGAACACCGCGGCCACCAACACCAGGGCACCGCTCTGCGCGGACGAAGCGATCAGCACCGGCTCTCGGTCCTGATCAGACGGCCTCGACGAGGTCGTCGAGCTCCTCGAGGGTGTGCACGTGGAACATCCGGTTGAAGATCACGAACTTCAGCACCCAGAAGACGCCGAAGGAGACCAAATTGGCCACCAGGACCAGGACAGTCTGTTCGACGTGGCTGAGATGGTGGACCTTACTGATGTGGCGAGCCAAGGTGGCGCCGCCCATGGAGACCACGATCCCTATGGCGGCCAGCGACCAGAAGGGGATGATCTCTTTCACGAGATGAGAACGGCCCCCTTTGCCCCACACCCACTTGCGGTTCAGATAGTACGAGGGGATCGTGGCCGACAGGTTGGCGAACACGGTGCTGACAATCGGGCCCCACAGTTTCAGCACGCCGAACACCAGGAACAGCACACCGAAAGAAATGATCGTAGCGATGACCGAGACCATCGAGTACTTGAACAGGTGCTTCGCCTCAGGGGTATCCCGCTTCTCCCACAGGTGCACCACCCGCTGGGCGAGGCTGGTGCGTTCTTTCGGCTCAGGCATCGGCGTCACCCTACTCGTCATGTATTCGTAACATTCCAGCGCCCCATGGCGGGGCCAGGAGGCCGACAGGACTCAGACGTCAAGCCCGTTGGCGGTGGCCACGGCACCGAACCAGGCTGCACTGGGTTTGGGCGAGCGCACAAATGTGTCCCGGTCGACCTCCACCAGGCCGAAGGTGGGCCCATACCCGAGCACCCACTCGAAGTTGTCGAGCAAACTCCAGTAGAAGTACCCACGGACGTCGATGCCGTCGTCGAGACAGGCTCGCACCCCGGCCAGGGCCCGGGTCACGAACTCGATCCGCAGCGCGTCGTCGTCGGTGCCGATCCCGTTTTCGGTGACGTAGACCGGCAGCCCACCGGTGACCTCGGTGGCCCGCCGGATGGTGGCCTCGAGTGCCTCGGGCCAGACTTCATACCCCATCTGGGTGATCCGAGCCCCGGCATCGGCGGGAACCTCACCTTCGGGTCCGACCCGCATCCGGGTATAGGTCTGCACGCCGATGAAGTCGTCGCCGCCCGTGGCCTCGAGGAAGACGTCTTCGTTCGGCACTCGCAGTCGCTCGATCCACGCCTCGCCACCGGGCTCGAGTTGGAAGTCAGTCATCGACACGGTGAGGCCGACCGGGAAGTCGCCCGGTCCCGACCGGATGGCGTCCACGGCCAAGCGATGCGCCGACACCATGGCCGCGTTCACCGTCTCCCGGCGAGCCCGGTCGCGCACGCGTGGCGGAAACAGTCCGTGGCGCCACCCCATGGTGGCCACCACATTGGGCTCGTTGATGGTGCACGCCATCGAGATGAGATCGCCCATGTGCGCCGTCACCCGTTCGCAGTACCGGGCGAATCGGTCCGGGGCATGGGGCGCCTCCCAAGTACCGGCTGCGGCCAGCCACCGGGGGTGCGTGAAGTGGTGATAGGTGACCACCGGCTGGATCCCGTACTCGTGGCACGTGGCCGCCATCCGCCGGTAGTGGTCGAGGGCGACTGTCGAGAACTCTCCCTCCTCGGGCTCGATCCGGCTCCACTCGAGCGAAAACCGATAGGCCCCGAGGCCCAGATCGGCGATCAGGGCGATGTCCTCCTCGTAGCGGTTGAAGGAGTCGCAGGCATCGCCGCTGACGTCCCTACACCCCGACGACGGGTCGTGCTCCATGGCCCACCAGTCGTTGTTGACGTTGCCGCCCTCGATTTGGTGGGCGGCAGTGGCCGTCCCCCATAGGAACGGTTCAGGAAAGGTGATCTCGGGCACGGCGACACCGTAGCGGCGCGGTCGGCTGCAGTCACGTACAAGACTGGGGTAGCCAAACCGGACAGGCGGTTCGGGACGGGGGTGACGGCAGACCTGGCAGGATGGACGCCGTGAGTGAAGCCCTCGATTCCCTGGTCGAACTGCTCGATCTCGAGCCCATCGAAGTCAACATCTTCCGGGGGGCCAACCCCAACGAGGAGCGCCAGCGGATCTTCGGTGGCCAGGTGGCGGCGCAGTCCCTCATGGCTGCTGGCCGCACCGTGGACGTCGGACGACCGCACTCGCTGCACGCCTACTTTCTGCGGCCGGGCGACCCGAACATTCCGGTCCTCTACGAGGTCGACCGAATCCGTGACGGACGGTCGTTCGTCACCCGCCGGGTGGTGGCCATCCAGCACGGCCAGGCCATCTTCCACATGTCGGCCTCGTTCCACGTCGACGAGCCGGGGCTCGCCCATCAGATCTCCATGCCTGACGTGCCCGACCCCGAGTCCCTCCCGACGTTGCAGGAGCGGCTCGAGCCCTACAAGGACAAGATCGGCGACTGGTTCAAGCGGCCCCACCCCATCGATCAGCGCCACATCGGCGGCCTACCGTGGATGCAGCGATCCAGCCAGGACCCAGTCCAGCGGCTATGGCTGCGGGCCGACGGCGTGCTACCCGATGATCCCCTGCTCCATACCTGTATCGCCACCTACGCGTCGGACATGTACCTGTTCGACACCATGCTCGCCCCCCACGCCGTGGGGTGGGACGACCCCAACTTCATGGGGGCCAGCCTGGATCACTGCATGTGGTTCCACCGGCCGCTGCGGGCCGACGACTGGCTCCTCTACGACATGGAGAGCCCGACCAGCTCAGGAGCCCGCGGGCTCGCCCGGGGCTTCATGTTCGCCCGCGACGGTGAGCTGGTGGTGTCGATGGTCCAAGAGGGCCTGATGCGCCAGGTGTCCGACACCCATCGGACCTGACCGAAGGCCTACCCCGGTCCTCGCTGGAGACAGTCCGAGCGCAAGCCCGGATGTTGGCCCCTACCGTTCACCCATGGGGCGATAGTTGCGCTCCTCAGCACCGATGTAGAGCTGGCGGGGCCGGGCGATCTTGGAGTCCTGGTTGAGCATCTCCTGCCAGTGGGCCAGCCAGCCAGCCGTGCGGGGGATGGCGAACAGTACGGGGAACATTTCGAGGGGGAACCCCATCGCCTGATAGATCAGTCCCGAGTAGAAGTCGACGTTCGGGTAGAGCTGGCGAGAGGTGAAGTACTCGTCGGACAGCGCGATCTCCTCGAGTTTGAGGGCGATGTCGAGGAGCGGGTTCTTTCCGGTCACGGCGAAGACCTGGTCAGCCGTCTTCTTGATGATCGTGGCCCGGGGGTCGTAGCTCTTGTAGACCCGGTGGCCGAAGCCTTGGAGCCGGCCACCTTCACCGGACTTGACCGAGGCGATAAACGGCTCGACGTTGTCGATGTGGCCGATATCGGTCAGCATCCGGATAACGGCCTCGTTGGCACCACCGTGGCGGGGACCGTACAGGGCAGCGGCGGCGGCAGCCGTGGCCGAGTACGGATCGGCATGGGATGAGCCCACTACCCGCATGGCGGTGGTCGAGCAGTTCTGCTCGTGGTCGGCGTGGAGGATGAACAGCACGTCGAGGGCGCGGGCAAGGACGGGGTCTACTTCGAAGCGGGGCTCAGCGATCTTCCACATCATCGACAGGAAGTTCGAGGTGAACGGGAGCGAGTTATCCGGGTACACAAAGGGCATGCCCACACTGAACCGATGGGCGGCGGCGGCCAAGGTGGGCATCTTGGCGATCAGGCGGATGATCTGCTTATCGCGGGAGTCCGGGTCGAAGATGTCCTTGGCGTCGAGGTAGAAGGTCGACAGGGCCGCTACCGCAGATACCAGCATCCCCATGGGATGGGCGTCGTAGTGAAAGCCCTCGAGGAACCGCTTGCGCACGTTCTCATGGATGAAGGTGTGCAGAGTGATCTCGCGCTCCCACACCTCGTACTCGGTGGTGGTCGGGAGCTCCCCGTTCAACAAAAGGTAGGCCACCTCGAGGAAGGTCGAGTCCTCGGCCAGTTGCTCGATCGGGTAGCCGCGATAGCGCAGGATGCCGGCCTCGCCGTCGAGGTAGGTGATGGCGCTCTCACAGGCCGCAGTGGCGGTTAGCCCCGGGTCGTAGAACCACACGCCGGGCATGAGCTTCGAAAACTCGGCGGCCGACACTCCCCCGTTCTCCAGAGGGATCTCCCGGGACTGGCCCGTTCGGTTGTCGGTGATCGTGATGCTCTCGGCCACTCGGCTCAAACCCTTCGCTCTGTCAGGATGCTCATGCTTACCCCCAACCTTAGATCGTCCTTCGCACGTCGTGACCAACCCGACCTGAAGTGGCGGCATCGGTCAACGGGCCACCTGGACCAGGAAGGACTGACTGGAGCCGCTGCCGTTGGCCTGGCCGAGCGGAAGCGATACCGACACCGTGAGCGTGTAGCGGTGGCCGGAGGCCACCGGCACGGTGCGCAGCGACGGGGCGGACGACCAGCCCGGGGCGATAGAGACCACGGCGCGGACCTGTCCGCCCTGCTTGCCAGCGGGGGCCGGAGCGGTGCCCACAGGGTCGGATGGACGGACTGTCAAGCGAACGATCACGCCCGACTCCGGGATGTTGCCGCAGTTGCTGACCGACACCAACACCCCCAGTGTGCTGGTCGGGGGGACCACGGTGGCCGAAGAGTCGGGCGCCACGGACCGCGGGTCGGTGCACGAGGTCGAAGCGGAGCCGACCCCGCCCACAGGCACGGCAGCCGGGCGCAGCCCGACGGCGGTCACCACCAGTTGATGGAAAGGGACCAAGGCCGCAGAGGAGACCAGGGCGGCGGGAAGGGACCGTAGAGCCAGGGGACCGAGCGGTGCCGAGGCCACCGGGCGTGGCACCCATACCGAGGAGTGGAGGCGCAGGCGCAGATGCAGGCCGGCGGCCGAGGCCCGCAGTGACCGGAACATGGCGTCGGCTGCCTCAAGGCGGCGGCCGGCGCCGGATAGTTCCCTCGAGGCCTGTTCCGCCGAGATCAGCGTGGCCTCCGCTGGCAGCCCACCGGTGGACGGTGCGCCGGCAATCGGCAGCGGCTGCATGCCCAGCAGCCGGTCGATGGTGGACCGTATCTGCTTGGTGGCTGATGCCCGCTCGTTCATCACCTGAGCGAAGCGGCTGCCCATGTCGCCTACGGGCGGCGGTGAGTCGATGTTTGTCGCTTGGGCCGCTTGATCGCCAGATGCAGCCACGGCCGCATCCAGGCCCTGCTGGATAGCGCCGCGAGCGACTTCTGGGAACTTCTGATTGGTCAGGTCAGGTGCCTTGGCCAGCAAAGCGGCCAGTTGGGCCCCAGTCTGAGTCGAAGCCGAGCCGAGGTGGTCAGCCAGGCCGGCGTATCCGATGGTCGTGGCATTGCGGTAGTCCTTCGACTGGCTGTGGATGGCGACGATCGACCCGGACACCAGCACGATGGTGACGGTGGCGGCCATGGCGGCCAGTACCCAGGGCCCGAGGCCCCGCCCGGGCTGGCGGCGACGTCGGCGGCTGGCTCTCGTCATCCAGGGGACGATAGTGCGGACCCCGAGGTCCGGCCCCGTCAGGCGCTGATGCCGTCCCCCGTCGACAGGTCGAGCAAGGCTGGCGATAGGTCGACATCGTGTTCGCCGGTGTGCGCCGACACCAGCTCTGTGGCCTGCAGCGGGCGGGCAGCGACGTCGACCGGGAGCGGCTGGGGGAGCTCGCGTTCGCCCACCCCGACCACACCCATTTCGACGAAGCGGCGAGCCGTCACCAAGACCCGTCCCTCGAGGGATCCGACGGCCTTGTTGTAGGCGGCCACCGCACCGGTCAGGCTCCGTCCAACGCCGGCCATGTGGTCCCCGAGCACAGAGATCCGCTCGTACAGCTGCGCGCCCAGCACCTGGACCTGGCGGGCATTCTCGGTGAGGGCCTCTTGTTGCCAGCCGTAGGCCACTGCCCGGAGCAGGGCGATCAGCGAGGTCGGGGTGGCCAACAGCACGTGGTTGGCCACGGCGTACTCCATCAGTCCGGGCTCGTGCTCGAGGGCGGCGGTCAGCAGTGGATCACCGGGGATGAAGGCCACTACGAACTCAGGTGAGGGGTCGACCCGCTTCCAGTACTCCTTCTTGGCCAGCGCATCTACGTGGGCTTTCATCTGACGGCCATGGCTGGCCAGATGCAGTCGCCGAGTGGCTTCATCGTCAGCTTCGTTGGCGTCCAAGAACGCCTGCATGGGGACTTTCGCGTCCACGGCGACGTTCTTGCCACCCGGAAGGTGCACCACCATGTCCGGACGCATCCGACCGGTGTCGCCGTCCGAGCTCACCTGTTCGGAAAAGTCGCAGCGCTCCAGCATGCCCGCCATCTCGACCACCCGACGCAGCTGCAGCTCACCCCACCGACCCCGGGTCTGTGGGCTGCGCAGCGCCGTCACCAGGCTGCGGGTCTCCTTCTGCAGTTGATCGTGAGAGGTCGATAGGTATTTCATCTGCTCGGTAAGCGCCGTGTACGAGCGCACCCGCTCGTTCTCGAGCTTCTGCATCCCTTCGTCGTACTTCCCGAGCTGCTCGGCGATGGGTTGGAGCAGCTGCTCGATCGCCTCCTGGCGCCGGGCCAGATCGACGTCGGCAGCCTGGCGGGACTCCCCCATCTTCGTGTCAGCCAGCTGCAGGAACTGATCGGCGTTCTGTCGGAGCGCCTGGCTCGACAGCTGAGCGAACTCCCCGGCCATCTGGCGACGGAGCTCCTCGGTCGTGGCGATCCGCTCCTCGGACGCCCGCCGGGTGGCCGTCAGTTCAGCATCCAGCCTGGCCCAGGCGGTCCGGGCATCCGTCACCTGGCTGGACCGGGCCAGCAGGCCCACCACTAGCCCGAGGGCGATGCCGGCGAGCAGTCCGACGATGAGTCCCGAGTGCATGAGGGTTCCTCTCTTGATGCTGCGGGCTGCTGCGTGCTGCTGCGTGCTGCTGACCAGCCTCGAGTTTGGCGTTCGTCACGCAGCGTAACGATGTGGTGTGACGCGAACGGGGGACCCAACTCGACTGAGGGGTGTAGCACCTCAGCCGCTCGGTTACCCTGCCCGGCGGCACTGTGACACCATGGGCACATGCACCGGGTCGTCGTCGTCGGGGCCGGCTTTGCCGGGCTGTCGGCCGCCCGGGCCCTCATCGGCGAGCAGGTCGAGGTCACCGTCGTCGACCAGCGCAACTTCCATACCTTCCAGCCTCTGCTGTACGAGGTGGCCACGGCCGGCCTCGAATCGGGCGATGTGGCCTATCCGATCCGGGTGATCTTCGGTAAGGCCGACAACGTGGCCTTCCGCATGGCCACCGTCACCGGGATCGATTGGGAGCACCGAGAGGTCGCCTTGGCCGGCACCCACCCACTCCCCTTCGACTCGATCATCATGGCCAGCGGGGCCACGGCCAAGTTCTTCGGGATTCCCGGGGCGTCCGACCACAGCTTTCCGCTCTACACGCTCACCGATGCCCGGCGGCTGCGCGATCACATCTTGCGACGCCTCGAAGATGTCGACGCCCACCCCGAAGGTGCCGAGGCACGAGGCGGGCTCACCTTCGTCGTGGTCGGCGGCGGCCCGACCGGGGTCGAGGTGGCAGGCGCACTGGCCGAGCTGCTCGACGTGGCCGTGAAGCACGACGGATTCCGATTCGACCGCGGAGTCGGCCGGATCGTCTTGGTGGACGCCCTCGACCGACTGCTCACCCCGTTCCGCGAGTCGGCAGCTGACTACGCGGCCCGGACTCTGACCAGCCGGGGGGTCGAGCTGCGGCTCGGACACCTGGTCAAGTCAGTCACGGCCGATGCCGTGGTGCTCGACGACGGGACTAGCATCGCCACCCGCACCGTGGTCTGGGCCGGCGGGGTAACGGCCGAGCACACCGTCGCCGGGGCGATCGACGTGGCCACCGGAGTGAACGGCCGTGTCGTCGTGCGCCCCGACCTGACCGTCGAAGGGCATGAAGGTGTCTACGCCGTGGGGGATGCCGCCGCCGTGCTGTGGGGCCCCGACGACGACCGGGTCTGCCCCCAGGTTGCCCAGGTGGCGATCCAGTCAGGAACCCACGCGGCGCGCCAGATCCTGGCTCGCCTCGATGGCAAGGACACCCGCCCCTTCCGCTACAAGGACAAGGGGATCATGGCCACCATCGGCCGCCGGGCGGCCATCACTCAGTTCCGGAGCGGGCGGGTGGTGCGCGGGACTCTGGGCTGGTTGGCCTGGTTGGCGCTACACCTCGTCTACCTGATCGGCTTCCGGAACAAGATCGTGGTCTTCATCAACTGGTCGTGGCGCTACCTGTCGTGGGGATCGGGTCCTCGGATCATCGTCAGCGAAGAGACGGCTCCAGGACTCGAAGCTGCGCCTGACGACCAGCCTGACGACCAGCCTGACGACCAGCCTGACGACCAG
>JBAXCY010000116.1:0-9498 GCA_037141235.1 Acidimicrobiales bacterium | reverse complement strand
GCGTCTCCGACGTCCCTGTCACTACTTCACCCTGGTGGCCCAGCGCACGAAGCGCTCGATCTGGGTCAGCGACGGTGCGGCCTGGTGGCGCTCGGGCGGCCGACCGTCGGCGTTGACCGGGTTGAGACGGGCCACATCGTTGAACGAGCCACGCATCCGGTTCCACGACCGACTCCGGTCGGCCCCCCGGCCGTCCAGCTTCTCCATCATCTCGGTCGACTCCGAATACTCGAGGGCCTGGTTGACCCGGGTTCCGTCCACGATGCCCAGCCGGAATGCAGCCTCGGGATCGAGCTCACCAGGCACCCCGGGCTGGGACAGCTCCGGGTGGAGGACGGCCGAATACAGGGCCTCGGCACTCTGGAGGTCGCCGCGGTGGAAGAAGTAGTCGGCGTTGGCCTCGCGCATCCGCCGCCGTACGGCGTCGTCGAAGAAATGCCCGGTGACCACCACGACCACCGTCTGCTCGCTGCTGCGCCGCCGACGGATGTGATCCACCACGGCCACCCCCGGAAAGTGGTCGTTCGGGCGTCGGATGTCGGCCGCATCCACGAGGGCGATGTCGACCGAGTCCCACTGGGCGTCCCAAGCCATGGCCTCCTCGTGGGACAGCGAGCCCACTAGCTCGATCTCGGGCCGATCGCCCAGCAGGCCGGCCATGCCCCGGCGGTTGATCTCGTCATCGTCGACCACTACCACCCGACGGATCACTGGAGTGCCGCCAGCCGCTCGTCTACCTCGTCGAGCCGGCGGGTGACCTCGATGCGCGTGCGCGGGTCGAGCCCTAGGCCCACGCTGTTCAGCTGCTGGCGAGCCCGATACCTGGCTCCGGACACCAGTCCGAGCACAAAGGAACGGCCCTCGAGGAAGGCCGCCTCCAGTCGGTCAGCGGCCGAGCGATCGAGCTCGTCGGCGAACGTACGCGAGTCGGCGTCGTGCTGGGTTCCGATGGAGAACATCGACACCAGGGCGGCCAAGGGCCACAGCAACTCAGCCGCCACATGAGTCCACTGCAGCGGCTCGGGGAACAGCACCAAGCCGACACCGACGATGGAGACCAGTCCGCCCAGCACCAGCACTCGCTGGCGTCGGTCCAGGTCGGGCCAGTAGGCGGGCACCATCACCGACAGCATGTTGACCCCGCCCAAAAACGGGAAGCGCTGTACCCCCGCCGCGTTACGGGTGCTGGCCATGGTGCCGGTGGACGTCACGCTGTGGATCATGGCGTGGGCCAGGGCCGCAGCCAGGACCTGCGGATGGCTTTGCGGGCCACGTCGGGTGACCTGGCGGTGCGCCCACATGGCCAGGAGCGGCCCGGCGGCCACGGTCGGGGCGACAGCCCACGGGTTGGGCTCGCACTCACCGGGGGCGAGGTTGTCGACGAAGTAGAGCGAGGAGGCCAGGAACCCGATCGGTCCGATGTCGAAGGGGACCAGCCCCGGCATGGGGTCGGCCGGGATGGTGACGAGGTGGCCACCGACATCCAACTGGATCGGCTGGTTCGGCTGGTGGGCTGCGGCCATGTCCATCACCGAGGCAGCGACCGATCCGTGCAGGCTGAGCTCGTCGAGGGCGGCATCGAGCGCACTCGACTGCTGGGCCGACAGGATGATCGCCCCTTGACCGGGGGCGAGGTCGAGGGTGACATCGGACGCGAGCAAGTGGTGGGCCTCATTGTGGAGCCGCTGCCAGCGCACCAGGGCAACACCTAAGTAGGTCGCTCGTAGCGAGGTGCGCGCCGCCAGTGACTGACGCCAGTCGGCCAACATCCGTGACGAGGCCATCGACGTGTCCGCCTCAGCCAGGAGCGGTGTGGTGCGGCTGAGGAGGTCGACGACGGTGTCGGCACCCATGGCTACATCGTGCTGGCCAGCCAGGTGGGCCGCACCGATCTGCGCCTCGAGGTTCTGCTCGTGGCGGCGCAGGGCCACTTTGCGGTGGTTGGCCCGGTAGGCGCTGATGCCGGCCCCCAGAGCGACCCCCATGATCTGGAAGCGGAACGCTGCCACCGGAGTGGGTCGTCCCCGAACACGGCGGACTGCCCAGGTGGCCGCTAGGTTGGCCGCCGGCGCGGCCAGACCGAGGGCGCCGAGGCGGACACCGGCTTCGATGGAGAGGGGGATGGCTGGCATGGTGGCCAGCTCCACGTTGTCGTCATGTCGACTCCAGTAGGCAGTGTCGATCACGTCCAGGAAGAGTCGGGGGCCGAGTCCGAACCGAGGGGAGCGGTTGAGAAATGCCGCAGTGGCCAGGTCGACCACCGTCCATGCGCCCACGGCACCGAGCCGGCCCGCGGCAGGGCCACGGGAACGGGCGATGAGCACCTGGTGGAGGCGTCCCGCGGCCCGGTAGGCGAGGTGGAAGCGCTCCCGGTTGATGAGGAGGGCAGGTGACTCGGTAGTCATGGACTCCACCTCTCGGCTGAATGCCTGTGCCGTGCCGATCCGCCCGGCACCACGCCTACACGGTAACGGGATATGGCCATCGCCACCCCCGTCACCGTGCCCCTGCGTCAGGACCGCCGCCCATGTACATGCAGGGGATCACACCAGGCTGCGCGAACTGCCATACAAGAACGCGCGCACCACGCCTATTGCTAGCGAATTGCCTCTGGTTATGGGGTACCGCCGAGGCTACGGTTGGGTCGGAGGCGGGCCGACTCAAGGCCAAGACGAAAGGACGGAGCACTACATGCGTGGATCGACTGCAGCGCGGGTGATGGTCGGGACTGGGGTGCTCATAGTCGGGGCGCTGGGCACGCTGCCCGCAGCCACCGCCGCATCAGCATCGGGCACGGTCCGCCTGCTCCCCAACGTCCCGAACCATCCCATGTACGAGGAGCGGACCTCCGCATCGGTGGCCGCAGGAGGCAGCACCGCCGGAGGTGGCACAGCCATTGTGTCGGCCGCAGCAACGGCGACACCCAAGCTGTCCACCTATTCGACGACCGTCACCGACGGCACATCCAAGTTCAGCTACTCCATGGTGGGCCAGAACCCAAGCGTCGCCGTGGCCAACGCGTCGACCACGGTGAGCACCCAGGTGATCCCGCTGGTCATCAAGCTCTCGAACGGGGTGACCTGGGACCCGACAGTCCAGAACACCTGCGACGCAGGCGGCAGCGCCTTGGCCCGCACGCAGGCCTCGCCCGTCTTCATCAGCCAGCCCTGGACGTGGGGCGGCACGTCGATCGGGTCGGGCCAATTCACCAACGCCTTCCAGCGGGCCCAGTTCTGGTCCTATGCCAAGCCGACTGGCACGAACCCCACCTATGGGTTGTCGCTGTCGCTGGCCAACGTGGCCAAGGTGACGATCTCGGTGCCGTCCACGTCGTCGGCGTACTTCTCGGGTGTGGCGTGCGGCAATACCTATCTCGGTGACATCAGCATCAACTGGCTCGACTCCTACCTGCAGAAGACGGTCATCCCGTCGCTGACCACCCAGGGGCTGGTGAACCCGTCGACCCTTCCGATCTTTCTGATGCACAACGTGGTCGAGTACAGCGGCACCAACCCGAACAGCTGCTGCATCCTTGGCTACCACGGTGCATTCACCACCTCGTCGGGCGGTATGCAGACCTACTCAGTCGCCTCCTACGACAACTCGAAGATGTTCACCGGCGTATCGGACATATCGGTACTGACGCACGAAGTGGGCGAGTGGGCCAACGACCCGACCGGCGTCAACCCGACCAAGTCATGGGGCAAGATCGGCCAGGTCGCCGGCTGCCAGACCAACTTGGAGGTCGGCGACCCGCTGGGTGGGACGCTGTTTACCGACACGGTGGGGACCTTCATCTACCACCCCCAGGAGCTGGCCTTCTTCTCGTGGTTCTACCATCAGAGCCCGAGCCTCGGTGTGAACGGCTGGTACTCCAACCAGGGCAAGTTCACGACCTCGGCTGCCGCCTGCTGATCGATCTCCAGTTGGGGTGATCGAGGAGCGCTGGCTCCTCCCTCGTGCCGCCCGAACGGGTTTTAGGGCCCGGTCGCACCGGGTCGCCGCCGCGCAAAGGACCGGGATGCTGAGGTGTGACGGTTTCAGTCAGGGACTCGACGCTGCGGTGGACTGACCTTTCGTCAGTCAGACTGCCCGGTCAGTTGGGCGATGCGTTGGTAGGACACGCCCATGATCACGCCGGCATCTCGGATGGTGAGCCCTTCCTGGTCGACCAAGAGGGACACGGCCGAACGTTGAGCGATCGACATTTCGGACTTGGCCACCTCGTAGCGCTCCCGGGCCTCGGCGATCCGATCAAGCGCGTCGCGCTCCCCGCGGGAGAGTTCGGCCGAGACGGTCACGTCGAAGAAGTCGGGAGTTCGATCAAACGGAAGTGACAGCATGTCGCGGGCAGCCGCCTCCGCCTTGTCGAGACGACGGGCCTGGGTGTGGGCGCCAGGAAGGCCATCGACATTGATCGCCCACCACCCGTCGACCCGGGTAGCCCGACAGTTGAAGGAACTCCGTTCTGTTTCTATCGCCACCAGTTCGCTCCCAACTCTGGATCGAGATCCTTCAGATCCTTCAGGGATTCAGCCGCGTAGTCAATCCTCGATTTACTGAACAAGTCAATCCCGTTTAGACAACTTCAGGAGGCAATGCCTCCAAGCCAGATTCCCTACTCCGGCTGGGTGCGATTCATTCCCTAACCACACCTCACAGGTACCCGGCCACGTCGGCCACAGTGGATGATGTGATCTGACAGAGGTCGCCCCGCTGATGGAGCATCTGAGCCAGCGAGATCCCTCCCACCGGCACATCGGCACTCCGACCGAACCAGCGTCTCGCTTCGACCTGGCCGAAGTGCTCGAAGGCGATCGATGCGAACATCCGCCCGGGTCGCAGAATGGCCGGATTCAGGCGGTGGGCCGGCGTGTTCATGGTCAGCAGCACCAACAGCCGGTCGTTTCCGACCAGGCCATCAGCCGTGTTGAGCAACCGACTGATGGCCGCCTCTCGACCACCGACCTCGGCGTGGAGGTAGTTGTCGGCATCCTCGAGCACCAGGCACCGGAACCGCCGGCCGCTAGGACCGCCGGAGGGCTCCGTCCCGCCACTCGCCGCGCCACCATTCCCGGCACTGATCCCGCCGCCCGACCCGCCGCCCGGCTGTTCCCCGTCGACCACTGACACGAGGTACTCGGGATCGCCGAAGAGCCGCTCGGGATCGGTGATCGTCTCGAAGTCGCACCAGCCCGCCCATTCGCGGGCCAGGGAGCGCACCGCACTGGTCTTGCCCACCCCAGGCGGGCCGTGGAAGAGGATCAGGCTCCCACCCAGTCGACCACCGCAGTCCGGCCTCGCCTCGACCAGCGCCCCCAGCGAGTCAGCGGTCGCTATCGGATAGTTGGCTCTGGCCTCCTCCCATGACGGGGCCACAGCGGTCGCCCACGTCGTCCGGGCGCCCGTGCCGCCGCTGCACCACACGCGGAGGCGGACCTCGGACGGGTCGTGCGCTGCCTCCTCCGGAGGGGCTGGCAGCCGGGCCACGGCAGCCGTCCCGATGGAGCGGGCCAGCCCCGGAGAGTCGGCCGCCACCCGGATCATCAACCATCCCGAGGTGAGCCAGATCTGGATGATGTAGCCGGACCCCTCGGCGATGATCTGGCTCCCGACCACGATCTCGAAGCTGCGGGTGATGCGAGCCTCCGGGTCCACATAGGCGGCCATGTCTTCGGGGGTGGGGACCGGCAGACCTGCAGGGGTCGGGCCGTGGTGGCCCCAGGCGAAGGGCAGGTCACCTCCCATCATGCGGTCGAGGAGGGCGACGTCGGCGGTGTCCCGGAGGCTCCCGTTGTCGATGGTGAAGGAGAAGTGCACCGGGGCTGCCGCCTCCGCGGCGAACAGTGCGGACCGGGGTGGGGTGCTGGCGGGTGCACGGGCAGGGGCCGGGGCAGATGCAGATGCAGGGGCAGGGCAGGTGGGTTGGACTGGTGTCATCCGTCCATGGTCCCAACAGATACTGACAGAACCTGTCAGGGATAGATGAGAAGATCAGACCGTGAAGTCGAGCCGCCTGATCCGGATTCTGTTGCTCCTGCAACTCAATGGGCAGATGAGCGCAGTGCGTCTGGCCGATGAGCTCGAGGTGTCGGTGCGCACCATCTACCGAGACGCCGAGGCGCTGATGATGGCCGGGGTGCCGATCTATTCGCACCCGGGCCCTGCGGGGGGCTACCGGTTGGTGGAGGGCTGGCAGGCCCGCCTGACCGGGCTCACCACCGGCGAGGCCGAGGCGCTGTTCCTGACAGGGCTGCCCGGCCCGGCTGCAGAGCTTGGCCTGGGCACGGTGGTGGCGGTGGCCGGACTGAAGCTCGACTCCGCACTACCGCCAGAGCTGCGGGGCAGGACGGCTCGGATCCGCGAGCGGTTCCACCTCGATGCACCGGGCTGGTTTACCGGACAGGACCCGGCCCCGCACCTGGCCGAGGTGGCCGATGCTGTGTGGAACCAGAGGCGCCTGGCCGTGCGCTATCAGCGGTGGGCTGGAGAGGTGGAGCGGCTCGTCGATCCATTGGGCATCGTGCTGAAGGGCGGGTTCTGGTATCTGGTGGCCCGGGCCGACGGCGAGGTCCATACCTACCGGGTGTCGCGGATCATGGGGCTCGAGACCTTGGTCGACGGGTTCGATCGGCCCGACGGATTCGACCTCGAAGCATTCTGGGTGGCCAATGCCGAGGGATATGAGGCGGCCGTACTGCCGGCTCGGGCTCGGGTGCGGCTCTCGCCTCGGGGGATGGAGCGGCTGGCGGCGGTACTCGGCCCCGACGTGGAGCGCCTGGCCCGGGGGAAGGCCACCGATCCCGACATTGAGGGATGGATCGAAACGGAACTCGCCGTCGAGACCGACGTGGACCAGGCGTCCCGCGAGCTCCTCCGGTTCGGTATGGACGCCGAGGTGCTGGGACCGCCTGCACTGCGTGCGGCCATGAGTGTGCAGATCGAGGCAGTGGCTCAGCTGTACCGGGCGGACGCACCCCCGGTGACCCCGTGGTGACACCGTAGGGAGCAGCTGGTTCCATGGGTCCGATGTCGCGGGCGTTCCTGCTCCCCGAGGTGTTGGCCGAAGAAGCGAAAGCGCTGGCGCCCGTTCAGGGAATGACTGCCTATGCACTGGTCATCGAGTAGCCCGACCGGAGGGACGTGATCTCCGACACCTCAATGCGAAGTGACGATTTTGCCTATGGAGGGGCGAAGTCCACCTGTATATACGTGCATCAGATATCCATGCAATTGAAATGTGTTCACTACGTCTTGACTTCCGTGGTCAAACAGAACATACTGTGGTCAATCTGAAACATTCGAAAAGTGCAAGGGGGGGTTTCAATGAACGGGACAGTCAACCAGAGGAATACGCCTACACACGGCTGGCAGCGAAGCCTGCGATCCCTTGCCGTTGTGGCGACGGGACTCTTGGGGGCGACATCGATGCTGGTCGCCGTCCCGTCAGTGGCAAGCGCAACCGGAACCCTCACGATCTCGACGACCACGCTTCCTGGATTCACAATCGGCACGGCATATACCGCTCAGTTGGCTGCCACCGGTGGGAATGCTCCCTACACATGGAAGCTCGCCGTGGGCTCAGCCAAGCTGCCCAAGGGGTTGAAGCTGGGCAAGACGACTGGATCGATCACTGGGACACCGTCAACGAAGAGCGCGCCATCTACCGTCACGGTAGTGGTCCTCGACACCAAGACGGGGAAACCCAAGACGCAGAATACGGCCACGACGTCACTTAGTATCGGCCCGGCCACCGTGCCCGGCGCCCCGACCGGGGTCACCGCTACCTCGAATGCTGATGCGTCGTCCGTCGTGTCGTGGACAGCTCCGACCTCTGACGGCGGATCGGCCATCACCGGCTACACGGTGACCTCGTCACCGGGTGCATCTCCGTGCGCCACTAGTACGACCTCGTGCACGGTCACTAGCTTGGCCAACGGCACCGCCTACACCTTCACGGTGACGGCCTCTAACTTCATCGGCACCGGGTCACCGTCGTCTGCCTCGGCCCCCGCCACACCAGCAGTGCCAGCTGGCCCGCCCGTTCTTCATGCCGCGAATGGTCTATCGGTCCTAGACGGAGATTCGGTCCAGGGTACGATCAGTGCGTCCGGTTCACCTGGCGGATGCTCTGGCACGGTGCAAGGGACGGTGGCGTCGAACGGAACGGTGGCGGCGGGTCATGCCACCGTCACTTTGACAGGAATCACCGCATCTTCCTGCTACGGAGTGCTTACCGGAGCCTCGTTAGTATGGCCCCTGCACCTAGACATCTCCAGTGCAGCCGGATACCCAATCGTCGCCGATGACGTCTGGTTGTCTGTTGATACAACAGGCTTTGGCTCGTTGGTTCTTACTGTAAGTCAGGTGTCTGGCTCCTGGACCAATTCATCCAATGGGTGCAACTTCGCAGGTACCGGACAGATAGGTCAGACAAGTTTCGTGATCTCGCAGCTCGAGGACGTCACTCTAAGCGGGTCCCCGCTGTTGACCGTCTCCTAGGCGGATCACCAAGAGACTGCAAGGCTCGACCATCCGACGTGCGCCGTGTCGGCTCTTGGCCACCTGCACGGCAAGCGAAGAGACGACGTGGCCACGACCTCGGTTGCGTTGATGCACGCAGTTTTCGAGGCACGCCGTGGGTCGACGTGCCGCTCACCGATCGTTTGTAATGAAGCCCTGTCGCCGAATTCGCACCTCAAAACCGTCGCCAGTCAGCAGTTCGATGACAGAGGCCGTGGTTCAAGTGACACCATTCAGCGGGCCGTGATCGGATCTTCCCCCGACGTGTCAGCCCAGGCCGTCAGCTCAACCCGTCAGCCCAGGCCGTCAGCCACTGCGTGGTCCCAGAGGTCAGCATCATCGCTGGACCATTCGGCCCACGCCGCTGCGTAGGCGGCACCGAGTTCCGATGCTCGCTGACCTCGGGTGGTCTTGTCTACATCTGTAGATCGAGAGGGGAGGCTCCCCTCTGCGGAGCGAGGGCCGAGGAACGGGTTGTCCTCACGGGGTTGATCCATGGTGATATTCCTACCTCGCCGCAGCCGGTGGTGTGATGGCACCCGGTGAGACGCCGCATCGGTGTGCCCGGCACCTCAATGCCTGCATCCATCTCACATCCATCTCACCCTTCCCCCCTTCCCCCCGCACCCCGCCACGCACCCTTTCCATCCAGTCACGACTCCGACACGTAGGATCGGCTCGTGACGATGACGAACCCGTTCCGCCGGGTACAGATCGGCCTGGCCTCACTGGCACTGGTCGTGGTGATCGGCACCGTGGGCTACAGCCTCCTCGGGTTCGCCCCCCTCGAAGCCTTCTACGAGACGATCGTCACGGTCTCCACCGTCGGCTACGGATTCCCTGATCCGATCGGTACCGGGGTGAAGATCTTCACCATCGTGCTGATCCTGCTGGGTGTGGGCACGGCGCTGTACACGTTCACCGTGACGTTGGAAGTGCTTTTCGACGGGCACATGCGAGAGTTGATCAGGAGGC
>JBAXCY010000115.1:0-9498 GCA_037141235.1 Acidimicrobiales bacterium | reverse complement strand
CACCGTCTGCACCGTCTGCACCGTCTGCACCGTCTGCACCGTCTGCACCGTCTGACCCAGGCGACGGATCGTCACCGTTTGCAGTCACCGGGCCCGCCTCTACTCCGTCCACGACGACCAGTCTACGAGTCCACCTGCCACAGGCGGTGCCATCTGCTCGCAGTTCGACGCCACGACCAGCGACGCACCGCCGATACCCGCCGATACCCGCCGACGCACCCAGGTGGGTCACAATGGAACGATGTCGGGGATCAGCCGGGTCGACCGGGCCATCGGGGTCTTGCTCGTGGCCGTGCTGGCCGCCCTGGCCGGTCTGGGTTACTCCCAGAACGTCCGGGCCGCATTGCCGATGTCAGCCGGAGGCCTAAGCGCACAGGGGGCAGGCTCCCCCACCGCCGGCTCCTCGGCCCCGGCAGATCCGTCCTCGCCATCGACCACGGATCCGGCGTCCATCACGACCACGACCACCACCGAACCCGGCCCGATACCCGGCCCAGTGACGGCAGTCGGTGATTCGATCCTGCTGGACATCGAGCCCCAGCTCAGCATCGATATTCCCGGGGTGACCGTCGACGGGTTGGTAAGCCGCCAGTTCGAGACCGGGATCGGCGTCGTGCAGTCTCATCGGGCCGCCGGCACCCTGGGCCGGGTCCTCGTGGTGGAGCTGGGTACCAACGGGGCCGTGACCGCCTCCGATGTTGACGCCATGATGCAGGCCGCTTCCGGAGTCGACCGAGTGGTCCTGGTCAATGTATGCGTGCCCAGGGACTGGATGGCATCCGACAATGCCGTGCTGGCCGCCGGCGCGGCCCGCTATCCGGGCCTTGCCGTGCTGGCCGACTGGAACGCCCTGGCCACCCCCCATCCCGAGTGGTTCACCGCCGACCAGGTCCACCTCAACCCGGACGGCGCCACTGCATTGGCCGCACTGGTGGCGAAGTACGCCTGAACTGGGCCCGTGCAGTGTCCGAGCGTGCAGTGTCCGAGCGTGCAGTGTCCGAGCGTGCAGTGTCCGAGCGTGCAGTGTCCGACCACCTCTAGGCTGCGGATTCTGTTCTCACATCTGACAGGAGACCCGATGCACCAGACTCCCCCATCGCTTCGACACGGCCAGGACGGACGATGAAGGCCGACGACATCCCCGTGGCCCACACCCCTCCGGGCGGGTACGGCGATACCTTTCCCGAGCCGGTGCTCACGTCGTGCACCGAACCGCTGGTGGCGGGCGCTCCTGATCTGCGCGGCTTGTGGAAGGCCATCAGCGCCCTCCGGGGCGGCGAGGTGGTGGGGGCCGATGACTCGATCCTCACCTACATGGAGCGCATCGAACAGTGCGGCGACCGGATCATCGACATGGGAGGCGGCACCGTTTCCGATGCCCGAGCCGACGGCACCGAGGAGAACGGGGTCCACGATGTCTCCGTGTTCGACTTCATCACGCCGATCCACGTCGTCGCCTCCTACGAGGACGGCGTGTTCGTGCTGCGTCCAGTGGGCATGCCCGGCATCGAGGTCACCCGCCGGCTCGATGCGGATGGCCACATGATCTGGACCCGCCCCGACGGTGGGGGCATGGTGGTGACACTCGAGCGAATCGGCGACGGCGCCGGCACGCCGCACAACACGTTCTCGCGTAACGCCCCTGCGGGCTGAACTCGGCACGATCTGCGGGGCCGGTAGCCTGAGCGGGGCTGAGGCGGTCGAGCCCAGACCGAACCCAGATCGAACCGAGGCCGAGGAGAAAAGTGGCAGTGCGACGGATAGCGGCAGTGGGCGCCGCCTGGGGGCTGCTCCTCGTCCTGGCGGCCTGCTCGTCCATGTCGGCCCACTCGGCCGACCGGCCGGGCTCGGCTACCAACCCGGCTACCACCCCGGCCACCACCACGACCAGCACTACAACGACCACCCTCCCTTCGGCCGTGCCGACGACGGTTCCGACTCCGGTCGTGCCCACTGTGGGCTGGTCCTCACCGGCCACCACCCTGCCTCCCGCCGGCGGCTACACCTCGCTGTCGTGCATCTCCGAGGTCTTCTGCCTCACCGCGGGTGGAGGCTCCAACCAAGCCGATGCCATCGGATCGTCAGGACCAGGAGTGACCGCCTCGTGGACCGGGGCCATCTGGAGCGCGCCGGCCACCTACTTTGCCGCCGCGCCCGGTCCCAACTCACCGCCGTGGATGCCAGCGATCTCGTGTACCAACGGACCGCTGTGCGCCGTGGTCGACGGCTCCGCTCACGCCACCTTGGGCGATGCGACAACCTGGTCCACACCTGCTCCCATGAAGGGTGATTTTGCTTCTCCGCCCAACCCGGCCGACCCTGGACCCGGACACACGGGATCTCGGACGGCTGCGGTGTCGTGTCTAGGGCAGCACTTCTGCGCCTATGCCGACAACACCGGACATGTGGCCACCATGCACGGAACTACCTGGTCGGGACGGCGGGCCTTTACTACTCCGTCCGGGTCGTCCTCGGTCGCCCTGTTCCAACGGGGCCGGGTGGGACTGGGATGTGCCTCCCCATCTGCGTGCACGGCCATGGTCGGGAACGCCGTGCTCGACTGGGATGGCAGCGGGTGGTCGACATCAGGTGGACCGTGGGGTGGCGACGGGAATGTCGGAGACACTGCCGTCTCCTGTCCTAGTGCCCGTACCTGTATTGCCGTGCACGGCTCATCGGTGTCGATCCGACTTGGCGGGACAGCATGGTCAGCACCTCGATCCATCGATGGCAACGGAAGGCTGGACGCCATCTCCTGTCCCACCGCATTCACGTGTGTGGCCGCCGATGCCTACGGAGCGGTCGTGCGCCAGACGAGCAGTGGATGGACCTCGCCGCAAAAAGTGGTTCCCACTCCAGTTGACTACACCGAGGACGGAACGAGCCTGTCGTGCCCGTCGGCGCAGTTCTGCATGATCTTGACCGGTGATGGCGACTACGCCACCTACACGGGGACGCCGCTGACGCCTACCCCGGTTCCCACCGTGCCTGCGACCGTCACGCCCTGACGCCGGCTCTTGGACCCGACTCTTGACCCTGACTCGTTTACGCCGACCGTTTACGCCGACCCGTCAGGCAGGATCCGCCCTCGGACTACGAGACCGTCCAGGACGAGCCGGAACGGAGCAAGGCAGCGAAGTCGCCCGGACCCCGTCGCTCGGTGGCCGCATCGATCTGCTCGGTCATCTGCTGTCCGTATTCCTCGTGGTCGACATCTCGGAACACACCGATCGGGGTGGGCTCGTAAGGCCCACGCGACAGGCGGCTCAACTGAAAGGACAGGCCGGGGTTTTCCAAGTGCTCGTCGTGGACCAGCAGCGCATCCTCGCCCACGGTGGCCACTTCGACCACCTCGACCGAGCCGTCACGGTTCATGGCCACACCGAACTGACCGTCTGATCCGAACCGGATGGCCTCCCCGTGGACCAGCGGGATCAACATGTCGGCCCGGTTGTCCTTCCCGGTGATCTTTTCGAAGGCTCCGTCGTTGAACACGTTGCAGTTCTGATAGATCTCCACGAACGACGCTCC
The DNA here is from genome assembly GCA_037141235.1 of Acidimicrobiales bacterium. Lineage (GTDB taxonomy): Bacteria > Actinomycetota > Acidimicrobiia > Acidimicrobiales > RAAP-2 > Bog-756. The sequence goes on along the minus strand of JBAXCY010000115.1, from coordinate 5,967 downwards.
CTTGTGGGCATGGGCCCGTCGGAACGTCTCCATCATGTGCTTGCGATCCATGTCGTGGGTCCGGGCCACGAAGCCAGCTTCGGCGCCCAGCGCCAGGCTGAGCGGGTTAAACGGTTGCTCGAGCGATCCGAACGGGGTGGACTTGGTGACCTTCGCCACCTCCGACGTGGGCGAGTACTGACCCTTGGTCAGCCCGTAGATCTGGTTGTTGAACAGCAAGATGGTGATGTCCACGTTGCGCCGCAGGGCGTGGATCAAGTGGTTCCCACCGATAGACAGCGCATCGCCGTCGCCGGTCACCACCCACACGTCCAGATCGGGCCGGGTGGTGGCCAACCCGGTAGCGATGGCCGGTGCTCGTCCGTGGATCGAGTGCATGCCGTAGGTGTTCATGTAGTACGGAAAACGGGCTGCACAGCCGATCCCGGACAGGAACACGGTGGACTCCCGGCTCACTCCCAGATCAGGCATCAGGGTCTGGACGGCCGACAGAATGGAGTAGTCCCCACATCCGGGGCACCACCGGACCTCCTGGTCCGAGGACCAGTCTTTGCGGGTGGTCAGCGCTACAGGAACAGATTCGCTCACATCGGTCATCGGTCGGACCCCTCTCCGATGGCCGAGGACATATCGGCCGAGTCTTCGATCATCTGCAGTATGGCTGTCTCCATGGAGGCGGCCCGGAACGGAATACCCGACACCTGGGTGAGGGACACCGCGTCCACCAGGTACTCGGCCCGGAGCATGCGGCTCAGTTGTCCGAGGTTTACTTCGGGCACCAGTACCCGCTGGTACCGCTTGAGCACATCGCCCAGGTCGGCTGGGAACGGATTCAGATGGACCAGGTGCGCCTGGGCCACCTTGAGGCCCCGAGCCCGGACCCGCTGCACGCCAGCGGCGATGGCGCCATAGGTAGAGCCCCACCCGATTACCAAGACCTCGGCGCCGTCTTCGTCGTCGACTTCAGTGGGTGGGATGTCGTTGGCGATACCGGCGATCTTGGCCGCCCGCAGTCGGGTCATGAGTTCGTGGTTGGCCCCGTCGTAGGCCACGTTGCCGGACCCGTCGGACTTCTCGAGGCCGCCGATACGGTGCTCGAGGCCGGCCAGCCCCGGCGGCGCCCAAGGACGGGCCAAGGTCGCCTCGTCACGAAGGTACGGCCAGAACGACTCGGTGCCGTCCGCTTCGGTGTGGTTGGGACCGGTGGCGATGTCCGGGTCGATGGTGGGCAGGTCCTCGAGGTTGGGGAGCTTCCACGGTTCGGTGCCGTTGGCCAGATAGCCATCGGAGAGCAGGATCACCGGGGTCCGATACTTGACGGCGATCCTGACCGCTTCGATGGTGGCGTCGAAACAGTGCGACGGGGTCTTGGCGGCCACGATCGGCACGGGGGCCTCGCCATGGCGTCCGTACATGGCGTGCAGTAGGTCGGCCTGCTCGGTCTTGGTGGGCAGGCCCGTCGAGGGTCCGCCGCGCTGGACGTCGATGATCAGCAATGGCAGCTCCAAGCTGATGGCCAGTCCCATCATCTCCGACTTGAGGTCGAGACCCGGGCCCGAGGTAGTGGTGACCCCGAGGGCGCCACCGAAGGCAGCGCCTAGAGCGGCACCAATACCGGAGATCTCGTCTTCGGCCTGGAACGTGCGCACCCCGAACTGCTTGTGCTTGGACAGCTCGTGGAGAATGTCCGAGGCCGGCGTGATGGGGTAGGTACCCAAGAACAGCGGTAGTCCGCTGCGGATGGAGGCGGCGATCAGTCCCCAAGCGGCCGCCGTGTTCCCGGTGACGTTGGCATACTCGCCCGGCTCGAGCACGGCCGGCTTGACCTCGTAGGAGGACTCGAACAGCTCGGCCGTCTCGCCGAAGTGGTAGCCGGCCTTGAACGCCCGCTGGTTGGCTTCTCTGATGAGCTCTTTACTTGCGTACTTCTCGGCGATCCACTCCACCGTCGGCTCGACGGGCCGGGTGTAGAGCCAGCTGATCAGACCCAAGGCGAAGAAGTTCTTGGACCGCTCAGCGTCGCGGGGCTTGACGCCGAGGTCCTTGGACGACTCCGTGGTGATCGAGGTCATGGGCACCTCGTACACAGTGAACGCCGATAACGACCCGTCGCCCAGGGGAGTCTGGTCGTATCCGGCCTTGGCCAGGTTCCGCTCGTCGAAGGCATCCGAGTTGACGATGATGGTCGCACCCTGGGGCAGGGCTGCCACGTTGGCCCGCAGTGCAGCCGGGTTCATGGCCACCAGGACGTTCGGTGAGTCACCGGGCGTCGAGATGCTGTGGTCCGAGATGTGGACCTGGAAGGCCGACACACCGGCCAGGGTGCCAGCCGGGGCCCGGATCTCGGCGGGAAAGTCTGGGAAGGTGGCCAGGTCGTTGCCGAACAGGGCCGAGGACGTCGTAAACCGGTCGCCGGCCAGCTGCATGCCGTCGCCAGAGTCACCAGCGAACCGGATGACTACCCGGTCGATCAGGTGCGGGGACTTCGGGTCGATCGTGGTGTCTGACACCTTGCTCCTCTTCGTCCTGGCTCCCACCAGGACTACGTGCTCTGACGCCGGTCGTCCGACATCGGTTCTGAAGCGGCGCCCACTCACTTGAGCGCCGGATATCCGACCTCACCGCGGGCACGCGGAAGGACCGCCATGAGACTACTGCCGTCCGCGCTCGACACGGTGATCGCTAGATGCGATCGCGCCCATCGGTCGTGCCCGGCAGGTACGCGCATGACGCCGGGTAGCGACCGTCGCCCTGGATTCCAGATTGGTCATGTGCTACAAATAACACATGACATCTGTCGGCGTCCGTGAACTTCGCCAGCGAGCAAGCGAGCTACTGCGATTGGTCGAACAGGGCGAGACCGTGGAGATCACCGATCGCGGTCGCCCGGTGGCAAGACTTACCCCGCTTCCCGAGGGCACCCCACTCGAACAGATGCGATCTGCTGGCGATCTGGATCCAGGATCGGGTGATATCAGCGAACTTCCCGACCCGCTGGAGTTGCCCGCTGGTGTGGAGTCTCCAGGTGATGCACTACGTCGCCTGCGGAGCGAAGAACGCTGACCACGGCGGCCACGTACCTGGACTCCTCGGCGATCGTGAAGCTGGCAGTGCGCGAACCTGAGTCAGATGCCCTGCGCCGACACCTTCGACGCCGGCGGCCTTTGGTTTCGAGCGCCCTGGCCCGGACCGAGGTCCTTCGAGCCCTCCTCGGCGGAGGGGCTCCTGCGTTGGCTTCCGGTCGACGGGTGCTCGCCCGAATTGATCTGATACGCCTCAACGACCGCGTCTTGATCAGCGCGGGGACGCTCGAGCCCATGGATCTCCGATCCCTCGACGCCATCCACCTGGCCGCAGCCGGGCGGCTCGGGTCCGATCTGGGCGAGATCGTCACCTACGACGAACGCATGGCAGCCGCAGCACGGTCCATGGGCTTCAAGGTCTCCGCCCCCAACTGAACTAGCCCTCATCGCTTATTACAGGTGTGGTCCTGGTGGATCCCCGGGTCTCCCGCCTCGATGACGCGGGAACCTCTGGACCTAGGCGATGGTGACTGACGAGTCGAGGTAGACGTCCTGGATGGCGTGGATGAGGGCTGCTCCCTCGTCGGTCGGGCGTTGGAACGCCTTGCGGCCCACGATGAGACCGGCCCCGCCAGCCCGCTTGTTCACCACGGCCGTGCGCACGGCCTGGGCCAGGTCGTCGGCGCCCTTGGACTCGCCGCCGGAGTTGATCAGCGGAATCCGGCCGGCGTAGCAGTTCACGACCTGCCAGCGGGTCAGGTCGATCGGATGGTCCGTAGTCAGCTCGCTGTAGACCAGCGGATCGGTCTTGCCGAACGACACGGCGTTGTAGCCGCCGTTGTTCTCGGGCTGCTTCTGCTTGATGATGTCGGCCTTGATGGTCACACCCAGATGGTTGGCCTGGCCGGTCAGGTCAGCCGACACGTGGTAGTCGGTATCCCCGGGCTTGAAGGCCGGGTTGCGCAGGTAGCACCACAGCACGGTGAACATCCCGAGCCGGTGGGCCTCCTCGAACGCGGCCGACACTTCGACGATCTGGCGGTCGGCACCGTCGGACCCGAAGTAGATGGTGGCACCGACACCTACGGCCCCGAGGTCGGCGGCCTGCTGGACCGAGGAGAACATCACCTGGTCGTAGGTATTGGGGTAGTTCAGGAAGTTGTTGTGGTTGAGCTTCACGATGAACGGGATCTTGTGGACGTAGCGTCGCGACACGATGCCGAGGCCACCGAGGGTGGTGGCGATGGCATTGCAGTCTGAGGCGATGGCCAGGTCGCACAGGCGGGCCGGATCGAAGTAGGCCGGGAACTTGGCGAAACTGGCGGCGGCCGAGTGCTCGATGCCCTGGTCGACCGGGAGGATCGACACATAGCCGGTGCCGGCCAGACGGCCGGTGTTGTAAAGAGTCCCAAGGTTGCGCAGGACCGTCGGGGATCGATCCGAGTCCCGGAAGACATCATCGATGACGTTCGGTCCGGGCAGGTTCAACAGCTCGGACGGGAATGCCGTGGCGGTGTGGCCGAGCAGCGACTCTGCGTCGGCTCCCAGAAGTTGTTCGATACTCATGGGCGCAGAGCCTAACGGGCGTCGCGGGTGCGGTTGGGCTTGCGACGGGGTCGCGGGGTTGGGCCCAGTGATTCCAGGCGTTCGGACACGTCGTACAAGTCGGGATCCACGTGCTGGATACGCAAAAAGAGCTCACGAGCCTTGGCCATGTCGCCCGAACGTTCGGTCAGGTCGGCCAAGACGTACCACTGACGCAGATGGCGCTCGGCCGGGTTGCGGACCAGACGGCCAGCACCGGCGTCTACCAGCAGGGTGACTGCCCCTTCGAGGTCGCCCAGGTCGGCTCGGGTGGCAGCTAGGACCAACCGACCTTCGGAGAGCACCTCGGGGTCGGGCGAACCCTTGCGCAGCTCGTCGAAGAGGCCCTCGACCCGCTTGGGCCGCCCAAGCGCACGTTGGCAGTCCATCCGCACCGGGTGCTGGTCGACCGAGCCGGTGAGCGTGGTGAACATCTCGAGGTTAGGAAGGGCTGCCTTCCAATTCCCTTGCTGGTACTGACACAGCCCCAGCAGCACGCGAGGTGTGGGTGCGTTCGGGACGGCATCGACCACGGTGCGCAAGATGCGGGCCGCATCTCGGTAGCGCTCACGCTCGTAGGCGCCGACACCGGCCGTCATCCGCTCGGTGATGCGGATCCGCAGGAAGTTCCAGTCGGGGCCGGCGGCGGTGGCTAGTTCCTGGGCGATGTCGGCCGACAACTCGTCGGGCTCACGCACGGGGCGGTGGGCACCAGGGCGGGGCCGGTCACGTCCAGACTCTTCACGGTCGTCCACCCGCACGAATTCCTCGGGGATGAACTCGTCGGTGCGGGTCCGTGCCCGACGGCGACCTTCGGGGGTGTCCTCGTCGGGGCCGTGCTCAATCCCGTCGCGCACGATGCTGGCTCCTCGCCGGGCCACACTCCCCCACCCCTTGCGAACGACCTGGCCGCGATCGGGGCGGTCGGATGGGCGGTCAGATGGGCGGTCGGAAGGACGCCCCCGGTAGCCCTGGGCGCCGTCGCTCGGTCCCCGTCGCGCCGGTGGACGACTGCTGGGACGGCCACCGGTGGAGCTCCCAGGGCGGTCGCTCCGCGTTCCCTGGTAGCCCGAGGTGGCGCTGTCCCGGTCTGTCCGGCCCCCCTGGTAGCCCCCCGATGCGCCGTCGCGGCTGGTGCGGTTCCCCTGGTAGCCAGACGAGCCGCCTCGGCTTCCGCCACTGCTGGCCCCGTGTCCTGATCCGGAACCTGCTGGGCGGCCGGTGCGCTCGCTGCGTCCGCTCGATCCCCCCGAGCCCGAGCCCGACGAGTTGCGGTCGCCGGCATATCCGCCTGATCCCGAACGTCCCGAACCCCCATAACCGCCACCGGAACTGCCACCGGAGCTGCCACCTGAGCTGC